>NZ_JBSQDJ010000006.1:0-512323 GCF_053850235.1 Vibrio phycocola | reverse complement strand
AGATTCATCTGGTGATACAGATGGTTCACTCATAAAGCGGTGAACAACGCTTCATACGACTTCAGGTCGCACGGGCATAAACGTGCTAGCAACGATCTCGCGGGCACGCCTCTGGACAAAAGCTTCTTACCCGAGCGGCTGACCCAACTCGCAGTTCGACATTATTGAGCATTTAGCGGATGATTCACACACTCGATGAAGTGAATTGTTATACGCTTTTGAAACTGCTTATTCACTCCAGTACTGGAAATTTTTAGTACTAAATTACAGAATTAAAATTTTGACTTAATTTTGTCTACAAAAGCATCAATTCTATCTTTAGAAGCATCTTCACTTTTGTATAGTGATAGCATCTGAAGCTTACACTGCTTTGTACATGCTCCTAAAAGAGCAATCTTAAGTGTTCGATGAATAGGCTTCCACAGTACGAAAATGTCGACCCACCAAGGTGATCCAAGAGTTGTGATTACTTTTACCTCTCTCAAATTCTCCAGACAAGGCGTTATCGCCCCCAAATCTGACGCATGATTATATGCATGAGTGGGAGCCCATACGCGGTCAAACCAACCTTTTAATATGGCGGGAAATCCAAACCACCATGTTGGAAACACTAAAATTAACGATTCCGTTTCTTTTAGTTGGGTAATATCACCTTCAAGACTATTCGTATCAAAGAATTCCTGATAATAGCTTCGTCGCTCCGAACTACTTAGCGCAGGGTTAAACTCTTCTTGATACAGGTCTTTAACAGTGATCTCGTATCCTTTTGAAGTAAGGTGATCTATCGTTACGTTAGCCAAGTAATGGCACAAGCTATCTTTAAGTGGATGAGCAACCACAACTAGACACTTCAAAGAATGTTCCTTATTAAATTCGCAACCTAAGCGTATGGTGTCATATTGGTATAAAAAATCAAAGACAAACTATCCTTCAGAGTTAACCGTGAAAGCAATGTAAAATGACGTTCATTCATTGAATAATCACTGAATGAAATAAGGCATAATTATGCTTATTTAGATGTAGAATCCACGGTCGATACCCTACAAATAACACCATCGTTTCACCCCTAAGTTAAATTCAAATTACCGCGCATACTTGTTTAAATTTCTCAGGCGCGTTTGAACACAATATTAACGAAAACGCCGTTTACCTCGACAGACTAAGTTCTCAATTTCAGCGATTCATCTGCCAATATGTTACTAGATGTAATGGGCTTTAACTCAAAAAATCCGATTATGTTATGATGAGCGCTTTGGTTTCTCCTTCGGTTCTCAGTATGTTTCGTCTCCTATCTACATTGTTTTTCTTAAGTTCTTTTTCCTGTTATGCACTTGATCTTTCGCCTGTTACTGCAAATCTCGACAGTTACTTCTCCAAACAACTTAAAAACGATAAAGTTCCGGGTGGAGCCTTAGTCGTAGTTCAAGGTGATGAAGTCAAGCTCCTCAGTCTCTATGGCGTTCGTAAGGAAGGAGAAAAAGGTAAGGTTAATCAAAACACGGTATTTCGCCTCGCATCAGTGTCTAAAACATTTGCTGCTGAACTGACTGCAATATTAGTTGAAGAAAAGAAGTTAAATTGGGATGATCTCATCAATGATTACTTACCCGAATTCAGCTACAAAGATGCGAAAGCCTCTAGTCAATTGCAAGTCCAACACTTGCTTAGTCATACAACCGGTATGGTACACAATGTCTACGACAACCTGCTCGATGCACACTTACCGTTGAGTAAAATTTACCCAGCGTTCAATAAACTGGAACCATTGTGCATACCTGGAAACTGTTACGGTTATACCAATCTGATGTTCAGTTTGGTGGACCCCATTCTTGAACAATCTACCAACCAAAATTATACCCAGTTAATGCAAGATAAAATATTTGCACCATTGGCGATGAATGATGCGTCTCTTGGAATGGAAGCGTTTCTCAGCAATAGCAATCATGCAACGCCTCATGTGCGCGGCAAAAAACGCTGGTACAGCCGAGAAGTTGAAGAGGATTATTACCGTGTGTTACCCGCCGCAGGTGTGAATGCCAGTATCAACGATATGGCACAGTGGTTAAAAGCTCAGTTAGGCGAATACCCAGAAGTCATTTCACCAGCCGTGTTAGAAACCGTTTCCACACCCCGAATCGAAACCAAGAGAGAGATGACCCGCAAGCACTGGCGGAAGAAGCTACAAAGAACCGACTATGGTATGGGTTGGCGCATCTTCGATTACGGTGGTGAAGAACTCATTTATCACAATGGTTGGGTAACCGGGTTTAGTGCAGAACTTGCTTATTCTAAGAAACACGACATTGGTATTGCGTTACTAATCAATGGGGAATCTTCGGTTGGAAGTTTGATTGTGACCCATTTCTGGGATGAGGTTTTAAAAAAGGTGGAAAATTAACCGCCGTATCTGGCTTAAACTTACAAGCCAGAATGGAGCAATAGCAAAACATCAGTCTTGTTAGTATTTATTTTCACACAAATATCGTTTTGCCTTGTTTACTACTTTGTTCTGCTGATTCGAGTATTTTTAAAACCTTCACCGCATCAGCAGGATCGATTGGGTTTATACCACCAGCGTTGATTGCAGTGGCGATTGCATGGTAATAGTGTTGATAGCAACCAATTTCTGTTTCAATTAAATCAACTGAAGATTCAGAGTAAAGACTTCCATACTGTTCTTTATTGTCCACACCATACCCTAAATTATCAGGCGCAATGCCGCTTTTTAAATGCTCTTCTTGAGGATCGAATCCATATTTAACAAAACTGCCAAGACTTCCCTCAAGTCTAAAACGAGTGTTTGGTGCCGCACAAAATGAGCTTGCATGCAAAACAACTTCAAGGTTTTGATAATGCAGCAGTACATGGAAGTAGTCAGTTGTTTTTGAACCATCCCTTAACGGCAAACACCTTGCAGTCAAAGCATTAGGCATACCAAAAAGATGAATGGCTTGATCAACCAAGTGAGATCCTAAGTCATACCAGATTCCGGCTCCCGGGCCAGGTTCTTCTCTCCACCTTTGACGAACGATTGGTCGGAAACGGTCAAAACGAGATTCAAATAACCTAATTTCTCCTAATGCATTATTTTTCAGCAGTTTTTGTAGCGTTAAAAAATCACCATCCCAGCGTCTATTATGGAACACGGAGAGGACTAAAGCGTTCTTTTTGGCAAGAATGATCAGTTCTTCAGCTTCTCTACTCGTAGTTACCATTGGTTTTTCGACAACGACATGCACCCCACTTTCTAAGCAAAACTTTGCCAATGAAAAATGAAATTGATTTGGGGCGGTAATTATCACCAAATCCACTTTTTTACTTGTGATTAATTGTTCCGCTGAATTAAATATGACGAGCGATGGGTGTTCTACTTTCAAGATACTCGATTTAGAACTGCTTATGGCTGTCAGAACCATTGACTCGGTGGATTGAATCAACGGAATATGAAATGTATTGGCAGAATTGCCATAACCAATTACGCCTACTCGAATCATGAATTCATGCCTTATTGGAAAATTAGTGGAGTTATAGGTTTTTTACTTCATTGCTATGTGACTAAGTGACCATGTGAGCTCACTGCAACTTATCTTCGGTCGGCTAAAGAATGCCACATGCATGTTACCAAGGAATCTCCGTTCCGTCGTAGTTAAGAAATCGACCGTTATCGTTCTGGTTCAAATTTCCTATTACTTGGGTTAATCCAGCAACACTTTGCGACGCAGTGATTAATGCATTCGGTCCACCCATATCCGTTTGAACCCACCCCGGATGGAGTGCAACGACACAAAAGCCATCATCGGCAAGATCAATACTCAAACTTTTCACGACCGAGTTAAGTGCCGCCTTTGAGGAACGATAAAGATACCCTCCTCCGGAACTATTATCAGTCATACTGCCAACCTTGGAAGAGACGAATGCGATGCGTTTAAGCTCGCCTTGTTTTAACAGTGGATAGAGACTTTCGACCAGTTTCAATGGAGCGATAGTATTGATTTCTAGAACTTGACGCCATTCCTCAAGATCGGTGTTGCCAAAACTAACACCTTTAGGACCGTAATAACCGGCGTTATTAATCAAAAGATCCAGCGCGGGAAGCTTGGTTTTGAGTGCGCTAACTTGTTCGTAATCGGTCACCTCGAGTAAGTGACAACAGAGAGATGGATTGGACTGTTCAAGTTGGAGCAGTTCAGTTGCGCTCGCTTCTGAACGATACGTTGCGTGCACTTCATAACCTAGTGTGAGGTAATGCTGAACCAGAGCAAAGCCAATTCCTCGATTTGCGCCAGTAATAAGAACCGTAGACATATTCTTTACTCCTGTGTTTCTGCGTGTTCAACCTGGAGGTGATCACACATGTGATCGATATAAGTTTGTCACAAATACATTCTGCAGCAACCGCAGCTGGGAACTGCGGTTGTAACCAATAAGGATATTAGTATTGATGGCTTAGTTGTTGCAATATTTCTTCGCTATCTCAGCACCTAGTCGAGCGTTATTAAGCACTAATTGAATATTTGAATCTAGGCTATTACCCCCAGTGAGTTCACATACGCGAGCCAATAAGAATGGTGTTGACTCTTTACCCGCAATGCCCTGCTCGTCTGCTTCTGCTAAAGATTGCTCTATAGCATCCGTGATTGTTTCTAATGGCATTGCGTACTCAACAGGAATTGGGTTCGCGACAACCACACCACCATTGAGATTTAATTCCCACTTGGCTTTAAGTGCAGATGCAATAGAGTCTGGGCTGTCTAATCGATAATCTACCGAATGGTCACTTTCTCGGGTATAAAACGCTGGCAGTGAGTCCGTTTGGTAACCCACAATTGGCACACCTTGTGTTTCTAAGTACTCTCGAGTCAGCCCTAGGTCAAGAATTGATTTGGCTCCAGCACATACCACAGCGACATTCGTGTTTGCGAGTTCTTGAAGGTCAGCAGATATATCAAACGTTTCTTGTGCGCCTCGATGTACGCCACCGATGCCACCAGTGGCAAAGACTTTAATGCCAGCCATTGCAGCAAGAATCATTGTAGCAGCTACCGTTGTCGCGCCATCTTTTTTACCCGCAACCATAAACGGAATGTCGCGTCGGCTTACTTTCGTTACCGAGGTTCCTGCTTTACCAAGATATTCGATTTGCTCTTTTGATAACCCGACTTTTAGACGACCTTCAATAATTGCAATCGTCGCCGGTACAGCGCCATTTTCGCGGATGGTTTCTTCGACGAGAAGCGCTGTTTCGACATTGCGCGGGAAAGGCATTCCGTGTGAAATGATTGTCGACTCTAACGCAACCACGGCTTTATTATTCGCAAGTGCTTCTGCGACTTCAGGTTGAATATCAAGGTACTGTTCTAACATGTTTATTTCTCCTCAATCAGAGACAAAAGCGTCTGCTCTGACATTTCTGAATTAATGGTATCGACTGAAGTGAGCGCTAGATGAGACGCTGCAATGGCAAATCTTATGCTCTGATCCCAACTCCAGTTTTGTAAATAAGCGTGAACAAGTGCTGCCATCATGGCGTCGCCTGCTCCAGTAACATTCACCACATGAGTCGGGGTGGCGTCCATTAAGGTCTGCTGCGAATTACAGCTTGCTAATACGCCTTTATTACCAAGGCTAATTGCAAGGTGTTTGACCCCTTTTTCATGCAAATCATCCGCTAACTGGCTGACTTCAATAGACTCATTGATAGAATGGCCCGACAGGACTTGTGCTTCGAGTTGATTAGGTTTTAAGAAATCAATTTTATCTAAATAAGGCAAGAGTTTAGTTGCCTTGATCGATGAGACAGGATCAGCAAAAATCGTTTTATTGCCATACTGATTAAACAAATATTCCAACGCTTCTTCACTGAGGTTGGCATCGATAACAAGAACACTTGCACCGGTAATGATTCCCCTTCTCTTGGCAAGCTGCTTAGCGTTTAAGCTCTCTATCAATTGCATGTCATTTAGTGCGACAAGCAACTCACCCTGATCATCGATAATAGACAAATAACTGCTCGATTTTCTATCGGGTAAGATAAGCGAATGGTCGGTGCCGACATTAGAAAGATGGCAAGATTCTTTTAGTTCTTCCCCCCAACTATCACCACCGAACGTACCAATAAACTCAACTTGGCTACCTAAACGAGCTAAATTTTCAGCAATATTTCGTCCAACACCACCGGCACTGGACTCAAATGAACCGGGATTAGAGTCGGCCAACACAATCGATGCATCAGAGCGACCACACAAGTCCATATTCGCACCACCCAACACAACGGCATAGGGTTCGGAGCAGAGAATGTATCCCTTACCTTTAATAAACCCTTTACGCGTTAGCTGCATGATGTGGCCAGCAACAGCGCTTCGGCTTATCCCGATCTGATCAGCTAGTTCCTGCTGAGGGATCAAAGGATTACGCTGTAATATTTCTAAAACTTGTTGTTCTCTATCAGTCATAAAAATAATCGCTCACAAAAATAAAAACAATTGTCCGCATTGCAAACAATTGTTCGATTAGAGCATGCCATTACCGTTATGTAAAGTTTCTACGTGTAGTTTTCGAGAGGATTAGTTTCGGTAAGTACAATACGGATGGAGTTAACCCTTAGCGATAACGCTAAGGGTATACTTATATTGGAAAGATCTTATGTTTGATTGTCGAAAACCACAGCCTGCTTTTTGCTTGTATCAACATTCAGCGATAAAACGTCTGGCCTTGAGTAATGCCCAACCGGGTCGAAATCTATCTTACTCTTTATCAACATTTCTCTATCTAGGTCTGCATATATAATGGCTTTCTTATCGAATATTGGGCCAGCTATGACATCTCCAAGCGGACCAATAACACAACTACCTCCTCTCATGACGATACTTTCATCATCGTCGGACAGTATGCTTCGGTAATCACTGCCAAACTCTTTACGAGTAATAAACTGACAAGCACTTAATACAAAACAACGCCCCTCCATTGCGATATGTCGCATACTTGACAACCATGTTTCTCGATCGTCGGCCGTCGGTACGCAATATAATTCAACGCCTTGCGCATACATTGCCATCCGAAGAGATGGCATGTAGTTCTCCCAGCAAATCACCGCGCCAATCTTACCAATATCGCTGTCTACTACGTCAAGTGTAGAACCATCTCCAAACCCCCAAACTAAACGTTCAGCGCCTGTGGGCATCAATTTCCGGCGAACATTAACGACACCAAGCTTGGGGTCCACAAATACAACGCTACAGTAGAGTGTACTCCCTACTCGCTCAATAATTCCCATAACAACAAAAATGGAATTTTCAGACGATGCAACGACAACCTTTGTCATTTCCTCACCATCTAATTCAACCGCCCCTTCAAAATATCGATAGAAATCATTTCTACCTTCAGGAAGTCGAGTACCAACTGGAGCATCAAACGTTAGACCTTTAGGGTAAGTGCCTATAAATGCTTCAGGAAATACCACCAATTCGGCACCATTCTCGGCACATTCTTCAATTAGTTGAACTGATTTATCTGCTGTTTTTTCAGAATCAAATGGAACACTACTATCTTGGATAATCGCGACTTTGCAATTCTTGTTCATTATTCATTCCTTATTTTTGGGTCACAACGCTTGTGCTTGCTTCAATAGATCCGACTTCCGTCGTATTGTTCACCATATATTCATCGTACATATCATGGTAATTCACCACCGATTTCTCAGAAACAGGTTGTGTAATCTTACTAACCAACACTGTCACTAATATGTTGATAATAAAGCCAAAAAGACTAGAACCGACAACTAAATTCAAACCTAATAGAGCGGAAAAGATCATAACAACCGAGCCAACTATCAACCCCCAAAATGCACCGGATTCTGTTACTTTTTTGAAATAAAGAATTCCTAACGCACTAGGGACAATTTGAAGCCCTAAACCAAAGCCTAATGAAGCAATAGGTACAAGGAATCCCGTGCCACTTGGTGTTAAAGCAAGCACAAAGACAAAGATGGTTAACAACGCAACCACTAACTTGGTAACACGGACTGTATTTTCTGAGGATAGCGGCTTTTTGCGTATTGTATTTACGATATCTTCCGCAACAATACTGGCTGAAGACAATAGCTGACTATTTATAGTGGAAATCGCGGCAGCCAAAATACCAGCAACAACAAATGCACCCAAGAGTGGTAAATGTGCAGCGAATAACTGTGGCAAAATTGTGTCACTGGTCTTGTCAGTCAAACTAGGTATAACACCAGGGATCATCGCTGCAGTGCCGACAACAAGAGGGATAATGGCCATCATCCATGAATTCCAAAACGGTGTCATAACCGCAACTTTGCCTAGTACTTCAGCCGAAGATGCCGAATAGTATTTTTGCCACATATGAGGTAAAACCCACGCCCCAAAGCCAAGACCCAGCCATAGTTCAATCATTTTAAGCGGGTTACCAGTGTTAACCATTTTTTCAGGGCTATGAGTAAGTGCATTTTTGAACAAGTCGAATCCGCCTGCTTTATCCGCACTATATAAAGCAGTAAAAATCAATATAGATGCAAAAAATAACCCCATAAAAGAGTCGGTCCAAGCTGTTCCTTTAAAGCCAGCCCAAAGTACGATAACGCCTACCATTAAAGAAGTTACTGTTACCCCGATAACATACGGAATAACCCCATCGGTTAACGTTTCTAAAGCCTGTGCTCCACCACTAATTTGAATCAACATCACCGGAACCAAAGCAGTAATTCCAACCAATGCGACAGCAATCCTCATACGCTTACTGGAATAGTAATGTTCAAACATCTGACCTGGTGTGAAGAAACCAAATTTTTTCCCTGACAACCAAATCCGAGTGCCAAACAACCAGACAAAAATTCCGTGAAAAATCGTCCAGACAGCGAAGCAAGCAAACCAGACTCCACTGCGATAGTAGGTTCCAAATGAACCTAGCAACGTCCAAGTTGAGAAATACGTTGCACCCATGGACAGCAAAAGAACCATCGTCCCCATATTTCTACCGCCGATGATATAGCTCTCGGTCGTACTTTCTACATTTTTCGACCCCCGACTTGCCAAAAAAGCGACCAATAAAAACAACAATAAAAATGAGATAAGAATCCCGATAGTTAAATAGTGATTCATAGCTCCTCTCCTTGTATTGGCTTATCCGAAAGTTTCTTTATAAAAGGTTTAAAATGGAGGGGATAGATTGCTATCGCACATATTGTTAATACAACATTGCAAATAAGAATTAAGGCTAATGGCATGGGAAGTAAACCAATCAGCTCTGCTTCATTGAAATAACCAAAATAGGGTAAGGTAGTCAAAGAGAGAGATAATAATATTATTAGCCACAAAATTTTCCGTTTTATTTTCATAACAACTCCTTTGTAATTCATTTACAACTTCATATTAAGTTATCATTGCTGTTCTGAAAATTAGAAGTTTCCGAACAGCATGTTGCACAAAATGCAACAGCGAGCCATAACAGTGCAAGTCGGGGTCTTTTGTGTCTGATGAATTAATCGGGTAAGGATGTCTAAATGGAAATCACAACAATGAAATACTTCATTGTATTAGCGGAAACACAATCTCTAAGAGAAGCATCAAAACTCCTGTATATAAGTCCTTCGGCATTAAGTAGGCAAATTAAAAATTTTGAGCACAACTTTCATTCACCTTTGTTTGAAAGGCGTCCAACAGGCATGTTCTTAACTGAAGAAGGTAAAATTGTTGAACGCCATATACGACGAACAATTCGAGAAGTCGATCTCGCAAAATCTGAAATCGACAAACTTAAAAACCTACTTACGGGTAAAATTAGACTCGCGACGATCGAAGGAGTTGTTGAATCTTGGGTGATGCCCCCAATGAAGGCATTTACTCATCAGCATCCAGATATAAGATGTAAATTAGCGATCTCTGGAAGCCGAGAGGCACATTATAATGTGGTCAATGACCACGCAGATATTGGTATCGCAATGCAACCAATTGATTGCAGCAATATTGATATTATAAAAAGCGTCAATACACCATTAGCCATCACAGGACGATATGATCATGCTCTATCTAAGACTCCAAACCCGACATTAGAATCCATCATCTCTTACCCGTTTGCAGTCTTAGATGGTAGTTTTCATACAACACAGCTGTTTCATCAATTTTTAAAACATAACAACAAAACATTCGAACCTAAGTTAGAGTTCAACCAAATCAGCTACATCAAAAACCATATAAAAACATCCGACTATCTTACTATTCTTCCCAACTATGCCATTGAAAATGAGGTTAATAATCAAGAGTTATTTATACTAGAAAATGAAAAGTTGCCCTCGTGTAAGACAATTATTTTTGTTCGGAAAGATAGAAAGTTAACTCATGCAGCAACGCACTTTATTAGTCTTTTGTGTCAAAGTATCAAGACGATGGACAGTTGCACCTAAACGTTAAGCAACGTAAGCAACGATATGAACAGCAGCAGTGGCTTGTTTGATGGTGAATATTGAATACAAATATCTTAGAACTCGTATTTCAGAGAGGCGAAAAAATACTCTCCGATAGCACGGAGAGTATTGGAGGTTATCAATAATTAGAGTGACGCACTGACTTCAACAATACTTTGATGAAGGATGCTCGCAATTTCTGTCACCTGCTCTTCACCAAGAATCAACGGTGGCGACAAGATAAGTATGTTACCCAGAGGTCGAGCGATCAGACCACGTTGTTGAGCGGCTTTAGCCACTTTTAACCCAATCATATCTTCTGGAGTGAACGGCTCTTTCGTCGCCTTATCCTTCACAAATTCGATACCGATCATAAAGTGGCTACCACGAACCTCACCGACTAAATCAAGAGACGCTAATCCTTTCAGGGCTTTCTCAAACATTTTACCGGTAACTTGTACTTTTTCTGGTATCCCTTCTTTCTCCATGACTTCAATGTTAGCCAATGCCGCAGCTGATGCTGCTGGGTGACCAGAGTAAGTCATACCATGCAAAAATACTTCTCCAGGACCGGAAATGACTTCATGGATTTCATCAGAAATAATCGTTGCCGACAAAGGTTGATAACCCGAAGTTAAGCCTTTAGCCGTAGTAATAATATCTGGAGTAACGCCAAATACGGCTTCAGAAGCAAAGAAATGTCCTAAGCGACCAAACGCTGTCACAACCTCATCGGAGATATACTTAATGTCATTCTCAGCACATACTTTTGCCATACGAGCATGGTAACCTTCAGGCGGTACGATAACGCCACCCGCACCCATGATAGGTTCTGCAATATAAGCCGCGATATTTTCAGCACCAACGTTATGAATATTTTGATTTAAATCGGCGATTAAATGATCTAGGAACTCAGCTTCCGTCATCCCATCACCTTCACGCCAATAGTGTGGACATGCTAAGTGATGAACTAATTCAGAGGCACTGTCCCAACCTTTGCTATACGCAGGCGTTGTCATCGCAATCGCAAGGTGAGTAGAACCGTGGTAAGCGCCAACACGACTTAAAATCTTTTTCTTGTTTGGACGACCAAGGCGATTGTTGTAGTGATGCAGCATACGTACAGCGGTATCATTAGCCACTGATCCAGAGTTGCCAAAATGGACATGATTTAAATGACCCGGAGCAAGCTGAGCAATTTTTTCAGCCAGTTTTGCCGCTGTTGGGTGAGTAAAGTTATAAAATGTTGAATAATAATCCAGAGTGTTGAGCTGGGTATTAATCGCATCAATAATTTCTTTTCTCTTATGTCCAACGTTAACACACCATAATCCACCGATGCCATCAATCAGGCTGTTCCCTTCACTGTCTTTGACAAAGTAGCCATCAGCTTCAGTAATAACCGTGATCGCGTCTTTTTCTTTTAACGCATTAAGATCTGCGAACGATTGAACCAGATGTTCATCTGACTTTAAAACCGAAGACGTATCAGTCGCGATGTTCATATCCATTTATTTAACCTCTAAATAATCATTAAGCTGCGTTGAAGAAATGCTCTTCGCTGCGTATCGTGTATCGAGATCGACGATGACAAGTGCTGGTGTACAGCCCACCATCGCCATTGGGGCAGAATCAGAACTGGCAATCATAGAAAGTCCTGCATAATCCAATCCTGCTTCTGATCCACAGTAGTTTGCGTAAACGATGGTGACGCCCATCTCAGCGGCTCTAGCGGGAACCAATGTCTGTGAGACATATTCATACCCTGTTGGGTTCGCTGTCGGAACAAAAATCAACGTTACACCCATTTCCGCTAACTCACGACAATGCTGAGGGAATTCGATGTCATAGCAGATAAGTAACGCAGCTTTCTCACCATTCCAGTCAAAAGTTTGATAAGAATCACCAGGTATAAAGCTGGCTTTTTCCATCTCACCAAATAACTGAATTTTTCTATAATTCGCTAATTGAGTACCGTTCTTATCTAAGCAAATTGCTGAGTTATATACGGTGTTGTCACTGGACTCTGCCCAGCCTAATGTCAATCCACAGCCATATTTTTTTACTAACGCTGTAAGCCTATTGATCCAATCGCCATCGATAGATTGAGCGAGTTCTTGGTGCAGATCGGGACGATTATATCCAGGTAAATAAAGCTCTGGAAAAACCACCATTTCGGCGCCAGCTTCAGCTGCTGCACGAAGGTTAGTTTCGATTGTGGTAAACCCACTTTCGATATCCCCATCAATAGGTAAGGCTTGGCAAAGTCCAATTTTCATTAAATTACTCTTCTACTTATTTTCTTAAACGAGTCCAAATAGCGTCATACGTTTTCTGAACGTCTTCAGAACAGACTTCGATAAACGTTCCTTTTGAACCTGCTGGTGGGTGTGCTTCTGGCAAAGTTTTAATTGCTTCATCCAAGTAAGGTTCAGTACCTTTCACGCCAGAGGCATATTGAGCGTAGTTAGTTAACGCTGCTGCATTTTCTGGAACAAGTAGGAAGTTCATAAATTTCAACGCGTTTTCGCGGTTAGGAGCGTCTTTTAGTAATACTAAGTTGTCCATCCACACTATGTAGCCTTCTTTCGGGAATGCATACTCGATATCCGCACCTTCAGAACGTGCGCGTGCTGACATTCCAGACCAAATCATTCCGACCGTTGCGTCACCAGATACCAACACGTCTTTAGCAATATCAGAACCAAATGATGCCCAATCTTTTTTCGCATCGTTCACAAGCTTACTTAACGCTTTAAGTTGCTCTTTGTCGCTACTACATTGTGGGATGCCTAAGTGAATTGACGCTAAACCTAATGTTTCACCCGCAGTATCAAGAACGTTAATCTTTCCTTTCAACTCTTCAGGTGGATCGAACAGAATAGAGGTCGAGTCGATAGGTCCTCTATAAAGGTCTCGATTCACTGAAAATGACGTCGTACCCCATTGATAAGGAATAGAACTGGTTCGGCCTGGATCAAATGAAACATCAAGCCATTGCTCTTCAATATTGGAGAAGTTAGAAAGCTCTGATGGTTCAAAAGTATCTAACATACCTTCGCCTTTCATTATCTTCACCATGTAGTCACCCGGTACAGCAAGGTCATAACTCCCAAGCTTGCCGGCTTTGAGTGACGCGAGTAATGCTTCATTACTGTCAAACGTATCCATGGTTACTTTAACATCATGCTCTTTAGAAAATTTATCAATCAACTCTTGTGGCATGTACTCAAACCAGTTGTAGAGTGATAAATTCCCTGCCGCTTGTGCATTCGCAGAAAGAGCGAGTAATATAATGGATGCTATCGTACGTTTTTTCATAGTCTTTCTTCCTTGTAATAATTCCGAGTTATGATTCCGATGGATGTTCTTGGCCAGACCGGCCGACAATCCACGATAGGGTGACAAAAATAATTGATACAAAAAGCATAAGGGTTGAAATCGCCATAATGTTTGGCTTTATCCCTTGTTTAACCGAACCAAAGATTACGGTTGGTAGTGTTTCGATACCCGCTCCTTTAACGAAGTTGGTAATCAAAAAATCGTCTAGCGATATGATGAACGCGAGAAGGAAACCAGAAAGAACGCCCGGCATCATTATCGGTAAAAGTACCTTCTTGAAAGCATCTCTTGGTGTCGCGTAGAGATCCATCGCAGCTTGTTCATACATTGGTGGAATCGTCTGCATTCGAGCTGATATTGGTAGATATGCAAACGGTATACAAAATATGGTGTGTGCGATAAGGATGGTTAATACTCCACCATTAAATCCAATGGCTGAAAAGAACACCAAACTCGCAACTGCGGTCACCACTTCTGGAACCATTAACGGTAAGTTAATCAGTGCAAATCCAGTAACCTTCCCTCTGAATGATCCGCCTCTCGTCATTGCCACAGCCGCAGCCAAAGCAATCATGGTAGCAATACTCGCCGCACAGATAGCGATGACCAAGGAGTTAATAGCCGCCTGTTCAAACTTCCCAGATTCAGGGCCGGTAAAGACATCCATGTACCAGTTAAGTGACCATCCACCCCAGTTTGTTATCGACGATGAAGCGTTAAATGAGTAAATCGCAACAACGATAAGCGGCGTATATAGAATTACCAAACACAGAACAGTAATTGCGCGAAAACCGGTAAATTTTCTTAAATCAGTTACTTGAGTCATTAGTTACTCTCCTTATGCTGATTTCTCGCGTAAACAAACAGAACCGCCATAACGATGGTCAACAAAATCATTGATATTGCCGCGCCAAATGGCCAGTTTCCTGCGGAGCCTTTAAACTGCTCTTCGATAAGAGAACCAATCATAAAGTTCTTGGCACCACCTAAAAGATCCGGTGCGAGGAACGCGCCTAAAGAGGGAACAAAAACCAAGATACAGCCAGCAATGATTCCAGGTTTCACGACAGGTAGAATAACTAAACGCAATGTGGTCCACGCGCCGGCATAAAGGTCGGCAGCGGCTTCAGACAAACTAAAGTCGTATCGTTCAACCGAGGCGTAAATCGGTAAAACCATAAAAGGTAAGTAGCTATAAAATAGTCCTAGCTGAACCGCAATATCAGTATTAATTAAGCCAAGCGGTTCAGATATCGTGCCAGTCCAAAGTAAAAACTCATTAAGTGGTCCACTATCACGAATCAGGAACTTCATCGATACTGTGCGAATGAGTAGATTCACCCAGTATGGAATCGTGACTAAAAAGAGCCATATCGCACGGCTTTTTTCATCACGAGTGGCAATAAACCACGCCGTTGGAAAACCAATCACCAGACATAAAAGTGTTGCCATTCCCGCTTGGTAAATAGAGCGAAGGAATATGTTGATGTATGTCCACTCAACAACAGGAGGCTCATCACCAAACAAGCCGCGATCAAGAAAGAACTGATCGTAGGAAGCAAACGAAAATTCCCAAATAACACCACCACGGAATTCTTTCGTAAGGAAAGAGTAGACACCCATCATAAGCACAGGAAGTAATAGGAAAAAACCAATCATCACCCATGAAGGAAGCATCAAGCGAAATGCATGACCTTTATAAATATCCGATGAGATATTCGCGCCGAGCGACGCACCCGCAGCCATTAATCTATCAACAGGCTAGCGGCACCTGCCTCCAGTTTTAGACCAATAACATCACCCGTCTGAGGGATTGTAACTGAAGCTGAGTTCTGAATTCGAACCGTAATGTCTTCATCATCAACCAGTTTTAACTCAATGTGTGTATCCGTTCCGAGGTAAACTTGACCAGTTACAGTGCCTTTAAGATCCCCCGCTTCCGGTGAGCAAAAACTGATGCGCTCAGGTCTAACCGATAGGTGCCCTTTACCTGGATTCACTTTGGCAGCAGCAGGACAAGAAAATGGGTGACCGCCCGGTAAATGAATTTGTGCAATACCATCGGTTACCGAGAGGACTTCAACATCGAGTAAATTGGTTTCTCCAATAAAGTCTGCCACAAATCGATTAATCGGTGTTTCATAGATCTCTTTTGGCGTACCCACTTGCTGAACGTAACCATTCGACATTACCGCAATGCGATCCGACATGGTTAACGCTTCTTCTTGGTCATGAGTAACAAAGACAAACGCAATGCCTGTTTCTCTTTGGATCTTTTTAAGTTGAACACGTACAGCTTGACGAAGTTTTAGATCCAATGCAGAGAGTGGTTCATCAAGAAGCAAGACTTTAGGACGTGGCGCTAATGCTCGTGCTAACGCAACCCTTTGCTGTTGTCCGCCAGATAACTGTGAAGGTTTTCGTGTCGCATGCTCATCAAGTTGAACCAATTTCAGCATATCATCAGCACGACGAATTGCTTCCTTCTTGGTCCATCCACTGCGTAGCAACCCGAACATAACGTTTTGTTCAACGGTCATATGTGGAAACAGCGCGTATTGTTGAAATACAGTGTTAACTGGGCGTTCATAGGCTTGTAACCCAGTTAAATCTTCATCATTAAGTCGAATATGCCCTTCACTGACATCTTCAAATCCAGCGATGCATCTCAATAACGTGGTTTTGCCACAGCCAGAAGGCCCCAGCAAAGTAAAAAATTCGTTTTCTTTTATGTCTAACGAAATATTATGCAGTGCGGTAAAAGAACCATAACGCTTAACTACGTTATCAATTCCTACCGAAGCATTTTGTGCAATTTGTGTAATCATGACGCCTTCCCTGATACCCCTCACAATGATAATTTAACTTTATATCACCTGATTTGAGGGGTATATAACCCCAGGGGGGTATGGCATGTCAAAAATGGCATTTATTTGTTTAAAATCAACATGTTAACAAAAAAATAATGAGGGTTTAGTGACAATTTCATCATCAATAGGTTGAATTTCGGGTATCAATAGTGACCTGGAAATAACGAGGAAGATAAATATAAATTTAGCGGGCTACAGAGTAGAAAATATCGGCATTAACAAGGCAAATAATTCAGCTTGAGAGCTGATGCTGCATTTGGCGTACAGTTGTTTACGAAATACCTTAACGGTTTCCTTACTAATATCGAGATTAAGTGAAATAGAAAGTGAAGAATGACCTTGCAAGATATAGAACGCCACTTCAGCCTGTCGAGGACTTAACGCAATGTTATGTTTTTCAATCAACACACTTCTCAGGCGATCAGTAACAGGAGGGAGGGCAATATTTTTTCCTTCTTTGGGTTCATAATTTCCCCAGTGCTGCTCACATAGTGCAGACAACAAAGATTCTAACGACTTCAAATACTCAATTTCAGATTTGCAGTAGAGTAGCTGACTTGTTTTATCGCGACCAAAACAGGCCGTTAACGTTGTCTCATGCCCTAAACGCGCAAACAGAGCAAGCTCATCAATGAGATTCGTATCTTGGTAATATTCACGATAATAACTGGTGTGTTTAAACTGATCCGGCGCCATATCGAAAATGTCGTGAATGCCAGATTGAATGCCACTGCGTACCGCATGATAAAACGGATCGAGTAAATAAGCCCCGCTAAGATAATGCGTCTGCATCTTCCGGTAGACCGTAGGATCCTTTGATTCACGGTACAGCTCTTCAGGGTTGTGGTCTTTATGATAAACAAGAATAATCAGATTATCACAGGAAATAACTTTACCGAAGAAATGATGAAGTGCTTCAGGAAAATGTTCTTTGCCCAGAGAACGCACCAGTTGGGCAAGAGCCTTGTCATGTTTTTTCTCTAACATATTGACCTTAAACTTCTTCCTTCAACCAAACAAACACGGCAGATAATATCAACAGGGTAACTTACATTCACAAAAAACACGACTCTCGAAGTCGTCTCTTTTTGAACCATTATAGCGTGTGCGTTAGACCAGAGTTCCTAACAGCATAGTTAGGTAGGTTCCGCTGTTTTCGTTACATCTAATTGTTCAGGAATAAGTATACCGGATGCGAAGTCTTCTAACACTTTAAAAAATGCTTCCCCTGCCGGAGTCAATTGCTGTTGCTTTAATTTCACAATGCCCATTGTTAGAGGCATAAGATCCCCTTCCAATGGAATCGACGCAAACTTGGTTCCATCAAGTGCAATGTTACTGTGAACCGGAGTGTTGAAGATAGAATACCCAAAGCCATTTGCAACCATTCCCCTTACCATGCCTAGTGAATGTGCATGATACCCAACAGTTGGCTTGGTACCTTGAGATAAAAATAGGGAGTGGAAATATTCTCGACTGACGGGCCAATCGAGCATCACCATCGGATAATTAGCTAACTCTTTTATCGAAACGCCTTTCTTTTTGGCTAAAGGATGGTCGAGTTCGCAAACCACGTAAGGCGGTAAGCTAATCAGCGGGATAAATTCAACAATGGAAGGCAGTTGCATATCGTAGGTTATTGCAAATTCATATTTGCTCGTGATTAACCCTTCAAGTAAATCGCGTTGATGCTTTTCATCACATTGAACCGTTACGGCTGGATATTTCTCAACGAACTCTTTAAGCATTGCAGGCATCATCAACGAGGTGAACGTAGGGAAACCAACTATCCGCAGTGATCCTGATATTTCGGTTCCCAGCGAACTGACGAACTGAGAAAGATCCTCAGCACCCTGTAGCAGAGCTTTCGCTTTATGATAAAACTCCGCACCTTGACTGGTTAGGGCTAACCCTTGAGCGTGATGGCGAATAAACAACTTCAACCCGGTAACATCTTCGAGATGATGAATGGCGCACGAGATTGATGGTTGAGAAACAAATAGCACCTCCGCAGCCTTGGTGACACTGCTATGTTCTCCAGCTGCAACGAAATACGTGAGTTGTTTCAATGTGAATTTATTTGCCATTTTTCATCTCGATTGTTGCATTTATGTTGTGGTTATTAGAAAAGTGTACTGAATTAATTAATCAAATACAAAGCATACTTTAGTTTAATAAAACTAATTCATAGCCACAGAATATGTATAAATTACAAATCTTATTATTTATCAATAACAGACAAGATCGCCATAAATTTAGCTTCAAACACACAATCGCCTTATTTCCTCAAGAAAATAAGGCGATGAAATTAGTCAGGTTGAGAGCGAAACCTATGGCTTGTTACAGCCTTTACTCATCTCCAGGAACACCATAACTTGCGGCAGAATCTGGAGATTCAGCACGTAAGATATAGTCTTTGATCTGAGGGCTATAAACATCCAATAGTGTTCCAAGTTCTTCTATCGGTAGGTCATTCCAATCAACACGAAGATCCACAATAGGCCAATTCTGATCACCATAGACTTTGAGTCCAGCTGACTTAACCGGCCCTGCTTCACCGCCATTATCAACACCCGCTTGCAGAGAAAGTAATAAGCGTTCTGGTAAACTTAATTGTTCATTTGCTTCAAAAAAGTCAACCATAGCTTGAGGAACAGAGGTATTGTCTAACAGGTTACCCATTGCAATGCATGAGTCCCCTATCGCTTCTCCAACGTTTCCTAAAGCATTCGCGCCGCTGTAAACAACACTCTCGTTCTTTCCATCAAGAATACCCAGTTGGCGATACTCAATATGCTGCTCCGAACGGCGCAAAATATCTAACGCTTGTTGAGGTGTATTTCCGAGCTCCAACTGCTCTAGACCTAGAGGCCCAAGATCTGGGTTAGTGATATTCTGAGTTAAAACAACACCAACTTTTGACTTAGCAAATGCACATCGGCTTGCAACACTGATACTTGATGATGAAATAGCAGTACCAAACATCCCAGTTTTCTTACAAAAACCCGCAATGGAAAATGTCATTATTGATTCCTTTCTAATTCGCTTCTTCTGGCAATACGGCGATAACGTCAATTTCCATTAACCACTCAGGCTGAGCAAGTCCAGCAACGACCAACCCTGTAGAAATTGGGAATACGCCTTTTAGCCACTTACCAACTTCTTTGTATACTGGCTCTCTGAATCGAGGGTCAGTGATATACGTGGTTGTTTTAACTATATGACTCAAATCAGAACCACATTCCTCAAGCAACTGCTTTACATTTTTCATCGCTTGCTCTGCTTGCTTTTGTGGGTCACCGAGTCCAACAAGATTACCCTCAAAGTCAGTGCCAATTTGGCCACGAACATAGATGGTATTACCCGCAACAACTGCTTGGCACAGATCGTTGTCTAAAGACTGAGTTGGATAAGTTTCTTTCGTATTAAACATACGAATACGTTTATGAGTCGGCATACAGGTTCCTATTGTTCAATAATTAAATTATGGTGCTAGGTCTTAGCAACCATTACTTCTTTTCATATCGATGATATTTATTTTGCGTCCCGATATGATCAGCAACATATTTCGCATCATGCCAACAACCCCAGATAAACGTCGAACCACGACGAGATAACCAAGGTAAACCGACAAAATACATACCAGGTGCTGCGGTAACACCACGTTGATGTATCGGCGCTCCATTTTCAGAAATCACGTCTACATCGAGCCAGCTATAATCAGATTTAAAGCCAGTTGCCCAAATAATCGTAGTAATACCTTTCGCTGCAAGGTCGACTTCAAGAAGCGGGTTTAGCATACATTCAGGTGTTGCTACCTCACGCCTTGCTTCCGGCTCTTCTGGAAGATCCAAACCGTGCTTTTTAATATACGCATCAGCAGCATCAAGTAAAGAGAGATAATTTTTATCACCGTTGTTAACGTTGGTCACTAGATCTTCGCCAACATAAATCTTACCGTTTTCATAAGACTCTGTGCGGCCTAACAACGTAATTCCATCATGAGCGAGCTGACGAAAATCTATCGTGATTCCTTCATGTGCACCACTTACTGCGATAGTAACGTGCTCTGTACCAGGTTCAACAGCAGGTGCATCCCATAAGCCGAGTACACCAAGCCACCAAACGAAATCTCTGCCACGGTAGGCGCGTGGTGGGCGATCATGTGGTCCTACAGACAGATAAACATCTTTCCCTGCTCGGTTAAGTTCATCTGCTATTTGAACACCTGATGAACCCGCACCGACAACAAGCACACCGCCGTCATTTAGCTGGCCTGGGTTAAAATATTGAGACGAATGAATCTGAGATACTGACTCAGACTCCGGCATGATTGGCGGAATCGATGGATATTGAAACGGTCCAGTCGCGCAAACAATATGTTTGGCTTTAATCACACCTTTGCTCGTTTCAACGGTATAACCTAGCTCTTCTTCAAGCGGAGACACTCGGTTAACTTCAACGCCGGTATAAACAGGTAATTGGAATTTTTCAACATACTCGACGAAGTAAGATGCAACACGTTCTTTAGATGGAAACGCATCTTGGTCGATATCATCAAAATTCAAGTTTGGGAAACGGTCATGCCATGCTGGACCGTTTGCTACCAATGAATCCCATCGTTGCGATCGCCATCTTTCTGCTATACGATTTTTTTCAATAACAACGTGATTGATATCAAGAGCTGTTAGATGTTCACTTGTTGCAATGCCAGCTTGTCCGGCACCAATAACAACGGTATCAACTTCTAGATTGTGTAAGTCCATTTTTGTCACCTTTTTTAACTTCCATTTTTGTTAGTACTGAGAGTAAAAGAAGATATTTAATCAATAAAATATGATTAACTAATTCTCTACATCGAAAAATATTATCCAACAGGATAAATTCAATAAATTCATGTGTTTTCAATCCCAATATAATCATCAAAAATGTTGATTTATAGGAATAATAAATATATTTAAGTTAGTAGGTTAAAATGATAACTCGCATCAAGCATGTTCATTTCAATAGCGAGAAATTATTCTATAAAAATAAATTTTTAGATTTTTCATTTTAAAAAAATAAATTTTATGTAACATCTATATTATAGATAGAATACACAATAATTATTATAAACATACCGAGAAATAACCTAGCCTATTAAGTTATAAGCCCTAGAAAATTCAGAGCACTTCCTATTCTGCGCGCGATATATGCCGTTAACGATATTCGCCATGCATTTGCTCGCAAAGGTTAGTTCGCATTTTCACAAGTGTAACGTCAGATACATACACAGCAGAGAGCTCCGAGAATTTTAGAAAATCTCGAAGAGAGAGCATTAGACTCATAAAGTGTCAAAAAAATCGCCCAATAAATAATCAACTCTTATTAAAAATAAACATTAGTTATTATTCACACTATGAATAATAACATTCTAATCATTATTATCAGTCATTTTAAAAATTCCCAATCACCATTAGAATGCTATTAAAACAAAGAACAAAACATCGCTTTTGAAAAAATATGTATAAATAATTAAAATATATAAAATTAAATAGCTATTAAATATAGATTTAATTTCAGTAAAAACCCACTTATGTGATGTTATTGTACTGTTTTTGAGAACTCTATATGGCTTTAGATAAAATTTTATTCACTCAGAGAAAGAATAAGCCGTTCTAAAAATATCTCCGATTTCGTTATCTGTTCAAGATGGATATATTCATTTGGTTTATGTCCCTGTTCCATATTTCCAGGTCCACATACAACCGTTGGCACGCCAAGCCTTTCACTAAACAAGCCCCCTTCGGTTCCAAAATTTATCTGTCCCTCTTCAGCGTCATCGACCAAGCTTTTTAAGTAACTCAAGATGTCTTGGTCTTCGGTTTTCGCCAATCCGGGGTATTCTGTGAGCATCTCTATTTCAATATTGGCTTCGGGAGAGACACCTTGAATATCTTCAATTAACTCTTGGACGTATTGGGTAAAGGCCTGAAAAAACACTTTCGGATCATCAGCGGCAATATTTCGTATTTCAAAGTCAAATTGACAATGTTTCGGTACAATATTAAGCGCGGTACCGCCATGCACGGTGCCAGTATGAATAGTGCTATAGGGAATTTCGTAATCGTCGTTGAATGGACCATTGTGTTTCTTGTCGTTCGCGGCATCTTCTAACCAGTTAATCATTCGAGCAGCAATGTTAACTGCATTAACCCCATAAGGTGCCATACCAGAATGACACTCTTTGCCCGTGACAATCACTCGTGCAGCTAACTTACCTTTATGAGACGTGACCAGTTTCATATCGGTCGGTTCACCAACAATACACGCTGCAGGTTTAACGTCCATATGGCGAAATTGCTCAATAAGGCTACGCACCCCTAAACAACCGATTTCTTCGTCATAAGAAAAGGCTAAGTGGATTGGTTTTTTTAATGAAGCGTTAACCATAGAGGGAACGCTCGACAAAACGACAGCGACGAATGACTTCATATCTGTCGTTCCCCTGCCGTACGCTTTGTCATCTTTGAAGGTTAGCGTATAAGGATCTGTATCCCATTGTTGCCCAGTAACTGGAACCGTATCAGTATGACCAGACAGCATAACACCTGGTTTATCTATTGGGCCGATAACGGCATGTAAATTAGCCTTGGTTCGTTCATCATTGTAATCAAGATCTGACTCTACGCCATACTCTAGAAGAAACGCTTGAACAAACTCCATTAACGCTAAATTAGATAATTTACTTGTCGTATCAAACCCTATCAGAGTTTCCAGTGTTTTCAATGTCAACTGACTAGCCATTTGTTTACCTGTTTACCTATTTGTTTTTTGGTTAACGCTTATACTGATAATTAAAGTTACTAATGATTCAAGTTACTGACGCTCTCAGTGGCTACAGAGTTTACGCTGCCACGGTCTGTGAAGGCGTTTTTATAAAATCTGCAGCTCGTTCGCCGATCATAATACAAACAGCATTGGTGTTACCGCTTACCAGTGTTGGCATTATCGCAGCATCAGCCACTCGTAATCCCGCTATACCATGAACTTTTAATTCAGGACAAACGACAGATTGAGCATCCGTTCCCATCTTACACGTTCCCACTGGGTGGAAGACCGTAGCGCCGTACTCTTTAACATACTCAAGTAACTGCTCATCAGTCGTGCAATCTTTACCAGGAAGCATTTCTGTCCCACGAGCGCCATCAAATTCTGAATCAGCGAGTATCTTACGAGCACAACGAATGCCTTCAATAAGCACTTTTGCATCGTCTTCATTTGATAGGAAATTATAATCTAACAACAGATCTTGTTCAGGCGTAATAGATACAAAGCCAATACTTTTAGGTCTCAACACACAAGTATGCACCGCATATCCATGTCCCCATTCAAATAAGCGACCTCTGTGACTACGGTAGCCCGGCACGAAATGGAACTGAACATCTGGACGATCTTCACTTACCGTAGATGCAAATCCGCCAGCTTCAACGTAGTTTGTCGTCATCCACCCTTTTCGATTAAAGACATAACGAAAAGGAGAAGTTAAGATCTGCGGCAAAGCACCTAATGAGAAACCAAGTGTTTTGCTTGAATTCGATCGAACCGTCACCAAACCATCAAGATGATCTTGCAAGTTCTGACCGACACCAGGCAACTCGTGCTTTACATGAATCCCCGCTTTTTCTAATTCTTCTCGTGGACCAATCCCCGATTTCATCAGAATAAATGGGCTACCTAGAGCACCCGCACTTAATATCACTTCTTGAGAACAAAATAGTGTCGACTTTGCTTCTCCTTGAGTAATGACGATACCCTTAGCTTGATTTTCGTCAATCAGAACTTTTTCAACATCAACATTAACCATCACATGTAAGTTTGGTCGTGCTTCAAGAACTGGGCTAACAAACGCTTTGTAGCTCGACTGACGCTTACCTTTAACTTGAGTCACGTTATAGATCCCAGCGCCAAGCTGTGCTTCCCCATTAAAATCCGAGTTGTGCTCAAGGCCAAGAGACTTTTTCGCCGCACGCACAAATTGGTGTGAGAATGGATTTGGATCTTTCGGTTTATCGACGAGTAACTCACCTTCAAAACCATGAAGATTTGATGACTGACCCAGCATGTTTTTTTCTGATTTCTTAAAGAATGGAAGTACGTCATCCCACCCCCAACCTTGCGCTCCTGAGTCTTTCCATTGATTGTAATCCGTTTCGTCACCACGAATATAAATCATACTGTTCATAGAAGACGAACCACCTAGCGCTCTTCCTCTTGGACAATGCAACACTCGGTCGTTCATATTTTTCTGTGGTGCGGAATAATAGTTCCAACTGTACTTTTTGCTTTTATAGAGCGTAATGGTACCTGCTGGAATCTGAATTCTCGGAGAATTATCGCGGTCACCCGCTTCAATCAAGCAAACCGTAACATTCGGGTCTTCAGACAATCGACTTGCAATCACGCTTCCTGCGGAACCAGCTCCGACGACAATGTAATCAAATGTGTTCTTTTCCATAGAACTTCCCTACTACTAAGACTCTGCTTTATCTGCTATTTCAGTCATAT
Organism: Vibrio phycocola; assembly: GCF_053850235.1. Taxonomy (NCBI): domain Bacteria; kingdom Pseudomonadati; phylum Pseudomonadota; class Gammaproteobacteria; order Vibrionales; family Vibrionaceae; genus Vibrio; species Vibrio phycocola. The sequence continues at coordinate 487,144 of NZ_JBSQDJ010000006.1, read as the reverse complement.
CATCGTGAAGAAGCGATAAAATCTCTCTTTTCAACGAAATGAATTCAGGATCCATGACCATATCGAGAGTTCTAGGATGTGGAATATTGACATCTAGAATCTTCTGTATGCGTCCTGGCTTCCCATCCATAACAAACACTCGATCACCCAACATAATTGCTTCATCGATATCATGAGTCACAAATACAACGGTTTTCTTACTGTGTTCCCAAACTTGCAGCAGCAGTTGTTGCATTTGCATGCGAGTTTGGCTGTCCAACGCGCCAAATGGTTCATCCATTAGCAGTATTTCTGGGTCATTGGCCAACGAGCGTGCAATGGCGACTCGCTGTTTCATGCCTCCAGAAAGTTGATTCGGATAGTTGTCAGCAAAGCTATCTAAACCTACTTCCGTTAAATATTTCTCAACGATTACTTTACGTTGCGCTGCAGGCATCTTCTTTTGCTTAAGACCAAATTCGATATTTTCAGCGACGGTTAACCAAGGAAACAAGGTGTAGCCTTGGAAGACCATGCCTCGATCGGCTCCTGGTCCGTCGACAATCTTATCTGCCACTCTGATCTTACCTTCAGTCGGATCATTTAACCCGGCTGTAAGATAAAGCAGGCTCGATTTACCACAGCCAGAAGGCCCAACGATTACTGCAAATTCATTCTTTTTCACTTCCATTGATACGTCTTTCAGAGCCGTAAAGCTTCCACCATTTGGCGTGGGAAATTTTAACGTGATGTTATCAATGTGCAGTTGAACTGTTTTCTTATCCACTACTTCTTGAATATCAACAACGGAATTCTCAGAAGGTTGCGTTAAAGGCGTTGTCGACATTGGTTCGCTTAGTTGGCCCATGAGCTTATTCTCTCTCTTAGAATTTTGAAAAACTGATCCGTACCTAGGCCTAACAACCCGATCACAACAATCGCTAGGAAAATCACATCAACTTGGAAACCACGCATGGCTTTAAGACTGATGTATCCTAATCCGCTGGTCGCGGCGACAAGCTCAGCGACAACAAGGTAGGTCCAAGCCCAACCAATCGTGACGCGTAACGTATCTAAAATACCCGGCAGTGACGCTGGTGCGATAACCTGAGAAACCACTTTAAATCGGCTGGTTCCTAGCGTATATGCCGCGTGTAAAAGGTCTTTTGAAACATTTCGAGACACATCGGATATCATCACAAGCTGCTGGAAAAAGACGCCAAAGAAAATAACCGTCACACGCTGCTCAATACCAATACCGATCCACAATATAAATAGCGGAACAAATGACGTTACTGGCAAATAGCGAATAAAGTTAACGAGTGGTTCTAGCAGTGACTGAACGATTTTAAAGCTTCCCATCAACATTCCCAATGGAATAGCAATGATCGCAGAAACCCAAAAACCAATTAATACCACTTGCACACTTGCCCAAATATGTCCGATTAGACTGCCGTCCTCCACAAGACGTATTCCAGTTTGGAGTACGTCTAATGGAGAAGGTAGGAACATACTTGGCACTATATCGCTCATCGAAAGGATGAACCAACTGGACAACATTACGATCCAGCTGATTGCACCAGCACCTAACACTATCTTCCTAGGTAACGGTTCCTTAGGTGAAGTGAGCTGCTTAAAACTTATAGAGGCCATTGATGAATTCCTTTTTATTTGGCTGCGAATGAGCTATCAACTAACTCTTTGAATGTGACGCTGTACTCAATACCCAACAACTCGCTCCACGTTTCGTTTGCAAGCTTGATGATTGGAGATAAGTCACCTTCGGCGCCATCTTTGCCCAACAATTTGATGTTCATCTCTTTGTCATAAAAACGGACAGTCGCTGCAGCGGCAGCCAATTCTTTAGGATCAGATAAGTATCCACCAATGCCTTTTGCCATGATTGCGTAAGCATCTTCTGGGTTAGTTTTGGTGTATTCAACCGCACGATATAAACCATCAACAAGTGCTTGGACATCTTCAGGTTGTTTTTCGATCACATCACAATTAAGTGCAACAACATCAACGATTACGCCTGGAGTGCTACTACTATCAATGAGAACTTTGCCTGCATTGTTATTGCGAACGTGAGTAAGGTTTGGTTCCCATGTAACAGCTGCTGGAACTCGACCCGCGATAAATGCGCTTGCGGCATCATCTGCTGTCATGTTTTGAACCGTGATATCAGACATAGACATGCCTTCATCTTTCAGTAGGTTCGACAACCAGAACTGAGATACTGACCCTTCATTTACCGCGACAGTTTTACCTTTCAAGTCCTGCATTGAGTCAATACCGTCTTGAACAACGATTCCATCACCACCAAAACTGTCATCAAGTACCGCAACAGCTTTGAAGCAAAATTTAGGGCGATATTTTAAAATTTCATCGATGGTTGATGCTGAGCCCGATAATTGACCAGATGCAGCAGCGGCCATGTACATTGAAGACTCTTCAATTGTAGTCAGTTCGAGATTTAATCCTTTCTCTTCAAAGTAACCCAATTCCTTAGCTAAATAGAGTGTTCCATACCCAACCCAAGTCGTATGACCTAACGAAATTGTTCCAGCATTTGCAGCACCTGCAGAGAGTGCCATTGCAGTCGCGGCTGCGATACTTACCTTAGCGGCTTTTTTCGTTACGTTTTTTATTAATGTCATTGTTATTCCTTCCTTTGGTTTCTGACTTTATTGATATTTAAATCGTTATGAACTTGATCCATATCATTTGTTTACAGTAGAAAACTTTCTGGAAGTTGATTCAATTATGTTTTTTTGTAACATTAAATTAATTTTATTAAAGCAAGTATTTTGCACCAAATTAGCATTTAATTAACATTTAAACGCACAAAAATAGGGCAGGCAATTAAATAAAGGAAGTTGGAGAGAATTAAATCTGAGAGAATTAATTAAATAACTAACATATACATTTCAATGTTTTAAATTAAAAAACATTAATAATTAGATAATATTTAGAAGTGTAAAATTAGTAATTGGCACACTTATTGGCAAAATAGACATGATATTAAAAAAATAAATTTAATTTCATGTCTACATTAGTTTTTCATTAAAACCGCCTAACTAGCACGTATAAACCTTGCTATATATTCACTTCTAGTCTATCACCTGAGTTTATTCCGTTTAACGTGTTGCTTCGAGCACGTTGAATACATGCGGCCCCGAATAGCACGACCACAGCCGCCATATATAACCCGGTTTGATAGTCTCCATTTCTCGCAATAATGACACTAACTACAAATGGGGAGAGTATCTGACCAATGCTATAACTGATTGTCATTCTACCCATCATTTGACAAGTATTACCTGGAGACAATCGACCTGCTACCGTCAATGTCATGCTCACAATACTAATAAAGGTACACCCATAGAGAACAGAGCCTAACAGCACTCCTTCTAAATTATTTAACAATACCGGTGCAGCAATACCCAGAGCATGTACTAAAAATGCAATCAACAGCACGTTCAACATGCCTATTTTTCGAGCAATAAAATCCCAAATGATGCATGCTGGAATCGCGCAAATACCTATCAGCAAAAAGGCTAAGTTTCCTTTGCCCTCTGTTCCAGGCATCTGGTCAACAATTGCAACAATGAAAGTCGCACTTATTACAAAACCAACGCCTGCACAAAAATAGGCAGCCATTATTAAATTAATAAAGCGTTGTCTTAATAGCGATACAGGGGAAAAGCTTGCCGTTTTTACGACTGTCTCATTGGCCGCACTCGGCATCCATAACCAAGCTGGAATAGAAAACAAGACAGCGAAGAAACACAGTAGCTCCCATTGCTCACTCCAATTGAGTTGAGGAAGTGATGCTTCGACCAGTAGCGAACAAAAAACAATACCAATGCCTATCCCAGCGAAATGTATACCAAGCTCGCTTCTATATCCGTTGCGGGTTAACCAATCCATGATCAATCCCGATCCCACTAAAAACCCAATTGCGCTTCCAAACCCAGCGATAAAGCGAAAAACGCCCCACAACAGACTGGATTCGGTTATTCCCATTCCGAATGTTGTCATAATCGCCATAAGTAAACTGACACGGTAAATAAGTTCTTTTATGTGAGCATCACCAATATAAGCGATAATAATGACACCGAATAAATAACCAATGTAATTAAAACTTGCCAGCCATCCACCAGCAGCGACTTCTAAACCCGCCTCGTTAATCATAATGGGTAACATTGGTGAATACGAAAAACGAGCGATACCTAACAGCACAATTTGGCTTAAAATACCCGCGACCAATATTCGTATTCTTTGTTGATTCAGATTCATTATTTAATTTATTCGCCAATAGAGAGTTTAATTTTATGGTTCCTATTTTAACTAATTTTATTATTGGTAAATATCGCATAATATAGAATGAACCTATCTCTAAAATCGAATTGTCTGAAATTATGGAATTGCTAACTCTGAAAACGTTCATTGCGGTTATTGAAGAAGGGGGAGTGTTAGCTGCATCGAAACGTTTAAATACGGTTCAATCGAACGTCACGACTCGAATCCATCGTCTAGAAGATGAATTAGGATCCCCACTTTTTCACCGCAGAGGTCGAGGGCTTGAGCTTTCTCCAGCGGGTCGAGTCTTGCATAACTATGCCAAGCAACTTTTACTGCTAGAAACCCAAACTCAAAACGCAATTCGTATGGTTGGTCAAAGCGAAGGTACGTTACGTATCGGAAGTATCGAAACATTTGCCGCCGTCCACCTGCCCCATGTTCTTAGAAAAGTCCGAAAACAACATCCTGATGTAGAGCTCAATGTTCAAGGTAGTACTAGCCAAGATTTGCTCCAGCAAGTGCTCGACTTTAAACTTGATTGCGCGTTTGTGGTTGGACCAATCGACAGTGATGAGTTGCGCTATCAAGAGGTCATGAAGGATGAACTGGCATTTGTTCGCTCAAAAAATGGCTGCTCATCAGAAACGACATTGATTCAATTTAAAGATGGGTGCACCTATCGAGCAAATGCGATTTCCTGGATGAATGAACTCGGGCGTCCAGTGGATGAAATAATGGAAATTGGTACCTTAGAAGGGATTCTTGGTTGTGTCGCGGTGGGATTGGGTTCAACGCTAATGCCAAGAACAGCCGCGGAGTTATCGCGCTATTCTAACGATCTCATCATAGAACAATTACCTGTTCATTTATCGTCAGTATCAACCAAGCTTGTCACCCATATCGAGACGCCGCCAATGGCGTGTGTACAAACGTTAGCCGCCAGCACCATAGGGTTAACCGACCAAAGAGATTGGCCGACGGTATTTTAATCGGCGTTACGCTCAAATACCAAGCTAAAGGCATTCTGTAATAGCTCAACCTTACGTGTCTCTCTGGGGATCTTCTTTTGCACCAAAGAGAGATCAAACTGATAGGTCAATATGCTGGGTTGAATGATTCTAAGTAATCCCAAGTTGAGCTCATTTTGAATGTAGCTTTGCGGCATGTAGCCTAAGTATTTACCCGACAATATCATCGCTTTACGCATATCAAACTGATAAGAACGAGCGTTAAGATTTAGCTTCGTTAACTGCTCCCGCCCCTCTTGGTGGATATCAATTCCAGGATGAATTGTCGATGCGGACGCAAGCTTATCCGCTGTAATTTGACTGTCCATGAGATTAAAAAATGGGTGTTTCTCGCCACAACACAGATATATCGGCTCGCTCGAAAGTGGACGATAACTCAACCCTTCGATCGGTTGGTATGCAGGAAAGATTCCGATATGGGCCTTATCTTTGAGTAACAGTTTTTCGATGTTCGAAATCGAGTCGCCGTCGAGAACAATATGCAGCCCGGGCGATTCTTGATGCACCATCTCAATAACGCTCGCAAGTCGCGTCTGCTTGGTCTCATCGAGTTGGTCCGCACATAAGATAACAAGTTCGCCACTGAGTTCTTTACTTAATGTCCCCACCATCAATGAAAAATCATTCAGCGACTCAAATAAATCAATGATCGATCGATAGACGATTTGTCCTTCTTCGGTCAATGAAAATCCAGCTCTGCCTCGTAGACAAAGTTTGAGATTCATTCGCGTTTCCAGATTGGTCATATGAACACTGATCGTCGACCGTGTAATGCCGAGCGCTCCTTCCGCTGCCGCAAACCCTCCGTGCTCCACCACAGATACAAATATGCGTAGCAAGCGTAAGTCATACTCGGTGATAGGTCTTGGGATGATCGAATCGGCGCGCATTAAAATCCTTAATGTTTTATATACTTCAAACATAGCGTTAAAAGTTTAATATTTAACCGCGAATGTATTTACTATTCAATAGAAAAATACTCAGCACTGGAGGCACAGACAAAACATGGACAGCAAACAACAACCCGATTTACACGACGCACAACTACTGAAGTGCTTTTCTTATATCAATGGAAGTTGGCATAGCAGTGCCTCGCAACTGGATGTTACGAACCCAGCAAATGGAGATATCGTAGCGACAGTAAGTAACGCGGGCATTGTTGAAACCGAACTCGCAGTGAAAGCCGCCAAAGAAGCTTTAGCATCATGGTCGGCGAAATCAGCCAATGAGCGCGCAATTGTATTGAGAAACTGGTTCAACTTGATGATGCAACACCAAGATGATCTGGGCAAAATCTTAACCTTAGAGCAAGGCAAGCCACTCGCAGAAGCAAAAGGCGAGATCGCATATGGGGCCGCTTATATTGAATGGTTTGCTGAAGAAGGCAAGCGTGTTTACGGAGATACCATCCCTGCGCCATCTGGTGATAAACGTATCATTGTGATTAAACAACCTGTCGGTGTTGTCGCATCAATTACACCGTGGAATTTCCCCAATGCCATGATTGCTCGCAAAGCCGCTGCAGCTCTTGCTGCCGGTTGTACATTTGTTGTACGCCCAGCGACGCAAACGCCTTTATCTGCTTTAGCCATGGCAGAGTTAGCTGAGCGAGCTGGCATTCCAGCTGGTGTGTTTAATGTTGTCGTTGGTGATGATGCGAGAGGAATGGGGAAAGTCCTTACTCAGCATCCAGATATTGCCAAATTTACGTTCACCGGTTCTACCGCTGTCGGCAAACAACTCATCAGTCAGTGCGCAACAACCGTGAAAAAAGTCTCCATGGAACTCGGTGGCAATGCACCATTTATTGTCTTTGACGACGCTGATATTGACGCAGCGGTTCAAGGCGCTATGACATCAAAATATCGCAACGCGGGACAAACATGTATCTGTAGCAACCGAATTTTTGTTCAACAGGGCGTACTCAATGAATTTACAGAAAAATTCACGGCAGCTGTTACCGAACTTAAACTAGGCGACGGCTTGGATGAAAATACCCAAGTGGGGCCAATGGTCAGTAGCGCTGCCGTTCTTGATGTCGATACCCTAGTGAACGATTCCATCGCAGCAGGTGCCACGCTGATACTTGGTGGCAAGCAAGATGCTGCAGGTGATGCTTTTTATCAGCCAACCATCTTAACGAACGTCACTAACGAGATGCCTGTCGCTAAGAACGAAATATTCGGGCCAGTCTCCCCTATCATCGCATTTGAAGATGAAAGTGACGTTATCACTTTAGCCAATGATACCGAATATGGCTTGGCCGCCTATTTTTATGCTCGAGACATTGGCAGAATTTGGCGAGTAGCCGAACAGCTCGAATACGGCATGGTCGGTATCAATGAAGGGGCCATTTCAAATGCCGCTGCTCCTTTTGGTGGCGTCAAACAATCGGGTAATGGGCGTGAAGGGTCTAAATATGGTTTGGATGATTACATGGAAATTAAATACTTGTGTATGGGTGGCCTAGGTCGCTAATCGCCTTTTTAATTATCTGTTAGTACGATTAATGAGAACAACATCATGAACAATTCTGAATTACAAACAAGAAAAAATGCCGTCTTCGCTCGCGGCCAGGGTAACGCCTATCCCGTCTTTGTTGAAAAAGCCGAGAACGCTGAAATCTGGGATGTCGATGGCAACCGCTATATCGATTTCGCCACTGGCATTGCAGTATGTAATACCGGGCATAGCCACCCAAAAGTCACCAATGCCGTAAAGAATCAAGTCGAAAAATTTAGCCACACTTGCCTGATGGTCAACCCTTATGAAGTTGCGGTTGAATTGGCGGAAAAGTTGGTCAAAATCGCACCGGGAAATTCAGAGAAGAAAGCGGTCTTCTTAAACAGTGGCGCTGAAGCTGTTGAAAACTGTGTAAAAATTGCTCGAGCTCACACAGGTCGTCGAGGGGTTGTTGCATTTAATGGCGCGTTTCATGGCCGCACCAATTTAACCATGGCGATGACCGGTAAAATCACTCCATACAAACATCTATTTGGACCTTTCGCCGGTGATGTATATCACGTGCCCTACCCGATTGAACTCCATGACGTCTCAGTAAAAAGTGCACTGACTGCGCTAAAAAATCTATTTAAAGTCGATATTGATCCATCTGATGTTGCGGCAATCATTATCGAACCGGTTCAAGGTGAAGGTGGCTTCTATTCTGCGCCTACAGAATTTTTAGTTGCTCTACGCAAGATATGTGATGAACACGGGATTGTATTGATTGCAGATGAAATCCAAAGTGGATTTGGTCGTACTGGCAAAATGTTCGCGATAGAGTATTCCAATGTCGAACCAGACCTTGTTTCAATGGCAAAAGGTATCGCAGGTGGCTACCCACTATCGGCCGTGGTTGGAAAAAGTGACATCATGGACGCACCGTTACCTGGGGGTTTAGGCGGTACATACGGTGGTTCTCCGGTGGGTTGTGCGGCTGCTTTGGCCGTATTGGACGTGATTGAAGAAGAGAATTTAGTCCAACGTTCAAACGAGATTGGAATGATCTTTAATAAAAAGCTCAATGCGCTAAAAGACCAATTCCCAGATCAAATCCTTGAGGTTCGCAACCAAGGATCGATGATCGCCCTTGAACTGGTTTCTAATGGGGATGCCGATCAGCCGAATACCGAGCTTACCAAAGAGATTATTGCTAACGCACAACAATATGGTTTAGTGCTGTTAGCCTGTGGATTCTACGCCAATGTGATTCGTTTCTTGCCAGCATTAACGATGACAGATGAAATCGCAGAAGAAGGTCTTACCAAATTTACTGAGCTATTTAAAGCATTAGCTAAGTAACCTCAATCTCCAGTTATCAGGTTGTCACACTTGATAACTGGGTTTTCATCTCAATCGAATTCACTCGATTAAACCGCTGTCACTCTCCGTATTGAATTCCATACTTTGCAAACGTTGCTTTGATATCATCTGGCCCGAAGACACGTTCGGCATTGAGGCCTAATTCGCGGGCTACGAGAACATTCTTGTCGCCATCATCAAAAAACAGAATCTCTTGCGGTTGACAGTTCAACGCAGTAATCAGCTTTTGGTAAATCTCGACGTGAGGTTTCATAACACCAAATTCGATGCTAGTGAAAGGGTTATCCAACAAAGGTAAAAAGCTATTGCGTTTAACCAGCATATCCAAATGGAGGACGTTGGTATTGCTAAGTAAGCTCAAGGTATAATTCGGTTTAAGCTTTTCTAACATCTCAACAATGCCAGGGAAGTCATCTTGGACAATATTGCGGTAACAATGCTCAAACTCCTCGGGTGTCACCACGAGGTTATTTTCGTCCATCAACTGCTTTCTAAACGTATCAAACTCAATTTCACCTTCCTCAAACGCCGTTGCGGCAGGTGAATTAGCCCAACGCTGATGCATTTCTTCAAATGGAATATCTTCTCCCAGTAATTTTGACATTTGACCGTGCCAATCGATTTGTACCAGTACACCACCCATATCAAATACGAGATGTTTAATTTGTGTTTTCATCAAGGTTCCTTTTGGCTGATTTCGATGTTTTTATAATATGAATAAAAGTGAAACAAAGATGGCGTTATTAGCAGATTCTATATATTTAAGTACGCTACTAATGTTCAGTACTTTTAAGACATTAAAATTCTAATCCAATTAATAACGCTTACACCAATTATTTATAGACAATAAAATTATAAGAAAGCCCCATACCTAACCACAGAGTATCGACAATAACTCTTCATTTCGACTCCAACGACGTATCTGCATAAGTTTTTTTCAAGCAAATCTTCCTACACCTAACACTAGAAATGGCGCTAAACCCTGCTGTTCTAGCGACTTAGGGACAAGGTTCCATTTTAGAAAATTATCCTCTTACAGAGAACAACGCCCAATCGTGATGCACGTTCTAATTACCAGCCAATATCTAACTATCAATCACTTTATTTACCTTGCGCTTAAATTCGTGCATAAATGAACTATTTTAGGGCAAGATAAATAAGCAATAAAATATAAAATTTCGGTCATCTAAGAATATTTTTCGTTACTAAAAAATAACGATTGAATAGTTTTTTTTAAACCATGAGACAAAAAAAAATAATTGCTACCAATACAATTTCAACGACATAGTAATTACACAAATTTGAGGTATTCATGATTAAAATCAATATTGAGTTTTATTAAATATACTAGGGAAAGGTAGCAGATTTATGGTGTTTGATTGGAACTATATGTTCAGTTTATTTAGTTTGGCTGATTTCTGGTTAGCAAGTTGGACTGTTATAAAGTTAAGCTTGGCCACATGGATCCTCAGTATTATCTTGGGTTTTGTTCTCGCATTAGGAAAGCAATCACGATTTGCGATTCTATCAACACCGTCAAAAATTTATATTTGGTTCTTTCGTAGTTTACCGCTGCTCGTTCTCTTAATTTTTGTTTACAACATACCCCAATTAATCCCAGCAACCAGTGTGATATTGGCTGACCCTTTCACCGCAGGTTTGATTGCAATGGTTTTATGTGAGAGCGCGTACGTCGCGGAAATTCACCGTGGTGGCTTGTTAGCGGTTCCTAAGGGACAAGGAGAAGCGGCCAAAGCATTGAGTATTCGCTTTGTCGGTATTCAATGGTTGATTGTCATTCCTCAAGCATTGCGTGTTGCACTACCCGCTTTAGCCAATGAATATATTTCAATCGTTAAGCTTACATCACTGGTATCGGTCATTTCTTTAACCGAAATTCTAATGGTGGGGCAACGTCTCTATAGTCAAAACTTTCTTGTTCTAGAAACCATGTTTGCCGTAGCAGTGTATTACGTGTTTATCGTGACAGTGTTCGATTTTCTACTCACTCGTTTAGAACAATACCTTGATGTAACCAAAGGGACCGATACAAAAAAACCATCAGATGAATTCATTAAACAAATCCAGAGCACACCAGCTCCGTTAACAGACTCTGTTGAAAAATTTAATGGACCAGCGCTTAACGCGACTAAGTTACATAAAGCCTATAACAATGTCGAAGTATTGGGTTCAGTTAATTTAAGCATTAAGCCAGGTGAAGTGGTCTCGGTTATTGGGCCATCGGGCTCAGGTAAGACAACATTAATTCGATTACTGAATGGGCTTGAGCAACTAGATAATGGTGAGATTGATATCTACGGCCAACCTTTTTTGAAGCTATCGCGCCACGGCTCTGCAAAATCTCGCTTAATTGAGCACCCAGAGCATCAAAAGAAAATAGGTATGGTGTTTCAGAGCTTCAATCTATTCCCTCATTTAACGGTTCTAAAAAACTTAATGTTGGCCCCAAGCTATAACAAAATCGCGTCTAAGCAAGAGCTAGAAACACAAGCCTACCAGCTATTAGATAAAGTCGGGATGTTGGATCACGCGTGGAAATACCCACATCAACTTTCTGGTGGTCAACAACAGCGAGTGGCTATTGCGAGAGCACTGATGATGAGACCACAGATCATGCTTTTCGATGAGCCAACCTCGGCATTAGATCCAGAAAAAGTAAATGAAGTACTGCAAGTCATCGAAGACTTAGCAAAAGAAGGGATCACTATGGTGATTGTGACTCATGAAATGAACTTTGCCTTCAAAGTCTCAGACCGTGTCGTCTTCATGGAACAAGGTCGGATCGTTTGTGATGAGCCCCCTCAAACGCTACGTGAAGGCAATAACCCTCGCGTCCAAGCTTTCCTCAAGGATGTATCTTTTACCTAAATAAGGAGTGACTTATGATTGAACAATGGCAGATAGATCAATACAACGAACAAGGCTTTCTCGTCGTTGAAAATGTGTTAGACCAAAAAGAAATTGCGGCCCTTCAAAACGACTTCGATACATGGGTAGAAGAGAGCCGTCAACACATGGAACCTTGGGGAGAAACGCTGGATGGCCGTGCTCGGTTTGATATCGAAAGCGACCATACTGCCGATCACCCATCGTTGCGACGAATTACGTCACCCACTGAAATATCTGATGCATTCAAGCACGTTGCACTTGAATCCAAAGTTGCTCAGATAGCAGGTCAACTTGTAGGAAGTAAAGGGGCTCGATTACACCATAGCAAAGTGAATTCTAAGTTACCCCGCACTGCAACGGTTGTGAAATGGCATCAAGATTTCCCATTCACACCCCATAGTAACGACGACTTAGTAACATGTTTATTGATGCTAGGGGAAGTCAATGAAGCTAATGGGCCATTACAAGTCGTTCCAGGGAGCCACAAAGGTCCTTTATTCTCCCACTGGGACGGCGATAAGTTCACCGGCACCGTAAACGAAGATGTACAAGAAACACGCTGTAAAACGCCGATATCTTGTTATGGATCGCCCGGCACAGTTTGTTTCATGCACACCAGGTTACTGCATGCTTCAAGTCCTAATGAATCCGATTTACCGCGCACGATTTTCATCAATGTTTATGCGGCGGAAGATGCGTTGCCATTTGGGTATAACCCTCTTCCTAGCAGTGATTCAGGCACCATAGTATGGGGCTGTGAAAGTGGTGAGATTCGTACTACAGAAAACACCATGAAGCTGCCCCCCAAGCCAGATGGCGCTTCATTTTTTGTTCAACAAGCGGACTAGTCCGTAACTTTTTTAACTCACATTAATTAAAGGAATAATTATGACAATCACTAATCGCACTCTACAGAAAGCTATTCGTTCTGCGACTATTGGCCTTATTGGCACAACCTTGGCAATAAGTTCTGGTAGCGCATTAGCGTTTAAAGAATCCGGTAAAATTATCGCCGGTTCTGATATGACATTCTTCCCGTATGAGTACATGGAGAACAATAAGCCAGCTGGATTCGACATTGAATTTCTTGACGGCCTTGCAAAAGTGATGGGGTTAGAAGCTCAAAACATCGATACACGTTGGGCAAATTTAATTCCTGGGTTACAAGGTGGTCGCTTCGATATTACTAACTCCTCGATGTACATTACCGAAGAGCGTATGAAGGTGATTGATATGATTCCATACTTAAAAAGTGGAGAGTCTATCATCGCTATCAAAGGTAACGAATATCAGCCTAAAGTACCTGAGGATTTCTGTGGACACAAAATTGGGTCAATGGCGGGTACCGCTTGGTTGAAACAATTGCAAAAGCTTTCAGTAGAATACTGTGAAGCCAACAATTTAGAACCAATTATGATCAGCGAATATCCAACTGACCCTGAAACAACACAAGCAGTGCTTTCTCGAGCCGTAGAAGCTCAGATCACCGATGCCGCAGTTGCTAAAGGCATTATTGACAAAGTTGGCAACCGCGTTGTGATTTCATCTGAGACTCTGATTTACCCTGTCCTTAATGGTTACGGTGTAAAGAAAGGAAACGACGAAGTTAAAAATGCGCTTATTGAAGGATTGGAGAAGTTCAGCAAAACGCCTGAATACACCGCATTACTGGAAAAGTACAGCTTCCAAGCGCCAACCGCTGAAGACATTGAAGCTCTCGTCCCTAAATCATAATTATGGAAGCTGTGCTCAGAGAAATCTGAGCACAGCTTTTGGAGTCTATTGTGGCACTTTCAATTGAAGAAGAATTACGCATCGATCTCGCAGCATCACTACGCATTGTTGCGAGTTTAGGGATGCATGAAGCGGTCGCTAACCATTTCAGTGCTGCGGTTTCCGATGATGGCAAACAATTTCTAATCAATCCAAAATGGAAGCACTTTTCACGTGTACGCGCGAGTGACCTATTATTAGTTAACGCTGATGATGAATCGAGCGCCGAACAATTTGGTGTTGATAGAACCGCTTGGTCGATCCATGGTCAACTGCACAAACGATTACCGCATGTTCGCGTCGCAATGCACCTTCATCCTGTGTATACCACTGCTGTATCTACATTAAAAAATCCAAGTATTCCACCTATTGACCAAAACACTGCTCGTTATTTTAATAGAGTTTCGGTTGATACTATGTTTGGTGGTATGGCTGATACCGCTGAAGAAGGCGCGCGCCTTGCGGGACTGCTCGCCAATAATCGTCGATTATTAATGGGGAACCATGGTGTGTTAGTTGCTGGAGATAATATTGGTGAAACCTTTGACGATATTTGGACACTTGAACGCGCCTGTCAGATTCTTATTACCGCGATGTCTTCCGGCCGCCCTTTGAATATTTTATCCGACGAAGTTGCTGAAAAGACGGCGAGAGATTGGGAAGGTATTAACGATTTTTCGCGACAGCACTTTGAAGAAATGAAACAAATCATGATTGAACAAGATTCTTCTCTGTTAGACTGACCACAAGCATGAATTCAATTCGATACAGTAGCGTTAAAAAATTTACGCCTGACTTATCAATACAATCAATATCTTACTATTTAGAACAATAAGAACGTAGAACACTTAATAAGGAGTTTAAATGACTGATCAATTCATCAAATCCAAAGCTGCAATTGCTTGGGGCCCGAATCAACCATTGTCTGTTGAAGAAGTTGATGTGATGTTACCACGCAAGGGCGAAGTGTTAGTCCGCATTGTTGCCAGTGGCGTGTGCCATACCGATGCTTTTACTTTATCAGGTGAAGATCCTGAAGGTATTTTTCCAGCGATATTAGGTCATGAAGGCGGCGGAATTGTCGAACAGATCGGTGAAGGTGTCACAAGTGTTTCAGTTGGCGACCATGTTATCCCACTTTACACGGCAGAATGTGGCGAATGTAAATTCTGTACATCGGGAAAAACCAACTTATGTAGTGCCGTACGTGAAACCCAAGGCAAAGGACTTATGCCAGATGGCACGACTCGTTTCTATAAAGATGGACAGCCAATCTATCACTATATGGGCTGCTCAACGTTTTCCGAATTTACCGTATTACCCGAAATTTCGTTAGCCAAAGTCAATAAAGATGCCCCACTCAAAGAAGTGTGCTTACTCGGCTGTGGCGTTACAACGGGCATGGGTGCGGTTCTCAATACTGCTAAAGTTGAAAAAGGCGACAATGTTGCGATTTTTGGTCTTGGCGGTATCGGGCTATCAGCGATCATTGGGGCGAAAATGGCGGGAGCAAACCGCATCATCGGAATTGATATCAATGAGAGCAAATACGAGCTTGCGAAAAAGCTTGGCGCGACAGACTGTATCAACCCACGCGATTATGACAAGCCCATTCAAGATGTGATCGTCGAAATGACCGACGGTGGTGTTGAGTATTCATTCGAGTGTATCGGTAACGTCGACGTTATGCGTTCTGCACTAGAGTGTTGTCACAAAGGATGGGGAGAGTCAGTTATTATTGGTGTTGCGGGTGCAGGCCAAGAAATCTCAACTCGTCCGTTCCAATTAGTGACAGGTCGTGTATGGCGCGGTACTGCATTCGGTGGTGTAAAAGGTCGTTCTGAGTTGCCTGATATCGTCAACCGTTATATGGATGGCGAGTTTGCCTTGGATGACTTTATTACTCACACCATGGGGCTAGAAGGTATCAATGACGCCTTTGACCTAATGCACGAAGGAAAAAGTATCCGTAGTGTCGTTCATTTCGATAAGTAATTCTGACGAAAGAAAATTAAATAACGAAAGCGATTAACAATGACATCGAAACAGTCTTAACAACCTCATTAAGGCTGTTTTTATTTTTGGCAAAAGCGGAGCAGCGATGAACCTAGAAAAGATAAGTCAAACTAAAGTGGCGAACGGTTGGCATAAACAATATCAACATGACTCTAGTGCGACAAACTGTACCATGCGGTTTGCCATTTTCTTGCCGCCAAACGCAAGCAAAGAAAACAAGGTACCCGTTTTGTATTGGTTGTCAGGATTGACCTGTGATGATCAAAACTTCATGCAAAAAGCAGGTGCATTTAAAAAAGCCGCCGAATTAGGCATCGCAATTGTCGCACCCGATACCAGCCCACGCGGTGAAGGCGTACCCGATGATAACGATGGTGCCTATGACTTTGGCTTAGGAGCCGGCTTTTACATCAATGCCACTGAATCACCGTGGAACACGCATTATCACATGTATGACTATGTGGTGAATGAACTGCCTAGTCTTATCGAAGCTCATTTTCCTGTTAGCGATAAACGGTCGATCTCTGGACACAGTATGGGTGGTCATGGCGCGCTAACCATCGCGTTAAAAAATCAACAGCGCTTTCACTCGGTCTCAGCATTTAGCCCAATCTGCAATCCGATCGATTGTCCTTGGGGGCAGAAAGCTTTTTCTCATTATTTGGGGAACGATAAATCAACTTGGGCACAGTTTGATGCCAGCGAGTTACTCAAAGACGGATCGACACTGCCGATTCTGGTAGAACAAGGCGAAGCTGACCAATTTTTAGATGAGCAGTTAAAACCCCAACGACTGATCGAGGCCGCAAAGATAAGTGGCGCAGATTTGCAACTCCGAATGAGAGCCGATTATGACCATAGCTATTTTTTCATTAGCAGTTATATCGACAGTCATCTAGAGTTTCATTCGCAATATCTGAAGTAGTTTGACTAGAAACAAAAAGGAACGTGTCTATCTGTCTGACACGTTCCCATCAAAGTATCGATCGCTATTTATATTTTCTGAATATGGGAGCCAATAGTTTTCAACGCTTCCGCCAATGGGAGTATTTGCTCTGGCGGAAGGGGTATGGCGGTGCGGACTGGCGGTATCACCATGTAGGCCATTCCACCACCATAAGGCGTTAAAGTGCATTGAACCATACCGTCTTTTATATCGAAGACTAAGCTATCAAGATCGACCGAAAGCAAGGTCTTTTTTAGCATGTCATCAGCATCTAACGTTGATAAAAGCTGAGCACATTCCTCTCCATTGGCTTTGCCGGTAAAGACACCACCTCGTGACCCCTTGAATTCAATTCTGCCATGACATTGTTCAGCTATTGGATGAGAAAATACAATATTCATTGCGCATGTACCTCCCATCCAACGTTTCCTAAAGTCAGGCCTAATTCTCAAGTTGGCGAGTTCGTCAGGCAAGCGACTGAATTGAACAGTGCCCTCATCTGCTTGAGCCGCATCCCCCCAGTACTGAGAGAATGCTAACGAATGATTGTAAAGAGCGGACTGCGCCATTGTGAAAGCATTGGGTTTTACACTCATAAAGCTCTACCTAGGTTAATGAATCCACTACTCTTCGTCTTGCTCACCGGTACGGATGTTGTAGCTCTCCGCAACTGGGATGACAAACACACGACCATCGCCCCGATTGCCGTCACCGGTACGCGCGGCTTTGATAATAGTCTGAACTGCGTCGTCTTTCAGATAGTCTTCAACCACCGTCAGAATCATTTCTTTAGGGAGATCTTTATAACTGATATCTCCCACTTTAAGCCCACTTTGTCGGCCGCGGCCAATGACAGGCACTTTAGTAAGCGCTTGAATATCAGATTCTGCAAGAGCATCTGTCACTTCGCCTAATTTTTCTGGGCGGATAATTGCTTGAACTAAAAACATAATAAAATCCTTTTTAAATTTGGGATACTGAAATCACACGGTATTTGGGCGCGAGTCCGGTTCGATGCTAAATGTGGCCTGAATACCGGTCGGTGCCAGATCATCGTTAACTTTTTTCCACTCCGATTGCGCTTCTTTCATTTCTAACGGTTGGAACAGAGGCTGTTTAACCACAAACTTCAACCAGACCACCGCATACACTAACGCAAGCACAACCATTATTCCGACAAGGTTATAGATTGCATCCGCCATCTCAGGCACGGGTGCGATATTTAAGATGGTATAACCGATCCCTAATGAACCAAGAACTTGTGGCACGGGATAGAACCGAGTCTTGTATGGACGACGCACATTTGGATAACGGAACCTTAAAATAATGACATTGATATGCGCGATAATGTAACAGAACAACCAAGCGCAACATGCTGACAAAATGTAGACAATTAAATTAGGTGAGTTAGCAATGCCACCGAAGAAAAAAGCGCCAATGCCCCCGGACATGAACAAGATCCCGACCCATGGTGTGCGGAATCTAGGATGAATCTTTCTAAATACTTTAGGTAACTCATGACTCAACGCCATTCCATAAAGCATCCGCGGTACCACACCAATGACGGTATTAATCGTACTGGCACTAGCAAAAATAGATACGATTGAAATCCAAATCATTCCCGGTTTACCTAGCATCGCTAGAGCCATATCAACGTGAGGATGATTAGATGACGCAAGTTGTTCAGCGGGGACATATTTCAATAGTGCAAAACCATACACTAGGTTCACGCCAAAGATCACGATAAGACCGGCAACCATAGCTCGTGGAATATTTTTCTCAGCTCTCTTGGTTTCCTGAGCTAAGGGAGTCACAAACTCGATTCCTATGTATAGCCAAATGGCCAATGCCGTTAAACTAAACACTCCCGCTCCCATGGCGTTAAAAGGAATGTCAGCGAGTTCTGGAGCTGGCAAAGCACCTATCCCTGTAAGTCCAATAATACCTAGTAAAGCAATTGAAATAATCATCGTAAGCGTGAAGAGGATTTGCAAGCGAGCAAAAATATCGACACCAATAATATTCATCACCATAAGGAATCCGAGAATTAGCCCCCCAAGTAAAATGGGTGACAAACTTGGAAAAAAGGTTTCAGTCAGTACCGACCCTGCTACAGTGAGCTCAGCAGGTACCGCCAACAGGTTTGGTACTAAATATCCTAGTAAGGTTGCGACTACGGCGGGCAATGCTCCCATTGCTACACGTGTGTAGGTTCGAATGCCACCAGAAGCTGGCATCATGCACGCAAGTTCTGCGTAACTTTGTGCTGAAAAATGCTGTAGCACCCACGCCGCTATCATGGCAATAACAAAGCCACCGCCCGCTATTCCCATTCCTTGGCCAAGCGACACTAAGGTACTAGATGCCACTACACAGCCAACAGCAACGGCAAAACAAGACCAAAAGCCCAGTGTCTTTTTGAGGTTAGTCCCCATTGTTGTATCTCCTTTACATTTCGTTATGCTTAACATTCCTTCGAAATCTACGTGTTGCTCGTCACTTAGCCTGCGATCACTTCTATTCAATCATTACCGCTATTTGGATTGTGCTCGAAGTTTTTTGAGTGACAAGTTACCCTTGATCCTATTCTTCAACGGCATTTCTGTATTGCAATTTTGCGACATTCCTTTGAAGATAATGCCTATAAAGTCCGCCCTAAAAAGCGTTCATAGCTCAGCCCACTAATATCGACAGACGGGGTTTCATCGCACGCTAATTCGGCTAATACGGTACCGACCGAAGGTGCGATCCCAAAGCCATGCCCTGAGAGTCCACACCCCAATATTAATCCTGGAACATCCTCAACTTTGCTTAGAACAGGGACTTTGTCTTCACATAAATCAACAATGCCAACCCAACTTCGCACCACTTTCGCGTGTTTCAGCGCAGGAATATAGCTAAGAATTCCACGACAGGTGTCTGCTGTTGCTTCTATTGGTGTATGGTCCGAACTCTGTTTAACAAGGCTTGAATCTAAAGGTGAACCGCCACCGAAAACAAACGACCCATGACTCGTCTGATGACCATAAAAATCCGCCATCGCAGTGCCGAGCATTTGGTAGAACATTGGTGGTTGTGCGTCTGTTATGAGCGTATCCAAAGCAATGGGTTTCATTGGCACATCGACGCCAACGGTTCGAGAAATTGGCCGACTTTCAAGGCCTGCCGCTAAGACAACTCTGTCTGCTTCAAAGATACCACCAGCGGTCACCACCGTACGCAACTCACCGGCCACCATTTTCAAAGAGAGTACATCTTGTCCGGTTAAAAAGGTGACTCCGAGCTTTCGCGCAGCATTATGGAAAGCTAACGTCGTCTGTAGCGGATTAGCATGACCATCACTTGGGCACCAGCTCGCTCCAATAACTTCATGTGACAAATGTGGGCAAATTTCTCTGACTTCTTCACCGCTGACCATCTTTACATCGAGCCCTTGACCGACCGCGATCTCAGTTAAGCCCTTAAGAATATCGATATGGTCATCCGTTTTCCCTAGACGCAAATTACCATGTTGGTAGTATTCGACATTTGTCCCTAACTCTTCTGAGAGGTTCGGCCACAAGTTTTCAACGCCGTACATCGCCAATGGAAGTTCGCGTTTATCTCGCCCTGATTGGCGCACCCCACCCCCATTGCGGCTGGAACCGCCGTACCCCATAACCTGGCTTTTCTCCAAAACGATGACCGACTTTCCTTTTTTTGCCAAATAGTAGGCGGTCGAGCAGCCGATGATTCCGCCGCCAATAATGATGACATCTGC
Organism: Vibrio phycocola; assembly: GCF_053850235.1. Classification (NCBI taxonomy): domain Bacteria; kingdom Pseudomonadati; phylum Pseudomonadota; class Gammaproteobacteria; order Vibrionales; family Vibrionaceae; genus Vibrio; species Vibrio phycocola. Next base: position 466,599 of record NZ_JBSQDJ010000006.1, on the reverse strand, counting down.
ATTTGTCTTCATGTTGTCTCTCTTTTGCAATGATGTGAAAGAGCCGAAGCTCACTCCACATACTCTAAGTCAGTCACTCTCACCAAACGTCATGTTGGCAAACTGTTCTATGCTCAAAGGCTTCAATGGCGTTCGAACGCGCATCGTCCCAACGTCAGTGATGTCAATCGCACAGTTATCGGCAATGATTTCTGAGATCGTTGCGGCACACATCCTTCCTTGGCAAGGGCCCATACCCGCTCTAGTTCGAGCTTTGATTTGCGCTGGATGACTTGCTCCTTGAGCTATCGCTTGACGAATTTGCCCTGCGGTTATTTCTTCGCAGCGGCAGACGAGTGTCTCATCATTTTCAGGGACCAAAGCCTGCCGATTAGGTGGAAAAACATGATCAAGAAAAGGTCGAATGAATAGTTCCTTGTTAAGGTTAACTCTATGCTCTTCCGCTATATGATCACGTTTCAGTTGATTAATTTTTTCCAGCTTGTAAGCACTATCAATCGCAGCCAAGTGACCCCTAGCCGCCGCCATTGGACCGCCACCAATTCCCGCTGAATCACCGGCAATGGACACACCATCGACACTGGTTTGCCCCCATGAATCGAGTTTAGGTTTCCAATAGCGTTGTGGTTCGTACCATTCATGTTCGCAGTTAATTGAATGACTAAGACGCAAGTTCGGCACCACCCCTTCGTGCAGCAAAACAGTTTTTGCCGCGATATCCATCTGCTTGTCACGACAGGTAAAGCGCAACCCCTGAGCTCGTTCGTCACCGGTCACTTCGAGATCACGACAACCCATATAGAGAGGCACACCAGCACGTTTTAGCTTTAATCGCATCAGCAAACCTTTTACGAGATAATCACTACGTAAAAGCGCTTTCGGCATAAAGGGAATAGCTTTGAAGTAATCACTAAAACCTGCGGTCTCAACCATCGCTGAAATGTGCACACCATTGTCAACGAGGTGACAAGCGGCCAAGAGCAACAACGGCCCGCTACCTGCGATAACCACTGGCTCATCGGGAACCATGTCAGCGGATTTGAATAAAATATCAGCGGCCGCAGCCCCCATAACACCAGGTAATGTCCAGTTTTTCATTGGAACCGGACGCTCTGCAGCACCAATGGCAAGAAGTAGTCGACGGCCTCTTACTCTTTGTGTCTTTCCAGCAGATAAGAGATCGACATCGAATTGATTGGCAATATTGAGTACCGTGGTATTTGGCATATAATTCACAGCCGAAAGTCGAAAAGCTTCGATAAGTGGTTTTCCGGCAAAATAATCTTTACCAAGTACATGTGTATTTTCGGTACGGCTGCGCTCCATTGAACGATAGATCTGCCCGCCGGGTTCGGGTTGTTCATCAACCACCAAGACGTTTAGCCCGAGATTGTCGGCAGTGACCGCAGCAGCGACGCCACCGGGCCCAGCACCAATGATGATAAGATCGTAGATTTTACCCATTCTCCAACACCTTCTTACCGTTCTGACGATTTACGACCATACCGTCGTACACTTGTATCGCACACGCTTGTTGATTAGGGATACCATCGATCTCCATTAAGCATTCAAAGCAAACCCCCATCTGACAATATCCAGCTCGAGGTGCTCCACTTATCGGCGAGGTTCGGTTGTAACCCGCCCCCGCCGCCATGACGGTAGCAAGAACCGTTTCACCGGCCGGAACTCGTAACGGCTCGCCTTCAAAAGTGATGGTCACACACTCTGTATCTGAGGGGCTGTCATGTAACCTTTTCAACATATTTCACTCCTTACCGACATGAAGAGGCATCCGTATCGCGGTCATTTATTACTCTTCGCACACTTCACAATCGAGCATGGCTTCAAGCTCAATCTCAACAAACTGAGTTGGACGATTGAGCTTTGGAGTTTCGACCATAGTGAACAACGGGCAAACTCCCTTGAAAAACTCACTGTAGGCGGTCGCGACATCTTTTGCTTGCCCCATATCAGTCACATAAACTTTCACTTTATAGACATCTTTCGCCTCGGCATCGGCGCGTTTGAGTAACTCAATAAATCGACCGAATATGTATTGAGCCTGTTCATAAGCCGTGCTGCCAAAGACTTCACCATCAGGCTGTACAGCGGTTGTGCCACCAATCATAATTCGGTTGCCGATTTTGACCATTCGCGAGTAACCAGCGTGTTTCTCAAGAGCAGAGCCAGTTGAATAATTGATACGTTGCATTCTATTTTTCCTTATTTAAGTACTGGTTCATCCCAGAGGTTCAGTGACACGCCAATTCCTTTTTCAACGGCGTTGCGATAAATCTTGGTCGCCCAAGCAACATCTTCCACTGGCATCCCACCAACGGATAACACGACTATTTCGTCATCACTTTTACGACCAGGGGTAATACCCGCAACAATGTTTCCAAGATCTTCGAGCTCATCGCTTGTCAATTTTCCTTCATGAATTGAGTCCATGAAACGCATGCCCACAAGGGGGATATGGTTGTGTGCAGGTTTCGGCACTTCTTCATACCAGGCCTCATATAAACCCGTGTTATCCAGCACTTTTCGGACATCGGAACCTTCCATGCCTTCATCCAGTCGACAGCTTGCCGGCATCGCTAAAAATGCACCTGGTTTGACCCATTCACGTTTAACTTCCGGGTAGGTCATGGGGTCTCCGGTTTCTCCGGAATTACAGTAAGTCACTAAGTCGGAATCGCGTACAACATCTTCAACGGAGTCCACCACTTTCACATTTGTGATTTGCGGGTATTCAACGGCAAGCCAAGTAATGAAGCTGTCCATACTCGCTTTACCACGCCCTTTGATTTTGATCGTATCGACCTCTGGGCAAGCTGCCATAAAGGCGGCCACTGTCGTTTTACCCATTACGCCCGGTCCAAGTAGACCAATGACCTTCGAATCTTTGCGTGCTAAGTAACGAGCACCAACACCGGGTATCGCACCAGTACGGTAAGCAGAAAGTAAGTTCGCCGACATATAAGCCAATGGGGCACTGGTTTCAATATCGTTTAGAGTAAACATAAGAATGGATCGAGGCAGTCCTTTCTCTCGGTTAGCTATGTTCGAGCCATACCACTTAACACCGCACGTCTGAAAATCACCACCAAGATACGCGGGCATTGCCATTAAACGGCGGTCAGCGGTAGGTTTTGGCATGGTCGGGAACTGAGACTCTTCAGGGAACGTAACCATGGCTCCGTGTGAATCACTATTTGGGCCTGCCATGCGATAGTCCCCTTTTTGCAAAAGAACAAACATCTCTTCCATCGTATCAACGCAACTGGGCATATCGGTCACGCCAGCCTTAATCATGTCTGGCTCTGAAAGGTATATAAAATCAATCTTAGTGTTCGCTGACATATCATCACCTATATCCATATAGTTTGTTTTCGCCTGTTTCTTCACTCACCCCCTCACGTTTATCTGGACGTTATCGAACTGATTATGGAGAGGTTCAATGAGTCGTTGCTTTTGATACTATTGCCAGAATTAAAGCCCGTATTGTATTTTTGCGACATTGCTTTTCCGTGCATTTCTGATGAAATTGGCACCTACTTTGCTAGATGTATTTGTCACTCAAGGATTAGAGAGTTAGATATGTCTGCTTCGTCATTGCTATCACGTGTTTCTAGTATTCATTCAAAACAACCTTTTTTTGTGTTGGACTCAGAGCGTTTTTTGACTCAGTTGGCTCCCAACAACCCTGAGGTGTCTCACTTCTACAGCTTTAAAGCCGGCAGCAGTCAAGAGCCAACAAGTGTGATTCCGGATGGCTGTATAGACATGATATTTGACTGTGATGCAAGTTCACCAACCGGGCGGGTCTGTGGAACAAAATTGGAGGCAGGTGCGGCGTCGTTTACACCCGGACATCAGTACTTTGGCGTGCGTTTTGTACCTGGTGTATTTCCTGATTTTCTAAGGGTTTCAGCTCAAGAGCTCATCGAACATGAGCTTGATTTAAATGATGTTATTGCAGGTTACGAACCACTACTTGAACAAGTAATAAACAGTGGCGACTTTTCACAACAAGTCGGTGTGGTAAATCAATTTTTAGGTAAGAATAAACGACAAGAATCGTCAAGAGTAACCAGCAAGATTATCGAAAAAATTTGCCATCACAAAGGCAACATTCAAGTTCAGGATCTAGAAAAATTCTCTGGTTATACAACTCGAACACTCCAACGCATGTTTAAGAATGATATCGGTTTAACACCAAAAGGATTTAGCCGAGCAATCCGTTGTCAATCAGCTATTTACAGTATTAATCATAATAGCGATCTTATTTTTTCTGATTGCGCGGTTGAACTTGGATTCAGTGATCAGTCACACTTTCTCAATGAATTTAAAAAGCTCGTGAATGTAACGCCTCTGGAATATCAAAATAGAGTAAAAGAACGAGCCTATCTTGAACGCATTCGCTGTTACTAAACATTCAATATTGGTGCAGATCGCACCAATAATGAATGTTTTTAGTCATAATGGAGCGGTGTGTTGAGAGAATATTTCGATTAAGGCATCGTAGTTATGTGATGTATTTTTACCCATTAGAATTGTTGTTGCTCTTCTGGGGTATTCATTAATTCATTTTCCCCATAAACTCTTTCACCCGTTCCAAGCCTTCTATCTGCAACTTAAAACCCACCAGCTTTCAACTGCTGTGATAGGTCTTTTTTGTCAAACGTAAGTTTTTGACTGATTATCCTTGGTTTATTTACCTATAGCTGAGACACTTACGCCTCAATTTTATTAGGTAAACAATATGAAAATTTTAGTCCGCAACCTTGCTCGAACAACCACTGAACATGAAATTCGAGTTTTATTTTCTGATCATGGCTCTGTTTCTGAGTGTAACTTAGTTTTAGATCAGAACACCGGACAATCAAAAGGTTTTGCTTTTGTTGAAATGCCGGATGTTGATGAAGCAGCAACGGCTATAAGCAAGTTGAATCTATCTAAAGTGGCGAATAGTACGATCAGAGTGAAATTGGCACAAAATTAATCAAAATGAAGGCTAGTAGCGACTGCTAGCTTTCAGTCTTACTGTTTCAACCGTGACTTCTACCCCTATCTATTAGATGTTAAATCCATTCTTGATGTTCTGACGATACCGTTACTTCACTATCAAGTTCGCCTGTATGAGCTGTAGAGGATGGCTCTACCATCATGAAATGCGTATCAGGCTCAGCTTTAGGGCAATGCTCCACGCCTTTTGGTACTACATACATTTCACCTGCATTTAGAACAATATTTCCACTTCTTAACTGCAAAGTAAGCTGTCCTTTAAACACAATAAATAACTCATCTTCATTATCATGTGTATGCCATACAAGCTCACCAGTACCTTTCGCTATTTTGACTAATTGGCCATTTGATTCAGCCAAAATCTTGGGAGTCCATTCATCTGAAAACAACCCAAATTTCTCACTAATATTAATTTTATTCAACGAACTATCCTTAGCATACAGCCGCCCTGTTAAGGGGCAATTATGTGGAAAGCGCCAAAAGATCAACATTAATTATTGGCACCATAGCTTCTTTTTATATACGACCTGCTTTAAGTGCTTGCCTAATGCAGTATTTGGCAACCAGCTTATGAAATGGTTTTATAAAAGCCATATACACCTTTCCTGATTTTGTTTTTAAATTCACTAGTGTAGAAACTAAAAACTCTTGTTCCGATAACTTTAAGACTGATAACCACATATCCATATTTGGCTCGTATGCACCACATATAACCTCTGACGGCTCTACTGATTCAATGGTTAAAAAGCCCGCTTTCTTTCCTGTTTCAATATCCTCAAGAGGCAAAGACATTTCTGTATTACTTGATGAAAAACCGAAGTATTTAACAACTGAATTCCGAAAGGATAAAGCAAGTTGAACTGGCTTTGGCAAAAAACCAAAGATGCTGTGATATACATTTTTAGCTTCAAGGTTTTGTTTCTTCACCGTAACTTTAAATGAATCACGGTAATATGAATTTGACTCTTTACCATTTATTTTTGTTTCTGATGGAAAATCCATTTCTGAAACCATATTACCCTCTACTAGATCATATCGTGATAATGACTCTCCACTAAAACCGCTATTCTCCAATCAACCTTAGTGCTCTACAAAACTCAAACACAACGGTACTCGGCAGGAGTTAAAGTAGGACTTCATTGAATTACTGAGGTGTCAGTTCTATTTATTCGATTGGTCTTTTTTTACTTGTGTAGATACACACTTGAATAGCTTTAGTGCCTAAATCAACGCCAATAAGGTTAGCTTTGTATTAGAGCGGGAGTCCAATTCTCTTGTTCGGAAGCTACGCGCTCTCTTTGCCGTGATAGAAATATACAAATTTCTCAGTATCGTGAACGCCTGTTCCCCACATAGGTGAGTTTATTGAAATAACAGAGCCATCCTTTGCTACTTTTATCCTTTTTCTGACATAGGTTTCAAACTCTGAAAAGTTCTCAATTTTTATCTTTTTTAATTCTTCAACAAAGTGAGCGGCTTTGTATTTAACCGCTTCTCGATCATAATATTTCGCGCAATTTTCAGGAATAAGAAAAAACTCCTCATCCTCATCCCAATCAAAGGCTTCCACATAGTCAATTTCTATGCATCCAGACCCATCTTCTGAGTAACAAGCAAAAGCAACATCATAGTTTTTTGTTTCAGGCTGTTTGCTAAAGACTGACTGTAAATCGTCGATTATATGCTGAACCTTCATTTAACTTCCTAGCGAGGCTGTAGGGTTTCTACCTAGCCTCATTCTCGATTTTGATCTTACCTCTATTTCACCACGGTATGAGCTTGAATGCATTAACTCCTTGTGATCTAATCACCATTACTCACATATTTAGATGCGGTTATGCCAAACTTCAAAACCGACTTTTCAAATCAAAATATGTTTGTTCCTGTTAGTATCGACGAGCAATTGACTATAAAGAGTGACTTCAGGCTTGTTCCACACCCAGATAGGATCCCGGCTGCGCGACATCTATCCTTATTTGTTATGCATTTTTGTGATAATGCTCTCGATGGTATCTAATAAAGTCGATATTGATGAGGTGTTTCTTTACGACACTAAGTTTACCCTTAATACCAATTAGGTCTAAATTATCACTTATAGCAAAGCCACCATTGTCAAACATAACATGATGGTTGGGACATAAACACAAAAGGTTACTTTCTATATCTGGCCCGTTATGTGGTTCACCTAAAGGTTTAATGTGGGCTGCTTCAGCGTATAAACCAGCACTCGTTTCAATTGCTACCCCACATACTTGGCATTTGTAATTATGCCAAGACTTTACATTCTTAGCTTTTTGATAGTTTCTTACAATACGATTAACCGTTGATTGTTTTCTACCTGGTACATTATATTCGCCAGTTGGCTCTTTTACTATGTAGTCAGCAGATGAACTCTCTTGAGCAATTAATCTGTACCTCCAAACTTTATACCCAGACTTTCCTGTTTCGTACCAGTAGTTTTCTACATGATACAGTCCTGCATATCGGTAGCCTTTGATTGGACTAAATTCATTCTTATGCTTGTGTCCGCGAGTTACTCGGACTGGAAGGTTTTCTATTTTACTTTTAGCCAAAGCTAGGTTCACACCATCTAGCTCCTGATCTGAAACCTGTTTACCATTTTGTTGCCCCCCAGCGCCGGTATAAATAATGACGTCACCAAAATCTTCGTCATCCTCATACCCACCAGAAAGTACAATAGAATCAGCGCCCTCATTTTTTCCACCACTTATTCCTGCGACTAAAGGAGGATGAACTTTAGCTTTAGCTAGAGAATCTCTGTTATCAAAGAGATCTCCTGGACTAACTCCAATTATTTCACCGAAAGTGCGCATCTAAATCCTTATATGCATAACATCTTTAATAACCTGCCAGCTCGTTTATACCACCGAGACCAACCCGAAAAAAACCAACAAGCACCTGTTTTATATTAAATAAGTACTAATATTTTATCAATTTAGCACTAGAACAAACGAACCAATACGACACACTCTTCAACTTAGGCGCGTTATCTTTAGAATACTCATATCCAACCCAACAATATGTAACATAGTTCTTATTTCACTTCTAGAACATCAAGCCAATAGAAACAGCAAAAATACCCGTTACTCATCCAAATCTCGCATCAATATTGAACAATCAGGTTATAAGTAGAATGAAATAGTTACTTCAGTTACTTTAGTTTCCCTCGTCGCTGCTTTAAGATTCAGTGATTCATCAGTAATCGACCATTTTCAAGTTTATAAGGGATTAGACATGCGCAAGTTACCTTCCACTCAGGCGTTGAGAGCGATAGAAAGCTTTGCTCGCCATGGAAAAGTTTGGCAAGTCGCTGATGAACTCAACCTAACCCGAAGCGCGGTCAGTCACCAGCTCCGACTCTTGGAAAGTGACTTAGGGTTTCAAATATTGAATCGAGTGGGAACCGGTGTGGAGCTTACGCAACGTGGTCATGCATACGCCAAAGATATTCGTAAAGCGCTTAACATCATTACTTCCTCTGCGGTTCGCAATGCCTCTGCTGGTATCGGAGGGAAAATCAATATAAGTTGCGCGCCGGGGTTTGCCAGCAGTTGGCTCTGTTTAAATATTGGGAAGTTCAAAGAGGCGTATTCTGATGTCACCATTTCACTAACCACACCACAAAAAGTTTCTGATATCAGCGACCAGAATGTCGATATATTTATTACGTTTGGGCGAGACTTTTCTGCTGATGCCGAGATCGAACTTCTTAAACGCATTGAATCCACCCCACTTTGTAGCCCCGCTTACCTTAATAAGTTTGATGGTTTTTCCAATCATGCCGACTTACAGCAGGCAACGCTATTACACCTCAGCGACTATCAAGATTGGGAAGATTGGAATCGAGCCATTGGTCAACCGATAGAGTTCGCCCAAAAAGGCATCATATTTAACGATCTCAATTTGGTTTACTCAGCCGCATTGGCTTCTCAGGGCATCGCGATAGGAGACGAGTTTTTATGCAGCGATGCGATCAAGAATGGGCAACTCGTCGCGCCCTTTGACCGGACTCTTCCTTGCGAAGGAGCTTATTATATCGCGGTCCCTCATGGGAAATCCCTCACACCCGCTCACACTGCTTTCCTTGAATGGCTAAAAGACGAACTGGCGAGAAATAGCTAAAACCTTCTATTTCAGATTGGTGAATTATTTTATCACTTGATGTGAAAAGAATTAGTTTGTTTTTACGCTCACAATCCCTCAAAGTTATCGTGTTTATATGTCTTACTTTGAAGGGAAATCAAAATGTTACCAGAAACTGTCACCTTAGGATCTCGCCTGCCTGCTTTGCTAGCGTCTCGTGGGATTGAGATCGTCTTTGGTATCCCAGGTGTTCATACCGTCGAATTGTACCGAAATTTTCCTGAAAGTGGATTACGACACATCACGCCAAGACACGAACAAGGTGCCGGGTTTATGGCCGATGGCTATGCGCGCGTAACGGGTAAACCTGCAGCATGTTTTATTATATCGGGTCCCGGAATGACCAACATTGTCACCGCGATGGGACAAGCCTATGGCGATTCAATTCCGATGCTTGTGATATCAACGGTTAATGCTCACGGTCAGATGGGGTCAGGTGAAGGTTGGTTACATGAAATGCCGAACCAAAGCTCTGTCGTCGAGGGCGTGTCAGCATTCAGCCGCACCATACATAATGTCGGTGAATTGGACAAAGCGCTGGACGATGCTTTTGCTGTATTCCAGTGTTCTCGCCCTCGCCCTGTACATATTGAGATCCCATTAAATATACTGGTCTCTCCTGTGGTCAATGATGCGATTTCTCCAGCACTAAATTTACTGCCACCGGCTCCAGCGAAACAGGCGCTATCTCCAGCAATTGACGCATTAAACAGCGCTAAATCGCCCGTTATTTTAGTAGGGGGCGGCGCAAAAAACACACCTATTTGTGCACTAGCGGAACAGCTCGATGCGCCGGTTGTAATGACAACAAACGCTCGCGGTGCCATGCCGGTTAACCACCCATTAGCGGTTCCCCTATCGGCATCACTCCCCAAAACTCGTCAGCTTATTGCGCAAGCAGATGTGGTGCTCGCCCTCGGCACGGAACTGGGTTCAACCGATTATGATTTTAATGAAGATGGTGGCTTTCAAGTTCCCGGCACTTTGATTCGAGTCGACATCGATCCAACACAGATCCATCGAAACTTAAAAGCCGATATTGGTATTGCCGCCGATGCTAACGAAACCGTCACGGCTTTGGCTACGCAATTATCACCGCATGCTGCAAGCCAAGGAGAAACACGAGCAGCACAGGCTCGTGAGGATAAGATTCAACTTTCTAAGGCCATTACTTCGGATATCAACATCCTCAACCTTATCCGCGATAACTTGCCGAATACCCCGATAATTGGGGATTCCACCCAGATAGTTTATTCGGGCATCATGGCATTTGAAGCTCAGCGTACAGGAGGCTTTTTCTCGTCAGCATCCGGTTTTGGCACCCTTGGGTACGGTTTGCCTGCTGCGATTGGGGCAAGTTTGGCCACGGACAAGCATGTGATTGCCATTACCGGAGATGGCGGTCTTCAGTTCTGCCTTGGTGAATTGGCATCGGCTACCGAAGCCGCTGCAAAAGTAATATTAATTCTTCACGATAACAGCGGCTATGGCGAAATAAAGACCTATATGCAGAACCGAGATATTCCGCTTACCGGGGTTGAGATCTATACTCCAGATCTCGTTAAGATAGCCGAAGCGTGTGGCTGGAAAGTTTATCAGCCGAGTTCAACTTCGTTTGCTGAATGCCTGAAAAGTGCCGCCGAACTTAACGGCCCTTCTGTAGTGTATTTATCGGAATCCACACGTCTCGACTTTTAACTCAGATTTTTAACACCGTCTTTTTGGCTAAACCCAGCCGACTGACTCGTTTATAAACAAAAAAAGATAGGGCCATAACGTCCTATCTTTTTTATTGCTTTTATGGCGAATCGTGTGACTTCAAAATAGATGCAGAAGTTTAGGCGATCTTTGAGGCCAGATCATCGACCCGTTCCATCGCACTAATCAAATCCTGACTGGTCATCGTGAAAGGCATATCTTGAATATCGGGCGTATCGATTGCGGCATCGACCACTTGCTGCAATTCGCTCTTAGTCAGGTCAGCAATGCTGGATAACGACGTTGGTACACCACACGCTTTGGCTAATTCAATCGCCGACACAATCTCATCATCGCTGCGATTTTCTAGCGCCAACAAACAAAGGTTGCCATAACCGACTAACAAACCATGACCAAAGTGGCGCGTTTTATCGATCACTGTAAAGCCATTATAGAGACCATGCGCCGCCGCCACGTGATTGCCCACTCCCATAATTGAGGTAAATCCAGCATAAATGAAGATGGCATCCATCACTTGCTCAAGAGCAAAAGAGGGTTGTTCATTCTCCAAGGACTGAATGGCTTCTCCACCATATTTAGCAATCACATCAAAACACAGCTGACTATTATGAGACGCCGACATGTTAAGGCTGCAATCGGGATTAGATTTTTCTACAACTCGATATTCATAAAGCTTAGCGAGCGTATCTCCCAGCCCTGCAGACAGCCAACGAGCAGGCGCTTTCGCAATGATTTGTGGGTCCAAAATCACCACATCTGGCGCTTGTTTCAGATCGTGAAAATCAAGGTAGTGTCCCTTATCGTCATATATAACTGACAAAGCAGCAACAGCGGCACATGTCGCGGCTATCGTGGGAATCACCACCAAAGGTAGCCCTACTTTTTCGGCGACCAGCTTGCACGTATCCATCGACTTTCCGCCACCCACTCCGATAATGAAGTTCACGCTATGGCCTCGAATCACCGAGATTAGCTGATCCGCATTTTTGTAGGTACACTCCCCCCCAAACCACATCGTATCAACGACATCTAGCCCAAGGTCTCTACTATCGATAAGTGGCATTGTTGCTTCAAGAGCACGTTGACCGCCGATAACAAATGCGCGACTACCAAATTTCTCAACAACATCCTTGAGGCGCTCAATTGAACCATTTCCGCGATAAAACGTGGCTGGGAAAGATAATACTGGGCAATTAACGTTCATCGTGCTTCCTTAAACAATTATTAAATTTACAGTTCATCGAGTTCAATTATTACTCAGGATAATGAAGCGTCTTGAGCTCTAAAAAATCCTCAAGCCCGATCAAACCCCCTTCACGTCCATTGCCTGAACGCTTGTATCCACCAAATGGGCTTCCATACTGCAAATAGCCGCCGTTAATATGAACCATACCAGCGCGTAGTCGAGCAGCCACTCGTTCTGCTTGAGCCTTATCGTTTGTTTCTATATAAGCAGCAAGGCCATAATCGGTATCGTTCGCGATTTCGATAGCCTGAGGTTCATCATCAAATGGAATCATAACCAGGACAGGACCAAAGACTTCTTCTCGAGCGATGCGCATGGTATTTGTCACATCAGCAAAGACAGTGGGTTTCACAAAATATCCCGTTTCAAATCCGACAGGCTTCCCCAAGCCACCAACAACAAGATGTGCCCCTTCCGCAATGCCAACCTCTATCATCGATTGGACTCGATCAAACTGCAATTGGCTGACCAATGGGCCAAGATGACGCCCCTCTTTTGTTGGGTCACCGACTTCGATACGTTCAGCGACAGATTGCGCAATATCGACAGCCTGTGCGTAAACGGATTGTTGAACCAACATGCGAGTAGGTGCATCGCATGATTGCCCAGAATTGAGAAAACAACTTTCAATACCACGTGTAACGCTGGTTTCAAGGTCAGTATCTTCGAAAATAATATTGGGCGACTTTCCACCAAGCTCCAACGTCACCCGTTTAATGGTGTCAGCCGCACTTTTGCTGATCGCAATCCCAGCATTGGTTGAGCCCGTAAACGAGACCATTTCTACATCTTTGTGCGACGTAAGCGCTGACCCAACACCAGTTCCATCGCCGTTAACTAAATTGAAGCTACCGGCTGGGAATCCAGCTTCTGCGATCATTTCGGCATATAACATCGCGTTTAGTGGCGTGATCTCACTGGGTTTTAAGACACATGTACACCCAGTCGCTAAAGCTGGAAGTACTTTTAGAGCAATCTGATTAATCGGCCAGTTCCAAGGCGTAATCAGTCCGCAAACACCAATAGGTTCACGACATAGCACATCACCATTAGGCAGTGTTTTACGATTTTTTAATCGGCGCAGTCCTTCAATAAATCCTTCTAAATGACCAATCCCGGTATGAGCTTGTTCTTCAGCGCACATTGTCGTGGGCGCGCCGAGTTCCAATGTTATGATTTCCACCATCTCATTGTAACGACGTTGATAGATTGTCAGTAAACGCTCAAGCAGCGCTAAACGCTCCTCAACACTGGTTTCGCGATAACTAGCAAAAGCCCTTTTCGCAGCAGATACGGCGCGTTCGACATCATCAGCACTTCCCAGTGAGATGGTTGCAATCGCTTGTTCAGTTGTCGGGTTTAGTACATCAAAGTCATTACTTTTGTTTGGTTCAACCCATTCACCATCAATAAAAAACTTGCGCCTATCTAACATCATTCCCTCTCATGTTCTTTCTGTCGCAAACCGTGCCAAGAATTTACTGACTCTGCTTAACGTTATTTTTCAATGTCAGTATCTCTTTTTATGAGCAATATTAAAGTGAATTATTTTTTCTTATATGAATCAAGGAATTCAACAGTCGTTTTATCGTCTCGCACCCTACCAGACTTTTAGCGTTCAGGGTGCTCACAACCCATCATTCCTATCCAAATCGGCAAAGTGATAAATATCGAAACAAAACAAAACATAGAGATTAGCGAGATGTTTTAGAGTTTTATTTTCGTTAAATCACTATTTGGCTTGGATTATGCAATATTTATGATTATCTAAGAAAACAGCAATATTTTCCGGAGATCTGCACCACCAAGATAGCAAGATGAATAGTTTTGGTGCTTATTTTCAGTGATTCGGACTTTCTAATTCGCTCTCTTCTTGGGCAGGGACGATGATTATTCAGTGAGGAATGGATGAGCGATACGGGCAACGAAAAATACGTACAGTTTAAGATGGTTAAAAAAAGTTATGACCAAAGTAATTTAGTCGTAAAAGAGTTTAATCTGGATATTAAAAAAGGCGAGTTTGTGACGCTTCTCGGCCCCTCTGGTTCGGGAAAAACAACTTGCCTTATGATGCTAGCGGGATTTGAAGATGTCACAAGCGGCGAGATCCTAGTCGACGGAAAACCGATTACTGACGTTGCGCCGTATGACCGAAATATCGGTATGGTATTTCAACATTATGCGTTATTCCCACATATGACCGTGGCTGAAAACCTAGCCTACCCCTTAAAGGTCAGAAAACTCCCAGAAAATGAAGTCAAACGACGGGTTGCTGATTCACTTGCATTGGTTGAGCTAGAAGAGTTTGGCACACGCTATCCCGGCCAACTATCCGGTGGTCAAAAACAACGTGTCGCATTAGCGCGCTCACTGATTTTCGAACCTTCGATAGTGTTAATGGATGAACCTTTAGGTGCCTTAGATAAGAACTTACGTGAGCAGATGCAATTTGAAATAAAACGGCTTCACGAGAAAATTGGCTTCACAGCGATCTACGTGACTCACGACCAAACCGAAGCACTCACGATGTCAGATCGAATCGCAGTGTTCAACAATGGTATCGTGCAACAATGCGCCAGCCCAGACACTCTCTATGAGGAACCTGCGAACGCTTTTGTTGCTGATTTCATTGGTGAAAACAACAAAATCCCCGCCCGTGTTGTTGAGATGAATGGCAACTATTATGAGCTTATTCTCGATGACGAGTCGAGAGTGCGTGGTATTTCAACCAACCAACTTGTACCGGGGCAAGAATGTCTTTTGACCATACGTCCAGAGAACCTCTTTATTGGCGTTCCGAGTTCAGATAACGATAACAGCATTGATGCCACGTTCATCACCCGCCTGTATGTCGGCGACTTTATTCGCTACCTATTCCAGTTACGCGATAAAACCGAAGTGATGGTTAAAGTGCTTAATGATCATGAAGCCCCTAACTTCACTTCTGGAGATGTCACGAAACTAACCTGGTCCGCAACCGTCGGATTGGCATTAGAAAAACCGTAATTTCCGTATTACATAACAACCTATCAACTTGAAAGGAATCAATATGATTAGTAAAACCACGATTGCACTGTTGTTAACAGGGCTCCTAAGCACAAATGCCATTGCAGAGCAATTTACCGCCGTTTCTTTTGGCGGCTCTTATGGTGATACTCAGAAAAAACACATGCTTGACCCATTTACGGCTGAAACCGGACATAAAATTTTATCTGAAAACTACTCAGGTGGCGTTGCAGAACTGAAAGCTCAGGTCGAGAGTGGCAATGTGCTTTGGGATGTGATCGATATGGAAGTAATTGACTTAGAACGAGCCTGTTCTGAAGGATTACTGGAACCTTTCCCGATGGATACGTTACCGCCCGGCGATGATGGAACGCCAGCCGCGGAAGATTTCGCAAGTGAAGCATTGGCAAATGAATGTGGTGTGGGAAATATAGTATGGACGGTACTGTATGCCTATAACAATGACACCATTCAAGGTGGCAAGCCGACAACCGTTGCGGATTTATTTGATACCAAAACCTTTCCAGGAAAACGCGCACTACGCAAACGCCCGCAAGTAAATATGGAATGGGCACTGCTGGCTGACGGAGTTCCAAAAGAAGAGGTCTACGAACTATTGGAAACAGACGAAGGCCAACAACGCGCGTTTGCCAAGTTGGCGTCTATCAAAGATGACATTGTTTGGTTTGACTCTTGGTCTCAAGCGCCACAACTCCTCAATGATGGCGGAGCCGTTATGGTTCAAGCCGCTAACGGACGTATTTTTAACGCAATCCAAGCAGAAGGAAAACCATTCGAAATGGTTTGGGACGCGCATTTATACGACTTAGATGTATGGGCAATTGTGAAAGGGACAAAACATAAAAAAGTGGCTGAAGAGTTTATCCGATTTGCCACAGGTTCAAAACCGTTATCGGGAATGCCAGATATCGCATATGGCCCAACTCGTGAGTCCTCTTACAAATATGTCGATAAAGCCGTTATTCCAATGCTTCCATCATCGCATCTTGATGAAGGTTTAAAAGCATCAAGCCTATTCTGGGCTGATTATGGCGAATCTCTTGGTGAGAAATTCAACGAGTGGTTATTGAAGTAATCTAGGAGAAAGATTGGATGTCAGCACATTTAAGTATTGAAGAAATAGCTCAAAGCCAGAGACAACTCAGGCGAAAAAAAGTCCGGTTACTGGCGTTTACGTTACCTTTATTATGCTTTGTGTTGCTGGCATTTCTCGCCCCTATCGCAACCATGCTATATCGCAGTGTTTATCACCCCACAGTTTCGCAACTAATTCCTCAAACGTTAGAGGAAATGCAACAGTGGGAGGCAAGTCCCGACACTTTGCCTCCTGCACAAGTACTAGCCACGTTTAGCTTAGAGCTGCAAACCTTGGCCAACGAACGTAAATCGGGAAAGCTAGCCGAAGAACTCAACCGTTCGGTCCCCGGAACATCCAGCCTAATAAAGTCGACGGCACGAAAACTCAAGCGCGTTGAGCCAGAAGTTTTAATCAATGGGCAGGGCCAAGAGTTATTAGCTTCCCATAAAAAGTGGAGCAACCCACAACTTTGGTCTGCAATGAAAGGCTTAGGTAACGTGTGGACTGACCGCTATTACTTAACCGCTTTGGATCTAAAGCGGGATCAAGCAGGTGAAGTAAAGGCACGTGACACACAAATATACTTAAAACTGTACTGGCGTAGTTTACGCATCGCGTTAACGATCACACTGCTGACAGCATTGCTCGCCTTCCCTTTGGCCTATTTTCTTGCCAACACAAGCAACAAGAAAGCCAATACACTTATGGTGTTTGTTTTACTTCCTTTTTGGACTTCACTGTTAGTAAGAACCACATCTTGGATTGCACTACTGCAAACCAATGGGGTAATAAATAGCACGATGCAGAGTATAGGAATAATAAATGAGCCACTTGAAATGCTCTATACCGAGTTCGCAACGGTTATATCCATGACTCATATTCTTCTGCCTTTTATGGTTCTCCCACTATACAGTGTTATGAAAAATATCGACCCAAGCTACTTTAGAGCTGCATTATCGTTGGGCTCAAAGCCCATGCCTGCATTCTTCAAAATCTACTTCCCCATGACCCTACCCGGTTTAAGTGCAGGCGCATTGCTTGTGTTTATTATCTCAATTGGCTACTACATTACGCCAGCATTGGTAGGAGGCACCGACGGCCAGATGATCAGTAATATTATTGCGTTCCATATGCAGTCATCTAATAACTGGGAATTAGCGGCGGCTCTGGGAAGTTTATTGCTGGTTCTCATCGTCCTGCTGTATTGGATCTACGACCGTCTTGTCGGCGTCAATAACATTAAATTGGGGTAAACAATGTTTAAATTTCCTCGTTACTATTCACCGCTACAAAAGCTAGGCACTATCAGTTTGTCTGCATCTGCATACTTAGTATTACTGTTTCTGATGCTGCCAATATTAATCATCATTCCGCTTTCCTTTAATGCAGAACCCTTTTTCACATTTACTGAGGGCATGTTATCTCTCGACCCAGATGCATACTCAATAAAATGGTACCAACAGATATTTTCTGATGACCAGTGGATTCTCGCGATTAAAAATAGTTTCTTCATTGGTACATGCGCGACAGCAATTGCAACAATTTTGGGTACATTAGCGGCCATCGGCATGAGCAACTCTGACATGCCTTTTCAACGTGCAATCATGGCAATGTTGCTGTCTCCGATGATTGTCCCGCTTATTATTACCGCAGCAGGTATGTTCTTCTTCTACACCCAGCTCAACCTCGCCGGTAGCTACCTAGGTGTCATTATTGCTCATGCCGCTCTTGGTACGCCATTTGTGATTATTACGGTGAACGCTGCGCTCGCGGGCTTTGACTACTCGCTAGTGAACGCGTCTATGGGAATGGGGGCAAAACCGACCTACACATTTTTCAAAGTTATCATGCCGTTGATACGACCAGGTGTCATTTCTGGTGCGTTGTTTGCGTTCGTGACGTCGTTTGATGAAGTGGTTGTTGTACTCTTCCTTGCTGGACCAGAACAGCGAACCATACCACGACAAATGTTCTCAGGGTTGCGAGAGGAAATTAGCCCCACAATCTTAGCAGTCGCAACTCTACTGGTTGTGGTTTCATTAATGCTGCTCCTCACTCTCGAATACTTAAGAGCACGCTCTGAACGTATTCGTATGGGTACGCTCTAGTCGACTAACGATTCCACCTATGAAAAAAGCCACAAAGATAACTTTGTGGCTTGATATAAAACATTTCTAATTTAACCGCTACATAAGCTGACGTGAACTACAGCTTTCCTGTGTAGTATTGCGCTTCACCAAAACCAAAACTCCAATCATGTCGAGTGTTGGTAAAGAAAGACATCATCAAATCGTTGCCTTTAATGCCGCACTCGGCTTCAAGCTTTTCAGCTAAGATTTTCATAAACTCAATCTTGGTCTCTTCAGGACGAGGGCTTGTAAAGATACGCAACATAATCAGATTGTCAGAACGTGAAAAACCAAGTCCTGTATCTTCAAAAATCATGTTAGCGGGTTTGTGTTCGTACACAATCTGATAACGGTCTCGCTCTGGCACTTTAAACACGTCTAGAACAACTTGGTGTGTTACATCTAGAATGGCCTTCATCTCTGATTCACTTCGACCTTCAATCACGTCAAATTGCATTAATGGCATAATCTTCCCTTAAAAAATAGTTATGTCTTTATTGATGAGTAAAACTCTGTTTGATTCGAGACACCCACAAATGAAGGTGTCTCATGTTACTTGTAACGATTGAATAAATGTTCGTTCAACGTTAACCCATGATCAGTCAATACGGCTAAACGATTCACCTATCGCATTCACTAAGCTATCGATCTCATGTCTTTCGGTAATAAACGGTAACGCAAGCTGAAGTGTGTCTCCGCCATAGCGAACATAAAACCCCTTCTGCCAAAGATCCATGGCGATTTGATAAGGCCTGATACCTGGGTCACCGTCTTTGTGAGCGACGCTAATACCTGCCGCAAACCCGTAATTACGAATATCTAGAATGTTTGGTACGCCTTTGAGGCTATGAATCGCGGACTCGAAAATCGGAGACATTTCCGCCACTCTCGGAATTAAGTGATCTCTTTCGAGCACATCTAATGTCGCAAGTGAAGCAGCACAAGCCACCGGGTGTCCCGAATATGTGTAACCGTGAGGCAGTTCAATATTATGTTCAGCTCCTCCCGCTTCCATGAATGCTCGATATATTTCATCTTTCGCAATCACAGCTCCCATAGGAATCACCCCATTGGTAATTTGCTTAGCACAGCAGATCATATCGGGAACGACACCAAACGCATTGGCACCAAACATCTCGCCAGTACGGCCAAATCCAGTAATCACTTCATCGAGAATCAGCAATATATTATTTGCAGTACAAATCTCTCTCAAACGTTTGAGATAACCAACTGGTGGGATGATGACACCGGCAGAGCCAGAAAATGGCTCAACAATAACCGCCGCTATATTCGATGCATCGTGAAGGGCGATTCGGTCAAGTAATTCATCCGCACGATCAGCACCATCCAAAGGACACCCCTGAGTGAATGCTTCTTCAGCACGCCAAGTATGACCAATATGATCGGCCTCCACGCCTTGACCCCAGAGTTTACGGTTGGCCCCAATACCACCGAAACTGATGCCACCCCAACTTGCGCCGTGATACCCCTTAGTTCGACCGATAATGCGGGTCTTATTAGGTTGACCACTTTGACGCCAATAAGCACGAGCAATCTTGGTTGCAGTATCGACGGACTCAGAACCGGAGTTGGTAAAAAAGACTCGGTTAAGATCGGCAGGCGCGAGCGCTGCGATTCGCTCAGCAAGTTCAAATGCTTTAGGGTGACCAAATTGGAACGCGGGAACATAATCAACTTGAGAAAGCTGTTGAGCGATGGCCTGACTAATTTCAGGTCGATTATGACCAGCTCCACAAGTCCAAAGACCCGAAAGTCCATCAAAAATACGTCGACCACGGTCGTCAATGTAGTACGCACCATCGGCCCCGGTGATCATCCGTGGGTTCTGTTTAAATTCACGGTTACTTGTGTAGGGCATCCAATACGCGTCAAGCCCTGCCTGTGTTGGTTGAGTTTCCATCCTATATCCTTATTCCAATCTACACTCGATGTAAGTGCTGGCTCCCAAACTGCTAACTGAAATTTACTTTAAGATGAAATAATTGTTTGGTAAATTACAACTTATCAAACTAAACATGCAGGTTTATGAAACATAATGAGAGCATTACTTGGGCAATTATCGGACGCTGACATTCGCCTTCTGCGGGTATTCATGGCGGTTGTGGAATGTGGTGGATTAAGCGCGGCTGAAATGGAGTTAAATATCGGCCGCTCAACCATTAGTCGTCACCTCAAGGATCTCGAGCTGCGACTAGGTCTGGTACTTTGCCGACGCGGTCGAGGCGGGTTTTCTCTTACCAATGAGGGAGAGCAAATTTATGCCAGCGCAGAACGACTAACAAAGTCGATTGAAGACTTTCGCCACGAAGTTAACGATATGCATCGTTCGCTGCAGGGCCAGCTAGTCGTTGCAATGTTCGATAAAACGGTTTCCAACCCAGAGTGTCGCGTCCCTGAAGCGATTGCTCGCTACTGTGAAGACTCTCCCGATGTGGTGCTAGATATCCATGTCGTCCCAGTCAATGAGATCGAGAAAGGCGTACTAGAGGGACAATATCATGTCGGTATTATTCCACCTCACCGCCGCTCCACCAGCTTAGTGTATCTACCCTTATTTGGTGAACATATGTCTATGTATTGTGGTATTGGCCATCCATTTTACGACAATCATCGCCCCGTAACCAACGAGCAAATACGAGCTGAAAATTATGCCGGATTGAGCTTTTCTAGCCCCAATATGGAAGTAGGCAGAGGGCTCGGATTACAGAAACACGCGGCGGCCAATGACCAAGAAGGTGTGGCGACACTGATTCGGTCTGGGCGTTACATCGGTTTTTTACCGGATCATTACGCGCACCCATTGGCAGAAGCAGGTTATGTGAAACGCATCAATAACCAAACCTTTACATACCATTGTGAATTTACCGCTATCTATCGAAAATCCCCAAAACCATCGAGGCTAGTGCAGCATTTCTTAGATGCACTGGAAGATGTCCACAACGATAATCCTTCATAACTTAGCCCATGGGTAAGCGTTTCGTAAATCGTATCGAGTTAGAATAAGCCAAGGCGTTTGGTCATTTTATGCCAACGCTTTATCCGCTCTTCACTATCGGAACTTCGATTTGCAACACAGTGTACTAACATGTTTGTGGCCATTACGATTGCCCAAGTCGATTCAAGGAACAGCCCTGTTTTCGACTTTGAATAAAACACATGAGGCGTAATGTCGACAGCCCAATGACAAAATTCGTCGGTAATTATCACGACCTGAATACCTTGCCGCACCGCCTCCTCGCATAAGAGTTGGCTCTCGGGTGCATAGGGAACAATATCAAGAACGATCAGAACATCGTATTCTTGGCGTCGGTAAGATTGACCTTCGAGCCACTCGGCCATCATGCCATCATAAGGAGAAAGATATTGAACTCGGTCTCTGGCTAATGACATCCGTCTGGTTAAGTCTTGTGCGGTTCCGCTAATGGATTGAAATCCCGTAATGTACACTCGCTTAGCCGCATCAACACAACTGACAATTCCATCCCATCTTCCATTTTCAAACTGTTCAAATAAATTCATCAAGACTTGTAATTCATTCTTGAAATTTTCTTTATAGAAGGCATCGATAGGCAGTCGGTTCGTGTCCGTTCCATCTGGAAGAAGCAGCTCCTTTTTTAGTGCGTCTTTTAACGATGAAATTCCCTGATAACCCGCTCGCTTTAAAAAACGGCTCACAGTAATTTGGCTAACTGCTGCCTTCTCTGCAATAGAAGCCCCTGTCTCAAAACTAATTTGATCTAGATTTAGCAAGATAAACTGAGCAACTCGTGCTTCTGAAACCGACACATCGGGTATCAAGGCTTTTAGCTTCTGAGCTATCGACGTCGCAATATATTCAGGCCGGGATGAAAAAGTGTGTTCCATAGTTCCTCACTGTTGATAACTCGCATTATGGTGGTGCATTGCCATTATTAAATTACCCATAAGAGTGCAAAAATTAACCACCTTTAAAGCCCAAAAACCAAAATAACAATATAAGATAATGATTTTTAGTGAAAAATAATTATGTTAGAGGTGTAACATATTATGATATTGAAATAATAACACCAAGGAATACAATAATTTTAAGGTGAAATTTTCAGTATTGATTCAGATTCCATCTACACATTTACTCTTGTCACAAGGAAAGGTGCCTATATGAACATCAATTTTTTTGGAAAAAAACCAGCAAAGCTATTAAAAGTTTGCAGCCTAGCGGTCGCAGTATCATCTGTATTAATGTCTGCACATTCACAAGCTGAAGAAACACTCAACCTGTATAACTGGAGTGAGTATATAAACCCGGAAATAATCACAAAATTTACTGAAGAAACAGGCATCAAAGTAGTGTTAGATACCTATTCTTCAAATGAAGAGATGCTTGCGAAACTTCAAGCAGGAGCAAAAGGGTATGACCTTGTCTTCCCATCCGTTCATATGCAAGACATCATGACCAAGCTTGACCTACTCGAGAAAACCAATATCAACGAATACTCGGGCTTCAGCCATATTGATAAAAGCTTTCTTAAAGCGAAACTCGATCCTAACGGCGAATATTGCTTACCTTATGCTTGGGGTACCGTAGGAATTGTTTATAACAAAAAGCTCGTTCCTAGCCTCGACTCATGGGAAGAGTTCTTTGCGCTCCCTGAACAAGGTAATAAAATTGCCATGCTGAATGATATGCGTGAAGTCATCGGCGTAGGGTTAATCACACATGACAAAAGCGTTAACTCCACCGATCGCGACGACTTAACACTCGCAAAAGACTACATCATTGAACAGAAGCCAAACGTTTCATCCTTTACTTACGACAGTATCCCTCTGGTTAAATCTGGCGATCTCGCGGCTGCTCAATGGTATGTTGGCGCAATGTTGTATGTCCAAGAAAGTCCTGAAGAACTTGCTTACGTCATTCCTAAAGAAGGCGCGACTATGTATCAGGAAAACATGTGTGTTCTAAAATCTGCACCTAATAAAGCTAATGCGGTTAAGTTCTTAGAGTTCTTCACTCAGCCAGAAATTGCTGCAATGAATGCTATCCAGCAAACCAATGGTACTGCGAATAAAGACGCCATTGCCCTACTACCTGATGAACTGCGCAACAACAAAATGATAAACCCACCAGAAGACGTTCGTGCAAAATTACAGATATTTGAAGAGCTTGGGAAAGGAACCAAGCTTTATGATCGAATCTGGACTCAAATCCGTACGAACTAAACACTCTGTTTTGGAGCGGGATTTTTCCCGCTCTATCTACCGAAATTCGCTGTATAGAAGGTGACTCAATGACTTCCCCACAATTTAGTGAGTATATTCGCATCCGACGCGCACATAGGCAGTTTGCTACTCCCGAAGGAAGTATCATCAAAGCGCTCGATAATATTGATTTACGCATAGCGCAAAACGAATTTATTACGCTACTTGGGCCATCAGGTTGCGGTAAAACCACGCTCTTGAAAACCATCGCTGGATTTGAACGCATTGATTCAGGCGACATACGCGTTGACGGTGAATCGATTGTTAATCAGCCACCGCACAAACGCCAGGTCAATACGGTTTTCCAGTCTTACGCTCTTTTCCCTCATATGTCAGTGGAAGACAATATTGGCTATAGTTTAGACATACGAAAAGTGAACAAAACCGAGCGTAACCAACGCGTCAATGAGATGTTAGAAATGGTTGGCCTAGCCGGCATGGGGAAACGATTTCCTTCACAATTATCCGGCGGACAACAACAGCGAGTTGCTCTAGCACGCGCTGTCATCAACCGTCCAAAGTTACTTCTTCTGGACGAACCTTTATCGGCTTTGGATAAAAACCTGCGACTGAAAATGCAGCTTGAATTAAAGCGCTTACAGACCGAGCTAGGCATTTGCTTTATTTTCGTGACACACGATCAAGAAGAAGCCCTCACAATGTCTGACCGCATTATTGTGCTTAATGGCGGTAAAGTAGAACAAATCGGAACGCCAAACGAAATTTATCACCGCCCGCAAAATGCATTTGTCGCTCGCTTCATCGGAGAGAGCAATTTATTTACCGGAGCCATCACTGAAAAATACGATGATCATACGGTTGTCGATTGCGACGGCATCACATTATATGCCCCCCCAACAACTAATGAGATCGGTACTGAGCAGCAAATTCTTATTCGCCCTGAGCAATTGTCTTTGAAACAAGTCGAACAGAGTTCTGACTCGCACTACCTAACAATGACAATCCAACAAGTGGTGTTCGTTGGCACGGATTATCAACTTCACGGCACATTATCCAATGGGCAAACGATTTCGGCACTGGTGCGCAAAGAAAACGACCACTATTCGGTCGGACAAGACATTCAACTTTATTACCGCACTTCAGCGATGCACATCCTTTCCTCAGTTCAATCAGAAGAAGTGGAACTCGCATGAAAACACTATCACGTAAACAGCTAACCATATTAGGTTTACTCAGTCCCACATCGTTGTTTCTATTTGTATTTTTCATTATCCCTCTACTAACAATGCTAACGTTTAGCTTTCTCGAAGCTGGACTGTATGGCGGAGTAGAATGGAATTTCTATCATTGGAATTACGGTAGAATATTTGGCTGGGCTGACGGCTTTTATGAAGAGTTCGACAGTGTCTATTTAGAAATATTTTTACGCTCAGTTGGGTTGGCACTGGTTACGGTTGTCTGTACGTTTGTTATTTGTTATCCGGTCGCATTCTGGATGACGACACTTTCCCCGAAAGCAAAAGCGATGTTCGTACTGTTAATCACACTGCCATTTTTTGTCAGTATGATCGTCAGGCTGTACGCGTGGATTTTAATCCTAAGAGACTCTGGATTTGCCAATCAATTTTTGCAATGGTTAGGCGTAATAGAGCAACCAATAAGCCTTATGTTTACCGGAACGGCGGTCATCATTGGCATGGTGTATATATTTATTCCATTTATGTTCCTGCCCATTTATTCGAGCGTAGAAAAGCTTGATAAGACACTCATCCAAGCCTCTCAAGACTTGGGCGCTTCCCCCATTACAACATTTCGACGCGTCATTTTTCCGATGACCTTACCCGGCGTCGCGGCAGGATCTCTATTGGTCTTTATTCCAAGTTTGGGCAACTTCGTTGTACCCAATCTACTTGGAGGCTCAAAAGTTATCATGATCGGGAACATGGTTGAGCAGCAATTTCTTTATGCTAGGAATTGGCCATTTGGTGCGGCGCTATCGATGGTTATCACCTTCTTTATGCTCATTCTTCTTGCTTTATATGTGTATCGTTCAAGACCGAACAATACGGACAAAAACTAGGGACAGCACATGAAAAAATCAACGCCTTTACATAAATTATTGTCCATATATAGCATTTTGTTTTTTGTATTCCTTTATGCTCCGGTTATCTTAATTGTCGTTTATTCATTTAACGCAAACCCCATTAACATTATGATTTGGGAAGGATTTACGTTCGACTGGTACAAAACTATATTTGGAATGCAGACAGAATTCACGTCGGATTCAAGATATGTCGATTCGACCAGCCAACTGCTCCATGCACTAACGAATAGCCTTATCGTTGCGTTATGTGCAACGTGTATTTCTACAGTATTAGGGACGAGTACGGCATTGGCCATCGCTAGATATCGGTTTAAATTTCAATCTTTTTATCGACTATTAATGTTTACCCCAATGGTGATGCCTGACATCGTACTAGGCATTGCGCTTCTTATCTTCTTTGTCAGTATTGGGTTTTCCCTCGGCACTACCACGATCATAATCGGCCATTGTACGTTCCTAACCAGTTATGTATTTGTCGTTGTTAGTGCTCGCTTGGCAAACATGAATCCAATGCTAGAAGACGCTTCATCCGATCTTGGTGCAAATGAATGGGAAACCTTTAAACGCGTTACGTTACCGTTAATTTTACCCGGCATCATTGGCGGCGCACTTCTCAGTTTCATTATTTCAATGGATGACTTGGTGATCACCTATTTCATTAGCGGCGTCGATTCAACCACTCTACCCGTGTTTATTCTCGGGATGATCCGACGCGGAATTAAACCCGAAATAAATGCAATAGCGACTTTGATGCTGATATTTTCCATCATCGTGGCAACCGCTGGAATTTATTTCAAAGCAAAAAATGGCCCCACACAAAAATAAGAAAAATGGAATTTTGGTATGAAACACACGTTACGAGCTAGAGAGCTAGGCCTCCCTTTTCCGGGAAAAACAGGGAAATATAATTCGATTACCGACGTGCCTGGAGTCCTTGTGGGCTATAAGACACTCATCAATGACGACCCAATATCGCCCGCTAGAACCGGCGTCACGGCGATTCTACCTCGAGGGTATGAAGATACCCCTAAACCTGTTTGGGCGGGAACCTTTGCCCTAAACGGGAATGGTGAAATGACCGGAACTCACTGGATTCAAGACGGCGGTTATTTTACTGGGCCAATCATGCTCACCAATTCTCATGGTGTCGGCATCACTCATCATGCAACGGTTAAATGGATGATAAATAAATATCGAAAAGAGTGGACCGAGAATCACCTTTGGTCGATGCCAGTCGTCGCAGAAACTTACGATGGTGTCTTAAATGACATAAATGCAATGCATGTCACCGAAAGCGATGCCACGGATGCGCTAAATACGGCAAAAACAGGCGTGATTGCCGAGGGTAACGTAGGCGGTGGTACGGGTATGATTGCTTATGACTTTAAGGGAGGAACGGGCACGTCTTCACGATTGATCGACATTGATGATGAAACATATACCGTGGCGACGTTGGTTCAAGCCAATCATGGTATTCGACCTTGGCTCAATGTGTTAGGTGCGCCTGTTGGGAAATGCCTAGTTGAAGACCGCATCCATGAAAAATCGGAAAAGGGATCGATTATCGTAATCATTGCAACGGATGCGCCAATGGAACCTCACCAGCTACGACGCATGGCCAAACGAGCAGCAATTGGTATCGGCCGAAATGGATCTCCAGGAGGGAACAACTCGGGCGATATTTTCTTAGCGTTTAGTACTGCCAATGAACAGTCATTACCTCAACTATCGGGCGCCTACCGCAACATGGTTAGTTTAAATGATGAGTTGTTTGATGAGTTTTATCAAGCAACCGTTGAATGTGTCGAAGAATCGGTAATCAATGCCATGGTGGCAGCTGAAGATATGACAACCTTCAAACACCCTGAAGAAGCGGTTTGTCGAGCCATTGACCACCAAGAGTTAGCCAATATCGTTAACTCATTTCATCAAAATACCTATACGTCGCTCTAATCGACCTTAGCATTAAAATAAGGGGATACTTGAATTACTTCAGTACCCCTTCTTCCAATAACAAATCAAATACCGCTTGAGCTTTCTCGGTGATTGTTCGGCACTAATGCAAGTTTTATTCTGGCGTAGTATCTCTTTGCTTTTCTTCCCAGTTCTGAGCAATCCAAACTGGAGCATCTATTACGTCCAATAGAGGACGTTTCAAAATATGATCAGCCGCTTTTTCTGCGACCATAATCGTTGGCGCATTTAGGTTCCCGTTGGTTATCGATGGAAAAATAGAAGAATCGACAACTCTCAATTTATCAATACCTATCACACGACATTCTGAATCAACCACAGCCATTGGATCGGATGTATCTCCCATTTTACACGTACACGACGGGTGATATGCACTTTCTACATTTGAACGTACCCATTGATCAATTTCACTGTCCGTTTGCACATTTTGGCCAGGTTGGATTTCTTCATCTCGATAGTTATCAAGCGCTGGCTGACTTAATATCTCACGAGTTAATCGGATGCAGTCGCGCCAATCTTGAATGTCTTCTTCTGTCGATAAATAATTGAATTTGATTGATGGCTGGTCATACGGGTCATTTGATGTAACCCAGACCTTGCCGCGGCTAGTGGGTTTATTCGGCCCCACGTGGACTTGAAAACCGTGTCCATCAAATGCCGCTTGACCGTCATATCTCATCGCAGCAGGTAGAAAATGATATTGAATATTTGGCCATTTCAATCCAGCTCGAGAACGAATAAACGCGCACGATTCAAAATGGTTAGTGGCTCCTAAACCTTTTTTAGTCAAAATCCACTCGGCTCCAATCATTCCTTTGCTTATGAGATCTATCTTGCTATTTAACGTTATTGGCGATTTACAACGATATTGAAAATAGACTTCTAGATGATCCTGAAGGTTCTCGCCAACCCCAGGTAATTCTTTATGAACTTCAATGTCTGCTTGTTCTAGTACCTCTTTAGGGCCGATTCCTGAAAGCTGTAACAACTGAACCGAACCAATCGAACCCGCTGATGAGATCACTTCTTGATCGGCGTAAGCTGTGCTTATTTTTCCTTTTTGCTCAAACTCGACTCCAACAGCAACACCATCTTCAATAACCACTTTACGAGCGACAACATGCTTGATAACCGTTAAATTGGTGCGCTTAATCGCTCGCTTTAAATACGCATTCGATGTAGACGCGCGCACACCATTTTTAACCGTCATATGCATAGGGCCAAATCCCTCTTGCTGATAACCGTTGTAGTCCTCGGTCACGGGGTAACCCGCATCTTTACCCGCATCAATAAACGCTTGATATAGCGGGTTCAGCTTCATTTCATTGCCATTACAGGTTGACAGCGGCCCGCTACCGCCTCGATAAGTTGACTCACCATCACTCCAAGTTTCAGCGCGCTTAAAGTAAGGTAAACAGTGACTGTATCCCCATCCAGCCGCACCGTGTTCTTGCCACTCATCAAAGTCGCATGCATGCCCTCTGACATACACCATGCCATTAATCGACGAACTGCCACCTAGTACCTTTCCACGGGGACAATGTAATTTACGACCATCTAACCCACTTTCACTCAATGACTCGAATTGCCACGCGTATTTTGGAGTGTTCATGGGATAAGAAAGCGCAGTCGGCATTT
The DNA here is from genome assembly GCF_053850235.1 of Vibrio phycocola. Lineage (NCBI taxonomy): Bacteria > Pseudomonadati > Pseudomonadota > Gammaproteobacteria > Vibrionales > Vibrionaceae > Vibrio > Vibrio phycocola. The sequence continues at coordinate 437,272 of NZ_JBSQDJ010000006.1, read as the reverse complement.
GAATGAAAATACTGCGATCAGAGCCACCGGCCTCGAGTAAGAGAACTGAGTTTTTTCCTGATTCAGTTAAACGATCGGCAAGTACACAACCTGCCGAACCTGCCCCTACTATGATGTAATCGTATCGATTAGCCATTTACAAATATGCTCCTTACTAATACGGACTCTCAAAGCTTCCCAGCCTGATAAATACGCGTTTTGTTTGTGTATGATTAAAGATGAGCTCACCCAGTTCTCTCGATCAACTCTAAAATGTCTGTAACCACCCGTGACCATTTCAGCGGAGAGTTATTCCAAATCTTATTCCAACACCTTCTAGCGTGAAGTTGATAGAGAACGCGGTGAGCTCACGATATATTTTGAGTTAATACCGCACCAGCTAAGCACCATAATCACTGTTACTGTGTGGATACTTGCTATGAGTCTACTATCCTCGGATCATTCAAGATGCTGAATTTGTTGTCAAGACAGGATCATGCTAAACCAGAAGAAAGTGATATTATAAACCTAATTATTAGCTCAAGTTTTTCTTATAAAAAAAGGCAAGAGCTCAAAGTTGTTGATTCTTTATTTATAAGCGGCAACCTATTTTAGGCGAGTCGGTTACTACTGCACGAGAACAGTAACCAAATACCTATATTGTGCCATTTAAGGCAAGCGCCAACTCGGTGCTTTACCCTGTCATACCTTGAATTTCTCGTATTATTTTTAAGAATCATTCTTTAATTTGACGCTGATTAGAAACCAAATTAATACGTTCATTAGCATATGTCACCGCCGTAAAATCACTCTTTGGCATAACTCTCTAAATCACTAAAGTCGTGCAGTTCTGCACCATTTACTCTTTGTTTCAACTTCGGCATTCTAGCTTGAAAGACACGAAAATAAACCTAAACAAAATCAATGAATTAATATCAAATCATAGTATTTATCTATAAATACTGCGTTACTTTCTAGCAAGGTTATATAACAAAACTCCGTCTAGAAGGGATTTATTGATTAAACATTTCTTTTTAAACAAACGTCAGGAAGGATCCTCATATGAATTTCAAATTTAATGCCCTAACGACTACCGTGATATCGTCGTTATTACTTATGTCGAGTACTGCTTTTGCTGAGACTTCGACACTCGACAGAATTAAACAAAGTGGGTACTTAACATGTGGCGTGAGTACTGGGTTACCCGGATTCTCGAACCCAAACTCAAAAGGCGAATGGGAAGGCTTAGATGTTGGATATTGCCAAGCACTTGCGGCAGCAGTGATCGGCGATAAAACCAAAGTGAAATACATCCCACTCACACCAAAGGAACGATTTACTGCGCTACAGTCAGGCGAAGTCGATGTGCTCTCTCGCAACACTACTTGGACTTATACCCGTGATACAGCCCTCGGCTTGAACTTTGCCGGTGTCACTTACTACGATGGTCAAGGGTTCATGGTATTTAAAGATTTGGGGGTAAGCAGCGTTGATGAACTCGACGGGGCGTCGGTTTGTGTTCAAGCTGGTAGCACTACAGAATTAAACTTAGCTGACTATTTCCGTAGTCATGGAATGTCTTACCAACCCGTTGTATTTGATACACCAAACCAGACTAAGAAAGGCTTTGATTCCGGACGATGTGATGTGTTAACGACCGATCAATCTGGATTATATGCCCTGCGCTTGGAACTGGAAGACCCATCTAACGCCATCATTTTGCCAGAAATAATCTCGAAAGAGCCACTTGGCCCAGTAGTACGTCAAGGCGACGATAATTGGCTAAATATCACTAAGTGGACGCTGTTTACAATGATTAACGCGGAAGAATATGGAATAACGTCTAAAAACGTCGATCAAATGAGAGAGTCGAACGATCCAAATGTTAGACGCATATTAGGTGTTGAAGGCCCTAAAGGTAAACCACTGAGTTTATCAGATGATTGGAGCTATCAAATTATCAAACAAGTTGGCAATTATGGTGAGCTATTTGAAAGCCAAGTCGGATCGGGTTCTCCACTTCAAATCGCCCGTGGTGTTAATGCACTTTGGAAAGATGGCGGCTTTATGTACGCACCACCAATACGCTAATGATGCTCCAATAAGAATATGTGGCGCAGTCTGAATCGACTGCGTCACAAAACAATGAATTAACTGATTAAAAGATTTAAATTGAAGCCTACCATTTCGCTTTAAGTTCGGAGCTTGGAGAAGTCACATTGAGAAAAATCGGGATAATCGGCGGCTTAGCTTGGCCCTCAACCATGGATTACTATCGCCTATTGAATCAAAAAGCTAACCATCACTTCCAGCAAAAAGGGGAGCCAACCCCATACTCAACAGTGCCGATGGTGATTGAATCGTTAAACGTCAACGAACCTAGAAAGATTCGTGGTGAGCAGGGGAATGAAGCATCATGGGTAGAACATGATTCCTATTTTCGAAATGTATTTGAGCAGTTAAAAAGATCAGGAGCCGAGCTCGGCGTCATTGCCAGTAACACCCCTCATACAAGATTGCATGGTATATCAAACGGACTCGACCTTCCGATTATTAGTATCTTAGAATCAACCGCAAACACGGTTGCTTTGAATGGTGGTCAACGAGCGCTCGTATTAGGTACTCCCTTAACCATGAGCAGTCAAGCTTATCCCGATGCATTAAAAAAACAAAATATTTCATCCATTGAAGGAGTATCGGACGGTGAAGTTGAGCGCTTATATGCGTTGATAAATAGCGACCTTCATACCGACAATATTGAGCGCTCACGCGACTATTTGCTCGAATTGAGTGAACGCTATATCTCAAATAAAGAATCGGATTTTGTTTGTCTCGCCTGTACAGAGTTACCCTTAGCGTTTCCTGAATACCAAGATGACGCTTTTTTTCGTTTTCAAGGCATTGGTTTCATTAACACCACGGTTGCTCACGTTGAGCACATATTAGACGCAGCGTTGTCGAACGAAAATGAATAGATTTGGGTAATTCAATATTATCCTTTGCAACAAAGGCATACATTAAGGTATGCCTTTGATAAATATGAAATACTTGTTGACTATGTATCCAGAATGAACACTACATCTGTCGAGCTGCATATCTGTTAACCCAATGCTCGGCTATTTGCTCTCGGGTGGCATACCAGACATCGGGGAAGGTCTTGGTGTATTCGATGAAACGTCTTAATGCGGCCAATCGTGCTGGTCGGCCAACCAATCGGCAATGTAGACCAATATTCAGCATTTTCGGGCCATCTTCCCCCTCTGCGTACAGTTCATCAAAAGCATCTTTTAAATACTGAAAGAACTGCTCACCACTGTTGAACCCTTGAGGTGTCGCAAAGCGCATATCATTAGTATCAAGGGTATAGGGAACCACCAACAACGGTTTTGAATAATGATTGTCCCAGTATGGTAAATCGTCTGCATAGCTATCCGAACAATAAAGAATGTCGTCACGTTCGGCGATAAGTTCAAGTGTATAAGGACTCGTTCGTCCGGTGTACCACCCTTTCGGTTTCTTACCCGTCACTCGCTGATGAATCTCGATGGCTTCTTCAATATGGGCTTTTTCTTGTTCTCGGGTAAAGTCTTGATAATGAATCCAACGAAGCCCATGACTTGCAATTTCCCAGTTTGATTCGAGCATCGCTTTCACTGCATCGGGATTTTTTTCTAATGCTGTCGCAACACCAAATACCGTCACTGGAATCTGCTCTTTATTAAACAACCGATGAAGACGCCAGAACCCTGCACGGCTGCCATATTCGTACATCGATTCCATGCTTAAATGTCGGTCTTGATAAGATTCGGCTCCGACGATTTCCGACAAAAATTTCTCGGAACCCTCATCACCATGGAGCACACAATTTTCTCCACCTTCTTCATAATTGATCACAAACTGTAACGCAATTTTTGCCTGATTAGGCCAATTAGGGTTTGGCGGATTCTCTCCATATCCGATTAAATCTCTTGGGTAACTATCGCTCATAATTTATTCCTTTTATGATCTTACCTAACTAACTTATCCGTTCTAGTTAGTGTTGAAATGACAAAGTTTGTGCTCCGGTGGCGGTGCATAACCTCCCTTCCGTGTCGTTTTTAGATTTAACCTAATCAAGCTCTCACATAGACTTACAGCACAGGTAACACCATCTAATACTGGTAATGAAAAACGTTCACTTAGTAAATCAGCCAGATCCGTCATTCCAGCGCAGCCGAGTACTATCGATTCAGCTTTATCTTCATCAATGGCTCGCTTAATTTCTTGAGCAATAATTTCAATCGCATCCACATTACCATCTTCAAGACTAAGCACTGGTATTTCAGAAGAACGAACTCGGATGCACTGACGTTCCATTCCATAGCGAAGCAAGTTATGTTCCAAAGCTGGCACTGATCGATTTAGTGTGGAAATAACACTGAATTTATTTGATAGCATTGATGCTACTCGGTAAGCCGCCTCCCCAATACCAAGAACGGGTTTTTCCGTTACACATCGAGCTGCATCTAAGCCGGTGTCATCAAAGCAAGCGATAACAACAGCATCAAAATTCTCAGCCTCTCTTATGGCCTGTAACATCCCTGGCAGAGACATAGCCTCGTCATAGTAACCCTCTATGGACACAGGCCCCGATGCAGAAGTTACAGCCATAATCTCAGTTCCAATTGACGCCACTTTCCGAGCTTCGGTCGCTATTTTCTCTGTCATGCTCTTAGTCGTATTTGGATTAACAATAAGAATTTTCATGATGCTTTAGACCTCTCCCCCTAAGTATGCAGCCTTGATTCGGTCGTCATGAATCAACTCTTTTGACGCACCCTCTAACACAACCTTACCTGTAGAAAGTGCATATGTTCGGTTTGAGATAGACATAGCCATACGGCTATTTTGCTCCACCAACAACACACTTACATTCTGATCTCTTGAAATAGAAACAATAGAACGAGCGATGTCCTGCACAAGCTTTGGCGCAATCCCTAGGCTAGGCTCATCGAGTAAAAGTACCTTAGGATCAGCCATCAAAGCTCGTCCAATCACCATCATTTGCTGTTCACCACCAGACAATGTACTGGCTTGCTGCGAATACCGTTCACGTAGTCTAGGGAAACGTTCTAGCACACTATCGAGAGTACGAGCGATTCCGGCTTTATCGGTACGTGTGAACGCCCCCATCAACAAGTTGTCCTTAACAGACATATAGGGGAAAACACGACGCCCTTCAGGAACCATTGCAATACCTCGCTTAACAATCTCAGCAGCCGGAGTGCCATCAAGTCGCTCTCCGTTATACTGGATTGACCCTGATTTAATTTGATTAAGCCCTGTAATCGCACGCAAAATCGATGATTTTCCAGCGCCATTCGCACCAATTAAGGCCACGGTTTCCCCTTCATTGAGCGATATAGAAACACCTTTTAACGCATACACATGTTCATAGTAGAGCTCAACATTTTCAAACTTTAGAATTTCGTTCATCTATCAGATCCCCACTGCAGCATCTTCAGAACCCAGATAAGCTTCGATAACCTTCGGATTATTTTGAATTTCCAATGGTGTTCCTTCGGCAATTTTTTCCCCGAAGTTAATCACGACAACACGATTTGAAATCTTCATCACAGCAGGCATATCATGTTCGACTAAAAGCACGGTGACCCCACGCTCATCTCTAAGCCTCTGAACAAGCTCAACCATGCGCATCGTCTCATCGTGATTCATCCCAGCAAACGGTTCATCCAATAACAGCACCGCGGGATCGGTTGCCAAGCCAATGGCCATTCCCAACACTCGTAAATGCCCTTGCGGTAAATTCAAGGCAAGTTCATTCGCGATAGATTCGATACCAAGAAACTCAATAAGTTGATCTGCTGACTCTCCGAACTTTTTCTCATCGGATTTTGCAAGCTTGGTTCCAAAGAAAAAGCCAAGCAATGAAGCGTTAGAACGCAAGTGGTGAGAAACAATAATATTTTCCCGAACAGTCATTGAACGAAAGATCGTCGTTTCCTGAAACGTTCGAACAATCCCCCGACGAGCCACAATATGTGGTGCCATATTGCTAACCCGCTCTCCTCGCAAAAACACTTCCCCACTACTGGTTTTTAGAAATGAAGAAATAAGCTTGAATAGAGTCGACTTTCCTGCACCATTAGGGCCAATAACAGATAGGATTTCTCCCTTATTAACCTGAAAACTCACGTCATTTACAGCAGTAAGTCCACCAAAATGCTTGGTGACTCCACGGATCTCAAGTAGTGGTAACATTAGCGCTTCTCCTTACGTTCCAGCAGGCTTAATACTCCATTTGGCAACACCAGCATCAGTAAAATAAGCAAGCTTGAATAGATAAGCATTTGATACTCACCTGTTGTAAACAACAGGTCCCAACCGAAGTAAAGCATGAGTGTTCCCAACATCGGACCGAAGACATATCCAAGCCCACCGAGAAAACAGTTAAGCATGAAATTAATGCTGTCTGCTATTTGGAATGATGAAGGATAAACAGATTGGGTAATTGCAACAAAGCTAGCCCCAGCAATACCACCAAAAAAAGACGATATAGAGTAAGTTAACACTCTCAAATAAGTGATGTTTACGCCGATTGATGATGCTAATTCTTCGTTTTGTTGAAGTGACCGACAAAGATGACCTAGTCGAGAATGAACAATACGCCAAAGCACCAAATATGCGAACACCATCATGGTCACAGCCATGATATAAAATGAAATTTTGGGGTTTTCAAATGTACTAAAATCTGGAATAAGTGTTAGACCAAATACTGTAAGTGCCTCGGGTAACGGAATCGAGGTGATTCCTTTTGCTCCTTGGGTAATAGGAAGGGCCAATGCCGTTAATCGCATCACTTCTGTCAATACCAAAGTAACCATCGCAAAATAGACACCACGTAAACGTAAAATCGGTAAACCAATAAATACCGAAAGTACCGCACAGAATAGACCCGCTATCGGTAGTGTTACCCAAAAATTCAATCCCGCTTGCGTTATTAAAATGGCAGAGACATAACCGCCAGCCAATGAGTACGCTCCTTGACCTATATTAATGCGTCCAATATAGAAGGTAAGCCAGACGCCCGCTGAAGATATGGAAAGAAGTGCCACCGATGTAAGCGTATAATAGAAATCGGTACGTCCAGTAGCGGTAATAATCAGTGGAACAACCAAATATATCGCAGCAAGAAAAATACACAGCCGTGTTAACATTGTTTTATTCATTTAATTAACCCCATGGTTTGCCCATAAGTCCATGCGGACGTATGACTAAGAAAACCATCAAAGAAGCAAATATAACGAGGTAAGTAACATCACCGTATTCAGACAGTACGGATAGGCCAACGCTTTCCATCATGCCAAGAATAAAGCCACCAACAATTGCACCAGGAATAACGCCTGCGCCACCAATCATGATCATAATGAAAGCTTTCGTGGACGCTGGACCTCCCATCCCTAGGTTGATGCCTGTGATACTTACGAGCAATCCACCAACCAAACCAGCAAGCATTGCCCCTAAAGCAAAGCCTATCATTTGATATCGATCGACATCGACACCCATTAGCGTCGCTGCAACTTTATCTTGAGCTAGCGCTCGCATAGCACGACCAGTTTTTGAGTAATGCATAATAAAAATAAAACTAATGATCATAGCAATCGCCAAAAGGCCAATTACTATGCGGTCATAGGGTATAATGATTCGAAAATCCCAGTTAAAGACACCATCGATAATTTTAGGTATGCCGCGCTGCTTCTCACCAAAAATAAGCAGAATAATGGAATCGAGAAAAAAACCAATACCTGCTGCGAGCAACATGGTGCTCTCTTCTCGTTTTGATTTTTTGATAACAGGTCGGAAAAGAAAACGCTCAATCAAAGCACCAACAACAGCTAAGATAAATGCCGAGAGTATCAAGCCTATAATAAACGGAAGTTCAAACTGAGAGACGGCAGTGTAGGTGACAAATCCGCCCAAAACATACATCTGGCCATGGGCAAAGTTAAGCACATTCATTAACGAAAAGATGAGTGTTAACCCCAAGGCTATTAATGCATATTGCGCCCCCAAGTAAAGGCCATTAACAATGATCTGTTCCATACACATTCCTTTGTAAAAAAAGCAGTGGCACTAAGTCGTGCCACTTAGTTGGAATCAAATCGAAATTGACTAATCAACTTGCGCAACGAATAAGGTTGTAAACTCACCATCTTTGTAGGTGTTTACAACCAAAGGTACTGATACCTGTCTTTTCTGACCAAATGAACTCGTCCCAACATATTTCAATTTAGCGTCACCCACCATATATGGATTTGGTGCTTCAAACGTGTCCATTGTTTCTTGAAATTCAGTTACATCCATAACCGCAGATGGGTTTGCTTTTAATGTTTCTAAAATATACTCAAGTGCGTATACCTTAGTATTAGATTCGTCATTGTATTCACCAAACTTAGCGGTATAACGCTCAACAAATTCACGCATATTGTCCGACGCTAGTTCTGGTGTCGATGCCCCACCAACTGAGATAAATCCGTTGGCTAAATCACCGGCACCTTCTTTGAGAACATTTGCATCCTGAGCTGTTTCAGTTGAAATGAGACCTTGATAACCTAATTCACGAGCCGAACGAATTAGCTGCGGGGCATTTGCTGGAGAGACGCCAGATAGAACCATCAAGTCAGGCTGAGATTTGATGACGGGTAATAGAACGGGGGTAAAGTCAGTGGTATCAACTTGATAAGTAACATTACTGGAAACTACTTTAAGACCAAGTTTTTCAGCGGCTTTAATACCACTATCGCGTTGACTCAATGGATCTGATTCATTAGCGGCTACAAATGCAACATTCTTGATACCACTATTTTGAATTAAATAAGAATAGATAGCTGGGCCGGATTGATAGTTTGCCACCATACCTAATACCGCGTTAGAAGCAGGTGCAGTATATAAAGATTTAGGAAACGCGTAAGGAAAATACATAATACCTTTTTGCTCTGCAACGGGTCGTACCGCCGCAGCGCCATCATCAACATTTGGACCGACAACATAGTGAATGCCTTCCTGTGCCATTTTTTCCATGCCTGCGATGGCTCGTTTAGGATCTTTTTGGTCATCAAACGCAACAATTTCAATATCATAAGTGGTTTCACCAATAGTGACACCACCAATTTCATTGATCCAATCAGCGCGAGTCTCCATTGAACGTTGATTGGAAATACCCCACGAGGCAGCAGGTCCAGAAGTCACCCCAACAAAACCAATTTTAAGTACTGGATTTGCAGCAAAAGTGGCGGTTGTCATTGCGATACTCATAGCACCGGCTAATAAACCTACTTTAAAAAAATTACGTTTTTTCATGTACAGAACTCCTTTGTTGTACTTATACCAGTTACTAATCTCCGACTAGCATTTCCATACTTCAAACTGGCACTCATTATATTGATAACAATAAGTCGTTAAATTGTTAACAATCCTCGTTAACAATATGCAATAGACATACCAAACAATTTAAAATTTAAAAGCCCATATTATAATAAATAAATTCAATTACTTACCTGTCAACTCAATACATGAAGTTCATAAGAAGTTGTTTCAATAGTAAAAATATCGTTTCCATTCTCCCCATTTCTGCGCATACTGATCTAAAATAAAGCAGCATTAAAAGATTAGGAATCATTCAACATGAATAAAACACGTGCCGCTGACTCTGTAGAAGAAGAAGCTATCGTTGAACAAATTTATCAAGCTATCATTGACCAACGTTTAACCCCTGGAACTAAACTTTCGGAATCTGATTTAGGTAAGGCCTTTAACGTAAGTCGCATGAGAGCTCGCAGAGCTATATTTATGCTCGCAGACAGGGGACTTATTAATCGATTACCTAACAAAGGCGCTTTTATTGCTCGTCCTAGTGCCAAGCAAGCACGGGATATTTTCGATATGAGATTAGTAGTCGAACCACCAATAGCGCGTCTTGCAGCAGAAAGAACCAAAGCTAAAGATTACAAACTACTCGACAAGCATTTAAAGAAAGAATCAGCCGCGCGGTCTAGTCACAATCGGCGCGAATCGATACGACTCTCCGGTCAGTTTCATACTCTTCTTGCAGAGTTAGTTGACAATGATGTAATGGTACAGGTCGTTAAAGATCTAGTGACACAATCATCACTTATTATTGGTATTTTCGACTCTACCGGTGCCAGCGCATGTCGAGACGAAGAACATGCTGAATTAGTTGAAGCAATACGCGCTTCTGATGGTGATCTTGCCCACGACCTAATGCAAAGTCATATCCGTCATATAAGTGAAAATGTTGATCTAGAAAGTTGCCCTACAGAAACTCTCGACATTGTTAGCTTATTTTCATAAACAATCATATTTAAAACCACGTACCATCTCGATAAAACAACTCAGTGCAACTTGCACATCTGACGTTGTTACCTGTTCTCGTGGATTATGACTAATACCTTTTTCACAACGGACGAAAAGCATGCCGACATTAGTTAGATTGGCGACAGCCATAGCGTCATGGCCAGCGCCGCTTGAAAGAAAGAGCGCAGAGTCGCCAGTGATCGTTTCTACCGCACTGGCCCACTTTTTCTGCAAATCTTCGTCACATGAAACAGCGGATGCCTGATAGATATTCTCGCTTGTAAAGCCTAGATTCCGCTGATGGGCAATCTGCTCAATTTTATCTAAAAGTCCAACCGTGCACGCTTCAAGTTTAGATTGTGACGAACTGCGAATATCAATAGTGAAGTTCACTTCACCTGGTATTACATTTACGGCGCTAGGAAGCACTTCACACTTCCCGACGGTAGCAACGATATCGTGTTGCTTTGCATACTCTTCGATGCTGTTAATCATTTCGGCAACACCGCAAAGCGCATCTTGCCTCAGACCAATAGGCACTGTACCCGCATGGCCAGCCACCCCCTTAACCTGACATTGAAAACGCTTTGCTCCTGCAATACCCGTGACTACTCCCACGGCAAGGTTTGCCGCTTCTAATACTGGGCCTTGTTCGATATGAACTTCAAGATAGGCTTGGATATCATCGGCCACTCTCGCATCATGGCCAGCCTTATTCGGCTCAAGTCCAAAATCACGCATTGCTTGTGACATTGTCACACCATTCGCATCGTGAATGTTCAACCACTCTGTTTGAAAGCAACCAGCAATTGCACTGGAACCTATGAGCGTGGTATTAAAACGCGTGCCTTCTTCATCAGCGAAAGCCACCACGTCAATATGAAAAGGAAAGGTTTCCTCCGACAACACGGCCAGTGTTTCAATCCCTAAGATAACACCCAAATTACCATCATATTTCCCAGCGTTGGTCACTGTGTCACTGTGAGACCCGAGGATCAAAGTTGGCTCTGTGGGGTTGGGTGATACTTTGCGTCCCCACTGGTTTCCTACACTGTCTTCCCATGTTTCTAATCCGGCTTGTCGCATCCAAGTGGCTATCTGGTCATGTGCCGCGCGATGTTCTGGGGTGAGATACGCACGGGTTAACTCTGTTGGGCTTTCACTGAAAGAAGCTAAGGTATCTGCCTGCTCCATCAACCGCACCGCTCGACTTTCCATTGTCATCATAAGCACTCCTTTGTCGATATTAACAGTACAGCTCCATCGCCGCGGCAACACCTTGGCCTTGAGAGATGCTCGCTTTATGTTTAATCAAAATGGCTTCTAGAGCGGCTAAGGTTGTTAACACGCACTCTTGTCTCGCGTTGTAACCCATTGTTCCAATTCGCCAAATCTTGCCATGTAACGGGCCGAAAGACGTCCCAATCTCGATGCCAAAGCGATGCAGTAATTCCAAACGTACCGCATCACCATCAACGTTATCAGGAATATACACACCAACTACATTGTTCATCTTGTAGCTTTGATTACCGAATAACGCTAACCCCATCGCTTGAAGACCTGCCGCCATGGCATCTCCGGCTTGTCTATGACGAGCAATGACATTATCTGCACCTTCTTCAAGAAACAATCGTGCACATTCGCGAGCGGCATAAAGCATGCTCGTTGCTTCTGTATGGTGATTTAATCGCTCTGGGCCCCAATAATCCATGATCATCGCCAAATCAAAATAGTTTGACTGAATCATCGCATCTTCACCCTGCGTATGATGATCGGCACGAATACCTGCTTCAATGTGTTTACGGCGATTAATCACCTCCGCGCATTGCTCACTTAACGTAACTGGCGCAGAGCCTGATGGGCCTCCGAGGCACTTTTGCAGCCCAGCAGAAACGGCGTCCAAGTGATACTCATCAATTTTTAGTTCATTCCCTGCGATAGAAGCAGTCGCGTCGCAATAAAATAGAACCCCATGACGAGCACAAATTTCACCCATTTCTTTCAGCGGTTGATTCATTGTCGTAGACGTATCACCTTGAACGGTCGCAAGTAATTTAGGTTGAAACGATTTAATCGCAGTTTCCACTTTCTCTGGTGGGCACACTTCGCCCCATTCAATATCGATGGTCTTTACGATCGCACCAACTCGCTGCGCAATTTCACACAACAAGTGACCGAAACGACCAATCACAGGGATCAGAACCTTATCTCCCGGCTGCAATATCGATACTAAGACCGCTTCGATACCCGATCGCGCAGTACCATCGACCAAAAATGTTTGCTGGTTTTTCGTCTCAAATACGTCACGATAGAGCGACTGTACTTGATTCATGTACCCAGTCATCACGGGATCGTATTGACCAATTAACGATTGAGAGAGTGCTTGATGAACACGCGGATACGCATTGATTGGCCCCGGTCCCATAAGGATACGTTGCGGTGGGTTTAGGGTTTCAAATAGATTGGTTTTATTGCTCATCTTGCTCTCCAACTAACCAGCAGCCATCACTACGCGGATCACTCGTGGCCTCTGCTTTTCCATGTGTATCAATCACGATCGCACCAGCGTGACCCATCAATTCATTTTGATCATCTACATCAATGACGTCATGGCCAAGGTGTGATAATTCGGTTCCATATTTTTCATACAAAGTACGTTCAAGCCGTAAATTATTGGTGCTATCGCCCCACGTTCTCCCGAGTAACCAACGTGGCTGCGCAACGGAGTCTTCTAATGAGAAGTGTTGATAATGATAACGACTAAATAAACAGGCTTGGGTTTGCGGCTGTCCTTCTCCACCCATGGTTCCATATACCATTCGGCGACCATCAGCGAGTTTCGCATAGGCTGGGTTTAAGGTATGAAATGGCTTTTTCCCCGGCGCTAAAACATTGTGGTGATTGTCATCCAATGAAAAGCTCTTGGCTCGAATATTCCAGACAATGCCAGAACTAGGCAGTACTACACCTGAACCAAACTCCCAATATATGCTCTGTATAAAACTCACCATCGTGCCATATTGATCCGTTGCGCCCATCCATATCGTGTCTCCTGGTTCAGCTTGATGTGGCCACGGTAGCGCTTGTTCCAGTGATATTCGACTGACGCACTCTTCAATTTCTTTATCGCTGAGTAATGATTGCAGCGGTTGAGATAGACAATCTTCATCACACACAATGCGGTCGCGAATAATGAATGCTTGCTTTGTGGCTTCAACGAGAAGGTGTATATGGTCTAGCTCATTTTGGGCACGCTTCGCTAACCGATCGTAAATGGCCAATATCAATAGCGACGCAACGCCCTGAGTAGGAGCTCCAAAATTGAATAGCGTCCCTTTTGATATTTCGACGCTAAGTGGTGCCATCAGTTTCGCTTGATGACTGTGGAAATCCTCTAAGCAAATTGGGCTGCCCGCTTCTTGCAGCTCCTTGGCTGCTATTTCGGCAATCTCACCACGATAAAAGTCATCTAATCCATGTTTAACAAGCAATGAAAGCGTATCAGCCAATGCGCTATTAGTAACCACATCTCCTTTATTCAAGGGCTGGTTCTCATTCAAGTAGATATCTGAAAAGTGTTCAAGTGCACCTAGCCGCTGCAAAGTTTTTTCACTCGCATCAACCAAGCTTTGGGTCACTTCAATCCCGTTCCTAGCCGCTTCAATAGCGGGTTGCAGTAACGTGCCCAGCGGCAATTTTCCAGCATCTATTTCTAGAGCTTTTTCCCAAGCTGAAATCGTTCCCGCCATAGTGATTGCAGCCTCGCCACCAGCTTCAGGAAGCTCAGTAGATTTTTCACGGTACGCGTCTACATCGACGTTAATTGCGGCTGCGCCACATCCATCAATTGCAATAGGTTCATTCCCTTGTTTAGAGACTAACCAGAAACTGTCGCCGCCAATACTGTTCATATGTGGATACTGCACGGCAATCATCGCAGCCGCAGCGACCATCGCTTCACTTGCTGTACCGCCTTGATCGAGGATTTGCTGACCTACTTCTGCGGCTTTATGGTGAGGAGCGGTAAAGGCAGTTTGATAGTTCATTCGCTCTCTCCTTCAATCAAGGCTTCACCAGTGACAATTAGTGAATTCTCACTGTTCGCCCCCCCCAAAACTGACACCCCACAAGGCCCTTCATTGAGCGCTTTCATCGGCAAATGCAGTTGAGGTAATCCACTTAGTCCTGCGATACTGGTTAACCCCATCAAGTGAGAACGATACTCCGCCAGCTCCTCTTCTGTTTGATCTAGACTCGGTGGTCCAGAAGGTGTGGTTGGGATAATCCATAGCGAACCAAGTTGTTTCATTTGTCGGTTCAGCACCTTCTTGAAATCGGACTGTTTTTTCTGTGCTTGTACGTATTGTTCACGAGTAATGCTTTTCGCCCATATCACTCGCGCCATGATCGCAGGATCCAAACTTCGACCATTGAGCTCTAACCAGGAACCATGCTTTTCAATAATTTCAAAGCCTTGTATAGTACGAAACAGCAAACTAAGCTCTTCCAAAGACCAACCGTTATCGGCCAAAAAGTCACCATGAATCAATGAGATATCTGCTTGCTTGCACCATTGATGTAAACGACTTGAACGCTCTTGAGTTAACACTTGCGCACATTGGTTATCGAGATAAACAACATTTGCTTTTTTACCCTCAAACTCGGTACTGGAAAGCGTACTCCAAACCTTACTCATCGATGCGAGATCACGGGTAAAAATACCCGCAGTATCAAAGCTTTTCGCTAACTCAAAACAGTTACTCAGGTCTAATCCCCCAAGTGTCGGCCTCAGTCCAAAGAGCCCACAATAACTTGCAGGAACACGAACTGAGCCTCCAGTGTCAGTTCCGATTGAGACATCGCTGTCACCATTGGCGACCGCAACCGCACTGCCACTGGATGAGCCCCCAGGAATACACTCTGGAGCGGCTGGGTTAATCGGTGTACCGTAATGAATGTTCTGCCCATTCAAGCTATAGGCAAGCTCGTCGGACTGAACTCTGCCGCAACAAAATGCGCCTTGTTGCAACAGCTTTTCGATCAGTGGCGATGTACTTTTTGCTTCTTCATGAGTCGACAACCAGACGGGGTTCCCGGCTCCCGTTTTATATCCTTCCACATCAAACAAGTCCTTAAACACAAAGGTCATACCCGATAAGCAGCCGCAGCCCGTTTCGGTAATAGTCAATGGCCCTTGCTGACAATAAATCCGAGAGTCCTTTCTCATATAACCTCCACTTACTTGCTAATCGCAGAATTCAATTCGTCACTCTGCTTGGCATAACGATTGGCGAGTATTGCGCAATAGAAAATCTGAATAGGGTGATAGAGCATTATTGGGAGCAAGATCATGCCCAGTGATGGATCGGCTCCAAATATAACCTTTGCCATTGGAATTCCTGCCGCGAGTGTCTTTTTCGTACCACAGAATACGGCCGCAACTTCATCAGGAAGCGAGAACTGCATTCGTCGACCTCCCCATTGAATCAGGTGAACCATGCACAGCAAAATTACGACGCAAATCACGATTGCGATGGCGAGTAACTCAATCGAAAACTCTTGCCATATTCCATTAAAAACCGAATCGCAAAAGGCGTTATACACAATGGCTAAAATGACATACTTATCCAGTTTACCGACAATGCCTTTATGTTTGTTCGCCAGGCCAATCAATTTAGGACGTAACAACTGACCGACAACCATAGGAACCAACAAGAGCTTTGCGATGGAGATAACCGAGGCCATTAAATCAAGCTCTACTCCCTCAAAACCCATAAAAATCTGAATAAACAGTGGTGTCAGAAAGACCCCTAGAATACTTGAAAGCGATGCGTTAAAAATCGCCCCCGGCACGTTGCCCTTACCCACGCTAGTCATAGTGACAGAAGATGAAATGGTGCTCGGCAATACCAGCAGGTAACAGAAACCAAATGCCAGAGCGGCCGGCATATAAGCAATAAATGCGTTACCAAAAAGAATCCAAATCAAGGGATACACAGCAAATGTCGCAAGCTGAACGTAGATATGTAGCCGCCAGTTCGCGACACCCGCTTTAATCGCGCTTGGCGATAAACCAAGACCGTGAAGAAAAAAGACCAGTGCAATACCGATACTGGTGAGCTGGTCAAGATGGATAACGCCACCCGACCGACCGATTTCCGGAGTCAGGCTCGCCAAAACAATCGCGACGACCATTCCAGATAGAAACCACTCTTTTTTAATTTTTTGTAATATATTCATTTCACTACTTCGTTCAGGTTTATGGTAATTCGTTGCTATTCAATCTCGTTTAGCTCGGAATAGCTTTGAGATATTCGGTGACTCTGCTTAACTGCGTCCTTACCGAGATGCCGGAATACTTTGTTAACCAGATAGGAAATCAAACTCATGAGAGCAGCGTAGCTATCCAATGGGGTATCATTGTTCATATGACAAATAATAACATTGCTCATCCTGTCCGCGTATTTCTGCCCCGATTGATCCGTAATTAGCAAGCTTGGTTTATCTGCAAGGTAGTTAACAATGCTCTCAAATTGACGGGTTCTACGACGAATTCCCAGCAAAATGACAAAGTCATCGTCACCAATAGAAACCAAGTCTTCGCCTATGGTCTGTCCCGGCAATGGTAAAAGATCGACATCTGGACGACATTGCAGCAACTGTTCACGGAAATGCATCGCCAACGGATAACTATTCCGGTAACCAATCACTTTAATGCGCTTTGCCCTGCTGATGCTATCAATGATCATCGACACATCGGTTCCCACAAGTTGTGTCCACAAACGTTCAAGTGCCCGCATATCATGCTGAATGTCTGGGTCTTCAACGTCCGATGTTAGAACTGGGGTTCCTTTCTCTCTCTCCTCAATCAATTCTTGACGAAGAGCAAGGTGGTCATCATAGCCCATCTGCCGAATAAAACGACTAACGCTGGTTTTAGATACGCCACAAGAATCGGCGATCTCTGCCAATGACAACATCAGTATCTTCTCTGGATGCAATTGTACGAAGTCAGCGATACGGCGACTTGTATCTGTTAACTTTGAGTACTGCTGAGTGATACGTTCAATTAAAGAATGATGGTTATGTGTCATTAAATTCCTCGATGTAAACTAAACCTCTACTCACACAGCACCAAATTAGCCTCTGAAGCCGATGATCATTAAGAGAGTCTTTCCGGTGTTACAATAACATTGAGGCTATAGGTTGTATCACAAATATTTCCACAATCATGAAACGATTGAAACTTATTGTTAATAGTTAGCAACGTTTGTACCACAAAATGAACTTATTTTTATCTTTATAAAACAGACATATAAAGTATAACGATAAAAACAACCAATCTAATGCAAGGATAATATGGCGAGTTTGGTGCGAATTTATCCGAAATAGGTGCAATTGAAATATCGAAATTGACCGTAAGTTCAGATGAGTAAAATACCTCACAAAACTTGGTTTCGGTTCATCCCCGTGAGTACGGGGAACACAGCGTTGAAATCATCACCCGCTATAATAAAGCCGGTTCATCCCCGTGAGTACGGGGAACACGTACAACAAGATCATGAAACAAGGCGCGATAGCGGTTCATCCCCGTGAGTACGGGGAACACTTTTCAATGCGTCAATTTGGGCACTGAGTTGGCGGTTCATCCCCGTGAGTACTGGGAACACCCACCCGATTTTAACGGGTCATAAACAATAACCGGTTCATCCCCGTGAGTACGGGGAACACAGAGCGCACTACGTTGAGAAACGCATTTACCGCGGTTCATCCCCGTGAGTACGGGGAACACCTGGGACGAAAAGAGGGAGGGATCGGTTGTTACGGTTCATCCCCGTGAGTACGGGGAACACTATGTCGATAAAGCTGATAGGTGGATGACATTCGGTTCATCCCCGTGAGTACGGGGAACACATTTGAATAATCCAAATTAACAAGCTCCTGTACGGTTCATCCCCGTGAGTACGGGGAACACCTGCTAGTATGGATTGTATGGATGTATAAAGACGGTTCATCCCCGTGAGTACGGGGAACACATAATTTAGTTTTTTTCGCTGCCTTAGAAGAGCGGTTCATCCCCGTGAGTACGGGGAACACTGTCATCCCCGTCAATTTTATTACCTTGTTTGAGGTTCATCCCCGTGAGTACGGGGAACACTGCAAGAAAATCTACCGAACCGCAATGAAGAACGGTTCATCCCCATGAGTACGGGGAACACTTCAAGCGCTGTAATCTGAGCAAGTAATTCTGCGGTTCATCCCCGTGAGTACGGGGAACACAAAACGTTACAGTTATCACTGTCATTTGTCAGCGGTTCATCCCCGTGAGTACGGGGAACACATCTGCTGTTGACGCGAATAGCGTTATGAAAGCGGTTCATCCCCGTGAGTACGGGGAACACTCCTTACGCAAGAATGTCATCCATCTTTCTGCCGGTTCATCCCCGTGAGTACGGGGAACACTAATCGCTACTTGCTTAGCGATAGTTTTTAAACGGTTCATCCCCGTGAGTACGGGGAACACATACTCGGGTCATATGGTCGACCCTTATCGTCCGGTTCATCCCCGTGAGTACGGGGAACACTGATAAGCATATATACGATATTTTACGAATAGCGGTTCATCCCCGTGAGTACGGGGAACACTTTATCTGAGCATTCAGCCATTAGATCACGAACGGTTCATCCCCGTGAGTACGGGGAACACCATTTTCTTTGCTTCTTTGAGAAGAGGATTGGCGGTTCATCCCCGTGAGTACGGGGAACACTAGTGTTATGTAACCTTGTGTGGCTACGGCCGCGGTTCATCCCCGTGAGTACGGGGAACACAATTATCCTAGCATAGTTAGTGAAAATGGGGACGGTTCATCCCCGTGAGTACGGGGAACACGCTTGTATTAGCCCTGTTACCGCAGGGTTTTTCGGTTCATCCCCGTGAGTACGGGGAACACTAACAAATAACGTGATTGCTTATTTGTTGATTCGGTTCATCCCCGTGAGTACGGGGAACACACCAAGAAAATCAACAATTAACGCTATGGTATCGGTTCATCCCCGTGAGTACGGGGAACACAGGCGATTAGCATCGATGAGTGTGTTATTTAACGGTTCATCCCCGTGAGTACGGGGAACACATAAATATATCTATGGTGTAGTCGCTATTTGGCGGTTCATCCCCGTGAGTACGGGGAACACAATGCGGCGCGGTCTTCTTCGAGTTCGACAATCGGTTCATCCCCGTGAGTACGGGGAACACCCCTTTGGGGCATTCAATGGCAAGCCGTATTGCGGTTCATCCCCGTGAGTACGGGGAACACATTTTTTCAATTTCAAACACAGTCATTAATAGCGGTTCATCCCCGTGAGTACGGGGAACACAGGTCATTATGCGAGTCTCACTATCCAGTTCACGGTTCATCCCCGTGAGTACGGGGAACACTCTTTCGAATTTGATTTTTCGTGGAACTTTTTCGGTTCATCCCCGTGAGTACGGGGAACACGGTCAGTGGCTAATGGAACTCGGTTACGCCCACGGTTCATCCCCGTGAGTACGGGGAACACAATTCATCAATATCAAAGAGATCACAACCACCCGGTTCATCCCCGTGAGTACGGGGAACACTTAAATCATCGCTAAAATGTTTCATCATTGTGCGGTTCATCCCCGTGAGTACGGGGAACACTCATTGAGCATTCGCTCAGCATCTTCTCTAAACGGTTCATCCCCGTGAGTACGGGGAACACATACTCCATTATCCAGCGACACGTATTACCATCGGTTCATCCCCGTGAGTACGGGGAACACTCACTCATCATTTCCTTTATTTACCCAAATACCGGTTCATCCCCGTGAGTACGGGGAACACGGAGTTTTCCCAAAGCTTCCCACCCCATCAAACGGTTCATCCCCGTGAGTACGGGGAACACCGGCGGAAGTGCTGGAGACTATGTGACTCTTGCGGTTCATCCCCGTGAGTACGGGGAACACGAGAAGGTGTTGAGGGAATATATTCAAGCGTCCGGTTCATCCCCGTGAGTACGGGGAACACCTTTGAGAAGGATTGGCTATCTGATTATGAGGCGGTTCATCCCCGTGAGTACGGGGAACACTCCTACGTGTCAAAAGCAGAAGAGTGGATCACCGGTTCATCCCCGTGAGTACGGGGAACACGAGTTGCTCAACGGCGGCAATTGCTGCATTAGCGGTTCATCCCCGTGAGTACGGGGAACACGGTGCAGGATTGATTACCTTTTCTTCTTGCTGCGGTTCATCCCCGTGAGTACGGGGAACACTTAGCGCCAGTTTGAGTGTTGATGAACATTGACGGTTCATCCCCGTGAGTACGGGGAACACGCTGGAGTCAATAAACTCAAACAGCACTGATGCGGTTCATCCCCGTGAGTACGGGGAACACGCCTATAGCTCATTACTTCGGTATCTGGATAGCCGGTTCATCCCCGTGAGTACGGGGAACACTGCAGTATAAACAATTTGACCTGCGCCAGTATCGGTTCATCCCCGTGAGTACGGGGAACACGATAATACTCATCACTTAGATTTGAGTTATCACGGTTCATCCCCGTGAGTACGGGGAACACAGTAAGTCCAGCACCACTAGCAATACTAATATCGGTTCATCCCCGTGAGTACGGGGAACACTCTAAATATACATAATTGTTTTTAAAGGACAATTACTTCCCACCAAATTTTACCGATTTTTTAAAGAACAAATTAGGACTTATTTTTCTTTTATTTCTGGTTTAAACTTTACTAGCCGCAGCCCATCGAGGTCGACAGGCATACGGCGATTTTCGCCATAAGTCATAAAATCAAACCCTGATTCTGTATTGGTTGACCATGCCATAACAACATTACCTTTTTCAGCAAGTTCTTCTATTTGATACCAAATCATTTCTCTCACTCGCCGAGAAACATCACCAACATAAACACCTGCACGAACCTCTAATAGCCACACTGCTAATCTACCTCGTAATCGAGGCGGCACGGTTTCTGTCACGACTGTTACCATTGACATATTAATTCCTCGTTAACTGACACGATGTCCGTCATTACCTATTATTTCTGGCTCTGGAATAGCAGGTGGTTGAGCATCACTATAGGGTTCTGGTGGCTGAATTTCACCTGCACTTAGCACTTCTTCAATTAAAGGAATTAATCTTTTTAATATTTTAGTTTTCCTAAATGCTTCTCGGCAGGCAATACGCACATCTCGATCAGGTGAATGGGTTTTCTTCGCAGCGATTTCAAAAGCGACCGGTACAACGATTTCAAATTTTAGAATATCAGCAATATCATACACAAAACTAAGTGGTTTCCCTGAATGCACAAAGCCAATAGCAGGAGCATAGCCAGCGGCTAAAACAGCCGCTTCGGTAATGCCATATAAACAAGATGTTGCGGCGCTGATACATTGATTGATCGAATCGCCCTTGCCCCAATTTTTGGGGTCATAACGTCGTCCATGCCATTCAACGCCATATTGTTTTGCAAGTAACTGGTATGTTTTCTTAACTCTTGCACCTTCAATGCCACGTAATTGATCGACGCTACGCCTTTGTGGCGCTTCATCGCCAAAACGTATTTCAAACATTTTACGTACAACTTTTAAACGTAAATCTCCATCTAATGCTAATTTGGCTTGATAAAGTAACTTATCACTACGTGCTCCGCCGGGCTGACCTGCAGAATAAAGTCGCACGCCCGCCTCACCAACCCAAATCAGTAATGTGCCACAAACACTGGCAAGTTTAATGGCAGCATGGCTTACTCGTGTTCCTGGCTCTAACATAATGCAAGCAAGTGAACCCACTGCAACATGCATGCGCTCACCATTTTTATCGATAACAACAAAAGCGCCATCTTTGACATCAATCTGCCCCATTCCTACAAAAATCATAGAATTGCGATCTTTTATTGGAATGGGCTTTAAAGGAATGAAGCTCATAGAAACTCCTAATGCTTTTTATGTAATACCACTTCACCTTTTACCAATGCTTTAAATAAGGGTAAATCATATTGATATTTACGTTGAACATCAGTGAAAATGCGTTTAGCTTCTTGTTTAAGTTCAACAACAGCTAAATTCCGTAATTCAGTTGCTTCTTTGCGTTCGACATCGAGCAATGTTCTTTGAATGATTTGTTGTGCATTGGCGGTAAATGATTGCATTGCCGTTTCTTTAATCCCGCCTACAAAGTTTTTATCGTAACCCACACCAAACATTTTATTAAATGCCTTCGACAATAGTTCTTTCTGATTGAGCCCTGCATCGATAACTTGTGTTACTTTACTCAACTGCTTACTCAAAGATGAAGGCATTGAATACAGATCATACACTCGACCAGTAATCGAACCTTGATCGGCAATATTGCCACCAACTAACAAATTAGTTTGGCGGGGGTTTTTCATATATTGAAACTGTCTAATAATATAAGCGGGCTCGACGGTCGCTTTATCAGACTCTTTTCCAATAATATAACTACTTAACTCTTGCCAGCTTTGCCAGTTTTGATCACGAGCACACACAGCAAAGATACCTTCTTCTTTTACCGTACAAGGTGTATAGGGATGAGGCCACCAACCCGCACCACCATCACGTCCATTTTTAGTTGAACCATAAACTCCTTTATACTTTTCGCGATTAAAGGTTTTGATTGATTGAAGTGATTTCTGTCCGCAAACATCACACACACAAGGCTCATCTTTAATGTTAAAACCAATATGATAAGCCAACGCAAATAAACCCCTATTTAATCCGATTTTAGGGGCTTGATAGATATCTCCCGTCATGGGTGATACCCACATAGGCGTTTGATCCGCATCTTTATCAAGCTGTGTAGATTCAGTAAAATAATCTTTAGCGATAGTATTGCTTAATAATGTTTGCTTTAAATTATCGCCAGCGATCAACGTCGTTATTGCACCGCCGCCACGAATGCCTGTCGCTCCTGTTTTACTAAAGCACTCTCCTTTTATATTCATGTGTAGGTTATAGTTCAAAACATGCATACAATCTGGACAGCTTGTTTCTGCTTTTTCTCTTTCAGAAAAAAGCCCACTCGCATTACCTGATGTACCACACTCTATACCAGATAATATCTTAGTAATTGGAGCATCAAATTTTTTTGATCCAATAGTCGACTTTGACTGCATAAAACAATCACTTTCAAACCATTGGCTGTCTATATTTTGTAACGCATGATCATATTGTTCGGCAGTTAACCCTACTTTTAAGTAGCTTTTAAGTTCATTAACAGTGGGTTGTAGCACAACCGTGGTCAGTGAACTTAATAGTTGCAACATCGCCAATTGAACTTCATCAAAGTAATACTGCAATTGATAATCTTCATTACTCGTCAACAGTGTTTTTAGCGATACCTTGCCTTGATTGGTTGAAATAAACGCATCTTTAAGTAAGTTCATCAATTTCTTCCTTTGACTCTTGTCTTATTTGCCCACAAACAAACACAGTACGCATAGCGTATTTGCGTGGCGTTGCAGTGATCTGGTCACGAACTTGCAACATCGCGACTTGATTTTCACCGTTGACATCACTAAAAATTTGTCCGTTTTCGTTATATTTAATTAAGGCATCGGCAGGGTTATCATCATCCGTTACCGCTTCAAATAGAGGGCGCGTTAACGGGCAGGATTTCCGACCTTGAAATAAGCCAAATTCAGGATTTTTAACGTTTCCTGTCAATGTATTAATGACTGTTTCATCGGCTGTAATAGCAAAGGTATATTCACTATCACACCAATATTCTCGGTAGGTTGGTTTAGGGTTTCCTTTTTGAATCTTCCCATACGGGCTACGAAAGTTTTGCACGGTATGGTAATCGACTATTTTTTCACCGGATTTATTCACTTGTACCGCAATTTTAAGTTGTTGAGATAAATCATATAGTTCAGAAAATCGTTCCCGGGTAATCCCCTTTGCAGCACCTAATAAGCCCATAATGGCTGATCTCGTAGGGAAATGACTTACTCTACGATGGACATCAAAGGTCTGCAGCCCATAAGCCGACATGCCTTCTGTTTTCAATATCAGTGTTTTCATGCGTTTCATCCCAATATTAGCTTAAAAACGAATATCACCGATGGTGTCTACTAATTCGATCATCTCACTTTGTGTGCTATCAGTTAGGTCTAAAGCAATTGCTTTTGAATCAAGCTCGTAAGCTTTACATAGTTTTTCATAATGTTTTACCAAGGCAATAATCGAGTTTTCCATTACGTCGCCATTATTGGCAATTGCTTTTCTAAAGGCATTAGCCAGTGAAATAGGTTGATTGGATTGTGCTGCCATCACAAAGTCAGCTTGGTTATAAGCTGCAAATGTTTTTTGTTTCGCATTCGGTGTGACTTGGGCAAAGCAACGGATCATGGTATTAACGATAGTGCTAACATCTTCAATGCTCGCTTTGACATTTTTCGCTAATAAATCAACATTGATTGATGCATAGCGATAAAAAACACCAGCGCTAAATTCAGTGGTACCAATGTGTCCTGATCCTTGTTCCGCTAGATCATCACAAGCGGTAAACCAATCAACTTCAATATCTGCGTCATGTGTGGTTACACTGTGCGCAACACTCATTGCGGCTTCAACATTACGTTGCGGGCAACTTGCATCCATACGCCCAGATAATGCGACATCATAAGTTGGAATTTGCACTATTTTTTTAAGTTCTTTTAATTCCGTGCCTTCCTTTACCATGTTAATTGCTTCGCGTATGGCACCAATCGCATAGGGTTGAACCGCATCAAAATGTCGCGTTGTTTCTCCCGTTTCTTTATTTTTTTCACTTTTTACTTTTGATCCCATATTCAGCAACACATCTTCAATCAACTTAGGCTCTATGTCTGGCATTTCTTGTTTACACAAAGCAAGAAGCTCATCCATTTTGTTGGTACGAATTGAAGTTTCAGCAACCGCCTCTCCATAAAGATCACTTTGACGAATAGCGCGTTTTAAACATTGGCTGGAAATACGGCTACGGACTGTACCACCAAAAACAGCTGTTTTTTGCATACCGGAATCATCACGGTTCATCATTGATGACGGGTGAGAAATAAGTGTGTGAATGTTTATAAATGTAGTCATGATAATGTCCTTGTTGATTATGCTCTAGTTGTTGTTTGAGTATCGTTATCAGATAAAATAAATTCTTTTAATAAGTTCCGGCGTGTATTTTCTCCCCAAAATTGCGCTAATTCTCCGAGACTATCGAGGGATATATTATTACAACGAACTAACTGCCGTTTTAGGTAGTCAATACCATTATCACCACTACGCGTTATTTGAATGATTTGTGACTCTTTCACGCCAGCCTTTAATAAAGCAGTCGCCACATTAACGCTTTGTTCATCATTGGTTATTTTAAGCCCCACCAGCAAAAACAGAATACGTTGCGTTTGTGCTGTGTCCTTTGCACCGGTAAATTTTAAAACTCTAAAATATGCAGGTGCATCTGCTAATTTTTTCAAATTACAGCGCTTTAACTCTGCTTGTTCTCCGTTACTTAGTGCTTGATAAGCTTTGTATATTCTTTGGTACATAACCTTTCCTTATTGTGTACGCGCAAGTGATAATAACCCTGCGCCTGCATGCTTTTTCCGACCGATTCCCATAACTAATGCTCGCCGTATTTGCTCGCTATCAGTCACCTGTAAAATACCTTCAAAGCAGATAAATCGACTGGTATAGGATTTTTTGCTACGTACCATTTGTTCATCCATCGCTGTCACAGTGACATTTGCACCGCTTAATTTACGTTGCAACCATTGCACTTGTTCGTCACAATTTTTTATTTCAATGACTTTTTTACCTTGGCTTAAACACTTTGTGGGATAAGCTAATAATTTAAATTTATAGAAACCGTCTTGAGTTACTTCTGTAATGAAAGGTTTACTCACTAATACGCTGGCCTGCTCACTAGATTTTGGCTCAGTACTGGATTGCAATAAAACCTTGCATGACTTCCCATTTACACTTTCTACCCGAAATAGATGATCACGTTTACGATCTGGCACATTGGCAAATAAAGTCCAAATGGCCTGATGTTGCTCGTAACTATCTTTTGTATTCAGCATCACCTGAGATAAATACATAGTTAATTCCCTGTGGTTAATTCATCAATAAGATCAGCGGTAATAACGCCCATCTCGTTATAAACAATGTCTTTATCGACTATCGCCTTGTAGCAATAATAGTTTTCGTCTTTTTGGCCTTGGGTATGTTTGCTTGCCAGTGCCACGGTATTTTTTTCTCTGTCTTGTTGTTCGTTAAAATCACCACCATGTAACAACTCTCCATTATTTTTAAATAACACAACGGTTGCGCTCATTTCGCCATCACGGGTTAACATCGCACAACGTGGGTCAACATCATTAAGTGGTTTAGATTGCAAATTACTTAGACTACGAGCGGTATAATTATTACCATCGGACTTGATACTGTATTCATCAGCAACAACTGTTAATACATCAGGTTCACCTGCTATAGCTTGTTCATCATGAACATAATCAATCGCTTCACGGTAACAATCAGGAAAAGCTAATTGTTTGAGAGGGGAAATATATTGCTCAGTTCGATAAAGTAAACGCGTATTTTGGTATACGTATCCACTGCCTTGATAATGATGTTTTAATTGTTCCACCGTTGTATCTTCGGTAATTTCTGTTTCTGGTAAGAGAGTGATAAATAAAGGTGCTTTAACGGCATTTGTTCGTGAGCATAAAGAGGTATTCATTCGATTATGTCGCCATAACCGTCCCATTCGTTGCATTAAAAATTCAATAGGAGCTATTTGACTGATTAACACATCAAAGTCTAGATCTAGCGATTGCTCAATCACTTGCGTTGCGATTAATAATCGACCACTTCTTTGGGCATCTTTACCGTAATCCTTGAGCGCTTTATCTTCTAATTTTTTTCTATCATTAAAGGTGTAACGCGCATGAAATAGATCAACCGTTAATCTTGGGAAGCTCTCTTTTATTTGATGATATAACCGTTGCGCATCTTTGACGGTATTGCAGATAATGCCGACCATAGCTCCTTCAGTTACCCAATCATTGACTTGGGTCCGTTGTTCTTCAGTAGGCAATAAAGTTTTACTAAACCAAGTTTTTATTGATACAGTTTTATTTGTTTCTTGTTTAGGTAGTGTTAATTCTTGAGTCTGAGCAGATAAATCGGTGTGGCTAATTAATGGGTAAGCATTACTTTGTGAGTCACCTTTATAAGTTGAAAGTAATTTTTCTTTTAAGTCTCTTGGTAAAGTTGCAGAAAGTAAAATAGCACTTGAATATGCTTGATGTTGCCCTTTCAATACTTGTTCAATTAACCCCATCATATAGGCATCAAAACTATGAATTTCATCCAGTATTAACACTGATTTTCGAGTACCAAAAGAACGAACAAATTGATGACGAATACCCAATACTCCCATGAGTATTTGATCGATTGTAGCCACTGACATCGAACCTAAAAACGCACGTTTATTTGATTGATGAAGAAATCCGCTTTCATCAGTCATTATGTATTTGGATTTACCGTGAGCAAGGGTTGTTGATGCATCAGGGAACAGTTTATTCGTAGCTTCGCCAATACGTGAAAACAAACCGTTTGCAGTTGCCTGCGTTGGTAAGCCAAAGACTATTCCATCAGCTAAACCCGCTTGAATTAATAAAGATGCATAAGCCAATGCGAATTCTGTTTTTCCTGAACCTGTATCTGATTCAACTATCGTCAAGCCTGATTTTATTGGCATGTTAATTAATAAAGTTTGAATACCACGTGGCGCATAATTCTTAAATAAATAATCAAAACCTGCACCCTGTAGTTTTTCAATCATGCCTGTTTCTAATAATGCGACTTTCGCCCTTGGTAACGCATCTTTGTAATACTGATATAAATTAAGAGTCTGATCTGCTGTAAAGTTTGTCATAGAAGAGCCAACCCAATCAGAAATGCTACATAACCCTGCTAACATCGGAATGTCACCTACATCAGGAATATCATCTAATTTGCAAAATTCAAGACAAAATTCTACCCATTCCTTTCGCGCTAGTTCATCTAATTCACAAAGTTCTTCGTCCGCATCTGGATCATCATAATTAAAGGAAGTATCACAATAACCATGATGACCAGCTACTGCTTTCATCGCATCGTTAGTATTATACATTTCACTAAACTGCTTATAACCACAGGAGCCATGAGAATAATAAGTAATATCAGGTTCAACTTCCCATTCATCTCCTTGTAAAATTTGTCGAATATCTTCACGAAAGTTTTGAAAGCGAGCATCGAATTTTCCCAAATCATGTAGCAAAATAAAGAATAAACAAATACGCCTTGCATCGTCGGTTGTTATATCTAGATAGGATGTGATTTGTTGCAATAATGTATTCGATTCAGTTAACCAAACATCAGCAACAGCAGCTACATCTAAACAATGAAAAACTAACAAGTGATAATCGGAACATTCATTGCCGTTTTCATCTTTTTTAGCTTTGCCCCAGTATTTAAATATGCTCTTCAAATCAGATGGCGAGAAGTCGTTCATATAAGACCTACTTATGTGCGATTTAATAATTAAATACAGTAATCCTCAGATACAATGTCCACAACACTGTAATTAAACACATGTCGAAAATTAGGTAGGTTTTGGTAGGAATGGCGTTATACTTTTGCGGCACTTTGGTGTTAACACAATCTGTTGTTCTTCTGGGGAATCTTTATACTGGTCTAAACGTAATCGTAGTAGCAGGTAATTAACGAGGGCCGCTCGGGTTTTAATTATTTTTTTATTGTTCTTCATTTGAAAATCGTTCGCGATAATCTTTTGTTGTTCTTGAGTTAGACCTGGATCAGGAATGATTTCAATATCTGTAAATGTATTCCATAAGAGGTCTTTTTCTTTATCCACTAATGCTGGCCCCTCAAACTCAGCGATACCATTAAATCGAGATAATACAAAATCTCTAAACTCTGTATTTTTACGGCAATAAGCGCGAACATGCCAACGTAATCCATCAAAAATAAGGGTATGAGGCTCAATGATTCTATCTAAGTAATCCGGGCTAGTTAATGAGATATAACCAATATCAATTGCCAATTTTTCTCGTATTGCTTTTAAAATAGGCCTGACTGATTTTGCATTTATATTTCTAAATGGTGCTTCAACTTCTTCAACGTTTTCGGTAATAGATTTTCCTGTCGTTTGCATAATAAGCTTTAAATAATAATCAAAATTACCAACATCCGTTATAGCGTTAAATCTATCAGTAATAACTCTGGCTTTTGCTGAAGAGTCATAAATAAGATTTTCAGGAAGCTTGTGATCGTACTCTCTTAATATTGTAGAGGCTGTATCACGCGACAAATAAAAATACCGCATCAGGTGCGTTGCATTTATTTGCCCCTCCCACCACACGATAGATTCAATATAATTAAAATAATCTTGGTCTGATATTTTCATTTGATGATTTATATTAAAGAAAAAATATATAAAACCACAGACAAAGTTATGATTCAACGAGATTGGATTAAAATTTTGAATCGAACTAACTATCACTGTTCTAAGTAACTCATTGAATATATTTGGATATAAATCAGAGAGACTTAGACTTGTCACTAGCCCATACCGCTAACAACAAGCCAAACTCAATGAGCTATCTACCCAATAACCATTTGAATTAAATACCATTTATAGTATGGTCAAAATAAGTGATCACGAATAATTTTGGTTTTTATGGAAAACAATATTGGGTTAGTTTTAGAAGGCGGCGGTTTTAGAGGATTATATACCGCAGGAATTCTTCACTACTTCGCAGAAAAAGGATTGGAATTTCCGTACATCATTGGCGTTTCTATGGGCGCGAGCAATGCGACCAATTACCTTGCGAAACAGACTCAACGGAACCTCGACGTTCCTTATGCCTTTATAAATGATAAGAGATACATCAGCTATCGACGTTTATTGAGGAAAGGGGAACTATTTGGAATGGACTTTATTTTTAACGACATCCCAAATTCACTTATCCCCTTTGATTACAGCACTTTTTTCGAGTCCAATCAGCGCTTAATCTATGTCACAACCGACTGTGACACTGGCAATGCTTACTACGTTGCGAACACCGATAATGAGACGTCGTTTAAGGCACTAGAAGCATCTACCAGTTTGCCTTTTGCGGCTAAAATGGTTGCACTGCACGGAAAGCAACTACTCGATGGCGGAATTAGTAACCCCATTCCGATTGAAAAGGCGCTTGAGGATGGTTGTGAAAAACTCGTTGTGATTCTAACTCAACCAAAAGGCTACCGAAAGTCACCTTTTACGGCAAAGTACTTGGCACAACTGAAGTATAAACGCTACCCAAAGTTAGTTGATCTGCTTTTAACGAGACACCATATCTATAACCAACAACTGGATTTACTCGAACAACTTGAAAAGCAAGGTCGTGCTTTGATTATTCGCCCAGGCAGTAAACTGCCTATCAGCCGAACAGAGAAAAACAAAAATAAACTCAAAGAATCATTTGATCTTGGTTTCCAAAAAGGTAACGAAGTACACGACACCTTATTCAAGTTTATTAGTGAATAGCCGCCTTCATAGCGTGCCCTCTTGGATACGATCTAGATAACATTCGTTGAGCTTTATCATGAATGATATTTGGCTGCATCAAGCTCTAAGGCTCTTCTTTGTCTCTCTAAGTCTCGAACACAACTGTCACAAGGTGGGTACTTTCGTGCCAATTCGAGCAATGGAGGTAATGTAAGTCTCATAGCGCTTCGACCAATCAATTTCTGCTCGTCATCTGCTTGCTTGCAATTCGCCATATGCAATACAGAGCGGTGTGGAATTAATAAACATTGTTGCGCCAGTTCAATTTCACCATCTTGCAGGTATAGCCTTGATAATTTCTGGTAGCTGGCTATCCAACCACGTAAAGAATCAACACATTTAGGGTTACGAGTTAATTCTCTTTCAAGAGTATAAATAATATCTCTGCATTGTTGCTCATGGTCGGCCAAGTAATCTGTCTGAGACGATGGTGAATCTGCCGTGATACTAGAAAATTGATTCATAGAAAATACCTTTTTGATAATGAGTATAATTATCATTTGTATTTCTATATCTGTAAAGGTTTTCTTTATAAAAAGGATGAATGACCCGTAAATTAGTCGCTATCACAACAGCCTGTCGGGATATTCGTACATGGCTCTATTACTTTGCTAGATTGAGCGACAAATTTGAGACTCAATAAAGCGATCAGCCGGTACAGGATGACCAAAGTAATATCCTTGATGATCTTGACAGCCAAGATCGACGAGTAGGTCTCGCTGAGTACGAGTTTCGACGCCTTCAGCAATGACTTCTAAATCCAAATTTTTCGCCATCGATAAGATAACTTCAATAAGTGGAGACGTGTTTGAGCCATCGGTTAGACCAACAACAAATGAACGGTCTATTTTCAGTTCATCAATCGGAAGTTCTTTTAAATACCTTAACGATGAGTAGCCTGTGCCAAAGTCGTCAATAGAGAATGAAATCCCTCTCGCTTTTAATTGAAGCATTTTTGTTTTGGCGAGTTCAAAGTTATTTAACAGTAAGTTTTCTGTGATTTCTATAATGATCAGGTCTCCCGGCACATTATATTTATCAAGCAAGTCAAGAACGTAAGATACAAAGTCAACTTGTAGAAAAAACGTTGGGCTAATATTTATGGCAAGATTATCAAATTCATTTAGAGCCTCACCTTCACGCCATTTGGTTAAGTGAAGAATGCTCTTTTCGATTACCCATTTATCAATGTCAATAATAAGCCCGGTTTCTTCGGCATGAGGAATAAAAAAGTTAGGCATAACTAACCCGAGTTTAGGGTGATTCCACCGCACAAGCACCTCCCCTCTTAGCACATCGTTACAGGCATTCACCTGAGATTGAATCCAAATTTCAAAATGGTCTTCGGCGAGTGCTTGATGAATTCCCTCTTCCAATTCGAGCAGGTGCTGAGCGGCGTATTGCATTTCTCTCTTGAAAAACTGAACGCCGTTTCGCCCCAATGATTTTGATTTGTACATCGCGGTGTCAGCACGTCTAATGAGTTCATTCGCATCCACGTCATCATTAGGAAAAAACACAATCCCTATACTCGCCGTTGTATGGAGCGTCACATCCTTAAGTTCGAGTGGTTGAGAAATAGACGCTAATAGTTCGCTTGAAAGTTTCATTGCTTTTTCAGCAGCATATTCTAGGTTATCGGCTAAATTAGGGATCCCTACCACGAACTCATCACCTCCGATACGACCACAAATTGTTTTCGTATTAAATGTCGACTTTGTTCTAGAGGCGATTTCGACTAATACTAAGTCTCCAATAAGATGTCCTAGGGAATCATTGATATTTTTAAATTGGTCCAAGTCAAAGTAAAACAATGCTCCATATTGATTTTGTTCTTGATGGTCTAGAATTAGCTCTTCAATTTGTTGGGAAAAAAGGCTGCGATTCGCTAAATGCGTCAGGGAATCATAATAGGCGAGCTCATGAATTTTCATTTGCGTATGTACCCGCTCAGTGACATCTCGAGCATTGATCATCACAAAGGTCTCACCATCAACTTCAAAGTGGGTAGCTCGACACTCTAAGTTTACGTTTACACTTTTCTCGTCGTCTGTTCTTCGAAAAGTATCATCATAACTGTGCACCTTCTGCCCGATGATCTTAGTAAAAAGAGCTTCCATTTCATCACTTGAATAGTCCAAGCTGAATTCAGCTATGCTTTTGGCTTCGATTTGATTAAAGCTCTGCCCCACCAGTCGTTCAGCTACATTGTTAACCAGGTAAATCTGAGAATCAGGGTGACAAAGAAACATTGCATCACTGGCGTTTTCCATTAACATCCGTGAAAAACGTTCGCCTTGTTTAAGGCTGTCTAACATCTCATTGAGCTTATGAGATACTTCCTTATTTGATGTCCACTCCTTACTGAATTGCTTAACTAATAAGCCAAGCTCATCTTCTTTTGTATAAGGTAAAGGGAAAATGCTTTTATTTGAACTGAGGTCCGTGACCCATTGAGCGATGTTCATCACCGGCCTAGAAATATAAATATAACTCAGCATGGCGAGAATAGTCGCTAGAAGTAGGGTAAATATTACCGAAGTTTCCAGGTTGATCTTAACGCTTTCGGCTAACTCATTCGCTAACAATGATTCATCAATATAGAGAGTTAATTTTGCGTACCTGCCTTTCGAATTAACATCAATATCAAAGGATTGCTCAGCAGGGATCTCGGCTAAATAGGCAGAAAACTGAAGATAGGGCGACATTGGATATGTGTCGGAGCGTAACGAATCACCAAGCAGATCCCCAAAATCATCAAAAAACGTTGCGCGTTTTATCAGCGGTTGTCGAATAATAGAGATTAATATCTCATGCACTTGTTGTTCATCTAAAGTATAAACCGCACGACTAAGCGTATCTCTATGCAGATCGACCGTACGAGTAATACTTTGAGCTTGTTCTACCCTATCTTTTTGTATATTAAGATAAACATTAATGACAGAGGAAATACCACAGCAAAACAGCGAAATAACAAAAACATAAATGGTTTGCTTGACAGAAATACTCAATTTCATCTTGATCTACCCATCGATACAAATACACATTAAAAGTATTTGCCCCTGAGTTGTTGGTATTTTCCATTCTGTTTTATTATTCGTAAGCCATGGTTAAACATTGATAATATATTCTCACTTTGAGGATAAAACCTACTGAGACATAAATGGAGCTCATTGGAAGCCACATCATCTATATAAGTCACCTTCAGATTGTCTTCCTCGTTCATTTTTTTGGCTGTGTGCAACGTGGGGATTTCTGGGCCATAGAACACATCCACACCTCGATGCAAAACGCGAATTAATGCTGAACGTACGTCTTTTGAAGGCGTATAATCAACATGATGTGCACTAAGCTGATTTGTCGTTCCCCAACCATCAATCGTGGTCACACTATAGTTCGATAAATCAATCAAACTTTTAATACGATTTACATTCGTATCTTTTCGAGAAATGGCCGCTTGCCGTGTTGTACTAATAAAATCACTAAAGAGCATGTATTGCTCACGCCCTTCTCGCTTACTGCATGAAAGCGTACCGGCCACTTCGCCAACTTTCATTAGCTTCATAACTCGCTTCCAAGGAAGAACCTCGAAAGCGACCGTTTGCCCACTTTCTCGAAAAGCCGCTGTTACTACATCAATATCCATCCCAGATATTTCATTTTCGGTATTAATGATCATATAAGGAGGGTAATCGACGACATAAAACGTCAAAGGCTCTTGTGAAGAAACTAAACTGCTAAAAAGTAGAAAAATTAATAAACTATATTTACGCATTCTTTAACTCGCAGCATATTCATTATAAATTTACGTTAACTGTTTATGCCAATAAATACAACTTGGCTACTTAACAATAAGAGGTGCCAGACACCAAACTGTATGATTCAATTAACTCATTTAAATTGGCGTGTGAAATGCTGACTGTATTAGTGTGACCTCCTCCCAAAAAATAGGAATAGACCAATTGCTGGGAGGGTATTGATAGAGTGAAACCTTATACTTGAGCGCCATACAAGGTTTGATAAAGCCCATCTTGTGTCACAAGTTCGTGATGTCGCCCAGATTGAATTACTCTGCCATCTTCTAGCACATAAATAAGATCTGCCTGCTTCACAGCCGATAGACGATGGGCAACAATTAAGGTTGTACGCCCTACTAAAAATTCATCCAGTGCACGATGCAATTTCGATTCCGTTACGGTATCAAGTGCAGAGGTCGCTTCATCTAATATCACAAAGTCAGGTTCAGCGAGTACCATACGAGCGATCGCTAGGCGTTGTTTCTGTCCACCAGAAAGTGTCATGCCTTGTCGACCTAACTGAGTGTCAAGTTGGTAAGGAAGTTCTCTAACAAAGTCGTCAAGTTGAGCAATGCGCAGTGCATTCCACAAGGCTTGACCGTCGAAATTTTCTCCCAGAGAAAGGTTTTCCCTTAGCGTATCGTTAAAAATCATTGGGTGCTGTAACACAACCGCAAGCCTTTCTCTCAATGGTTCATAACCCACACTTTCTATCGCATGACCATTAACCAAAATTTCTCCCTCTGACTTTTGATATACCCCAAGCAGAAGTTGAATTAAGGTCGATTTTCCACCTCCAGAAGCTCCCACTAACGCAACGCGTCGACCTTTTGGAATCGTTAAGTTAAGCCCTTCAATCACGTTTCTTTCTGAGTTATAGGCAAAACCAATTTTCTGAAATTCCACATCAAAAGATTCGCCTTTGGTAAAAGGGTTTACCGTCGGCGTGTATGTTTTTTCCTCTTCCAACTGAAGAAGAGTATTCAGCCGTTTCATTGCAGCAGATGCGCTAAACCAAGAATATTGGATGCTAAGCAAATCTTGTATTGGTGAAAGCATGTACCAAAGGTAGCCAAATATCGCAAAAATCTGACCTACCGATAAATCCCCAAATAGCACCATGATCATGGCAACGGCTCGAAAGATCTCGAACCCAATTAAAAACAGTAAAAACGAAAGCCGATTGGCCGCATCCGATTGCCAAGCATAGTTGTCGGCATCGTGGCGAATATCATCGGCATCGACACGCAGCCGCCGCAGGTATTCCCGATCTCGATTCGATGCTCGAAGTTGATAAAGCCCATCTAATGTTTCAACCAAACGTTGCTGAAAACGCTCAAAAGAGCGATTCTCTTTCTTTTTCAGCTGCTTTACTTTCTGTCCCATCTTTTTCGACAAGTAAATGATGATTGGATTAAGCAACAAAATAAACAGAGCTAGCCGCCAATCAAGCCAGAATAAAACGATTGATATTCCAATTGTGGACAAAATACTGACCACAAAACGACTCAGCGTTGAGCCAATAAAATTGTCAACCGTTTCGATGTCAGTTACAAGGTGCGAAGTGAGTGAACCACTACCTTGTTGTTCATACTGACGCATACTGATTCGACCTAGCTTTTCAATCAGTACTTTGCGTAGTTCACAGGTTAAAGATTTAGAAATAAGCGTAAATTGACGGGTTTGTACGATGTTTAGCATCTGGCTTACTAGCCGCATTATGATGATGAAAACCAGTACAGCCCCAATATATCCGGCTGGAGTTTGGAGTGATTGTGGAAGTATAAAGTCTAATAATTCGATGCCGGTACTGGGTTTTTCTAACAATACTTCATCGACCAATACAGGCAATAGCATTGGAATAGGAACACTGATACATGCCGCCATTAAAGCAATAATATTCGCGACGACGAGCTTCCTTTTATGGGCGCGTACCTCTGTATAAAGCCATTGAATATTAATTTTTTCTAATAAGTTATTCGCCACGATTCTCATCCATAAAAAAGCCGCCTTAAAACTTCAGGCGGCAACAAGGTTACGGTGTATCAACTAGAATTGGTAGTCTACTGATACGCCCCAATTACGCCCTGGTTGGGAAACGCTGTCGATGCTGTTCAAGTTAAACCCTGAACCTGTTCGCCCAGAAAGGTCACTGTAAAGCCAATACTTTTCGTCGAACGCATTAAATAAACCAGCCGTAACGGTTAAATCATTCATCGGATGGTAGTATGCCGTTAGATCAACAGTGGTATAGCTCGGCGCGTCTACGTTCTCTTCTGATTGCCATTCATCTTTGGTCGCCACCCATTTAACATTTAACGCGGTACCATAAGACTCGCGGTCCAATCCGAAGCCAACGACGCTAGTCAAAGGTGCAACGGAATCAAGCGAGCTTTTCGTTTTCTTATCCTGCCCATCTAAATAGGCTACTGACAGTCGAGCGTAACTTCCTTCTGGTGCACTAAATGCTTGGTCTAATCGTAATTTAGAACTAAATTCAATGCCATAGATCTCAACTTCATCCAAGTTCATCTTAGTGTAAACGTCTCTTCCGCCATCTTGGCCTGTAATTTCTTGAGTAATGAAGTCGGTATAGTCATTATAAAAAGTTGCCACTTCAAAACTTGTTGAGTTGTATTCACCTCGAAGACCAAGTTCATACGCCGTACTTCTTTCTGCTTTTAAATCAGGGTTCGCTTCAAATACGGCACCTTGGTTATAGGAATAGTACAAGTCATAAACCGTTGGCGCTTTAAATCCTTGGCTAATTTGACCAAACAGAGACAGTTGCTGGTTAAGGTGATAAACCGACCCGAGTTTACCCGTTATTGCGCTGTCCTCATTTTTATCAAATTCAGTAGAGTAGCCAGCATCTGTCGACGGGTCAGCGGTAAATGAGTCGTAACGAAGACCGGCAGTTAACACTAATCTGTCATCCATTAAATACGCTTGGTCTTGAACAAAGACACCTAACTGAGTCACTGTAGCATCAGGAATCGATGTGCTTCCCGGACTCTCTGTCC
Organism: Vibrio phycocola; assembly: GCF_053850235.1. Taxonomy (NCBI): domain Bacteria; kingdom Pseudomonadati; phylum Pseudomonadota; class Gammaproteobacteria; order Vibrionales; family Vibrionaceae; genus Vibrio; species Vibrio phycocola. Next base: position 399,444 of record NZ_JBSQDJ010000006.1, on the reverse strand, counting down.
CTAAATCATACAAATGGTCCGTATTATTAAGACTAAAATCATTTCCGACATAATTCGCCCCATAAGTAATTTCATGGGAAGAATTGGACGCGATAATCAATTTAGAAAGTTGAGCATTAAGTTGAATTGACTTATCTGATGAGTCTCTTTCTCTCATTCGGAAACCGTAAAGAGGCGTAGTGTCGTAATTTTTAGACGACGAGCGAGAATCTTGATAATCGATTGACCAATCTAGTGAATCTGCATAGGCACTGTTCATCAACATGTTATGTTCGAAGCCTATTCGGAAACGTTCATTCACATCTTCATTATAGTTATCAATGTAGGTAAATTGTGGACCTAGTGATACACCGTTGTAGTTCAACTCATCTTCATCATATTGGTGATTATAATACTCTAGCGTGACGCCAATTCGATGGGTGTCATTCACTTGATAAAATGCTTTACCAAGTAAATTACTTACTTGTTTATCCGCAGGGTTTGCCGCACCTCGTTCAGTGCCTTCTACGTCTAAACCTGAACTGTGAGTTTCTGTTTCATGCCCTTGTGAATAGGTCGCCATCAGAAGCGTTTCGAGTTTGTCTTTTCGCATTGCCCAACTAAGCGTGGTCTTAAACTCCTCACTCGCTGAAGCGTATCCCGTTTTAACGCCAAATCGATGTTCATTCTCATCAGTAATTAGGAGATCTTCTGGGTTTTTCGTGCGCATTAGCACCACTCCACCCAATGCATCTGAGCCATACAATGTGGAGGATGGACCTTTGTTCACTTCAATCGATTGCAAGGTATCAACTTCGATAGTATTCGGGTATTTACGTTGTTCTGTCGAGCCTGGGTTGTATGAACTCGGCTGTTGAACGCCATCCACCATCATTTTGACACGACTTTGTTCGACGCCACGAATGTTAATGCCAGAAATACCGAATCGTCCCGACCCGATAGCATCGACACCCGGAGAATACGTTAGCGCTTGTTTTAGATCTCCTGCTAAATTTTTATCTAATGTCTCAGAAGAAACGGTGGTAATAGACGATGACACATCTTTCTTAGTTTGTTCTGTGCGAGTCGCGGTTACCACAACCTCTTCTAAGGTAGACGTTTCAGCATTCACCATTGTGGGTAGCGCAAACAAACCACCGATCACAACAGCAATCTTTGTTTTATTGAACATTTTTAATTCCTTTATCCTTTTTTAGGCAAACAAATCCCTTAGATGAAAATAGTTCTTCATCCAATATCTTGATTTGTTTATTTTTTTTATAGTTGTCTAGTGATGACTAGACAGAAAGACTTAGCTGGCCTTTGTTATTTTTGTGTGGCCACGGTCTAAATGAACAAAACCCACCATATCGCTACCAGAAACATTAAACGCTTTACCAAAACCTTTGACAAAACGTCCTGAATCCGGAATAAGCTGATACATGTGAAAGTCGCCAAGTTCGCTCAAGTTGCTGACAATTTCGCCAAAACGCTGTTCTAATGCGTCAATCGCGATACGCCATTTAGAAGATTCTCGTTCAATATGATGAGCGGTCGTATCGAAAGTTAACCTTTTCCGAGCGTAGATACTTTTCGCACTCTGTTCATCTTCTATCATCATGATCGAAACCTGATTATTGAATTTTAGGTTTTGGCCATGCTTGGCGATATCACTCACCAAGATGTAGTAACCATCGGGTAGATAAACAAATGGCGTGTAACTGACATGAGGAAAACCCTCTGACGAAATTGTCGCCATCTGTACGGTTTGTTGTAGGCGACGAAACTCATCTATTTCTGGACCGATTTTGTTTTGAATTCTTACTTGTTTATTTTCCATCACTGAGTTCCTGCTTTAACGTTTGAAATAATTCGACTTGCTCGGGAATTAACTGGCGCTTTTTATCTCTTCCCAAGTAGACTTTAAAGACACATTGACCGTGGATATCGTAAAAGCCGATAAAATGGCTTTCCACACCCCGAAACGGTTTACTGACGAAAGCAATGTAGCTGACAAGGTCAATCTTCAGATGTCCATGAAGTTCACCATTGTTCCCGCCGACTAAGTTGTAATACCCATGGCCTAACTTTCCTTTTGGAAATGGCGCTTTTACTTCAAATATTGAACCCGCAGAGTGAATAATAGTCGTCACTGGGCCCCAGTCAGCCAACGTCTCAAGTATTAACTGACAATATTCTGAGTGAATACGAGTTACGTACTCTTGTGGCAAGGCTAACGTTACGCCACCTTCCGACATCCCTAACTTAATCGCGATTTCTGCCACTGAAAGAGCTGGCTGCTCTTCAACTAACTTTTCCACTGCGATTTTGCATTGCGCTGCGGTGAGTTCTACCACTGAGAAATTCTCCTTTACCAAGCTCTTGTTTTTTAACAAATATGTCAGTTATTGATTTAGAGAGGTGTTCTCAAATCAATAAACTCTATTGAAGTTCTTTTAAAAAAAAGCCTTCTAACCCTTACTAAACAAGGCATGAGCGACATTTTCCAGCATACTATCTTTTTCAAACTTAAATGTAAATGATAATTGATCTTATTATCATTCGCATTGTATTATGACAAAATACAGAGGAAGAGATACTGGGTCATAAGGTACAACTTGCTCAAATTGGTCAATGTTTATAAAAGCAGTCCTTATAGTGGTAAATGACTCACCCAATAAATCGCTAGGTATAATCGCTGATAAATCCGTATCGGCGTAAATGATTCTTAAACGGTTGGCTTTTCTCCAAATAACTCAAATAAATGCAATCAACATAATGATGGAAGAATCTCAATAATGAAAATTTTCACCTTAGTACTTTCCCTACTTCTTACTCACTACTCTGTGCAGGCCCACGAACGAATTATTAGCGCCGGTTCCGCAATCACAGAATTGGTATACGCACTGGGTGCAAGCGATCAATTGGTTGCGGTTGATGTGACAAGCAAACACTTTATAGAGGGAACTGAATTACCTCAGGTTGGCTATCACAGACAACTGTCCGCAGAAGGGCTACTCGCTCTCAATCCAAGTTATCTGATAGGCTCCTCTGAAATGGGTCCTCAGAGTACGATTAACACTCTAAAATCAAGCAATGTAGAGGTAACAGTTGTGCCTTCGGGAGACAGTATTGAGGACCTTTTTCAACGAATTGATGTGGTGGCAAAAATCACTGGCACCGAAGCCAATGCACCCGAATTAAAACAGACAATATCTGCACAACTTGATGAGCTTCATTCCCACACCTTAACTGACAAACCAAAAGTGATATTTTTAATGTTGAGTAAAGGCCGACCAGCCAACATAGGCGGAAAGGAAACAACGGTTGATACGATTATAACCCTATCTGGGGCCAACAACCCTGCCAGTGATTATGTTTCTTCATACAAGCCTGCATCGATGGAAGCAGTTGTAGAGATGCAGCCAGACTATCTATTAGTCAGCGACCGAGCATGGCACAGTTTAGGGGGAGAGAAAGGCATTTTAGACGCATTTCCTTTGCTGGCCGCGACCCCTTCGGCTACAGGCAACAAGATTATTCCAATTCCGAGTCATGCTCTTATCGGTGGATTTGGCTTAGAAAGTATTCAACTCTCTCAGCGCCTTGCAGAGCAATTTAGCCAACCTTAACCAGCAACGAGACACGACAAATAATCATGAAAAATATCGTATCAGGGCGGATGTCGACACGAGTTCTTTTCCTCGTTGGCTTGGTTTTGCTCTACTCTGCAATCGTCATTTCAGTCACGATTGGGCCGATGAACATCAGTTTCATTGATAGTATGCGCGCCATTTTACCCAATATAGTAACGTTTGATGAGCCCGTGGCTTCTCATGTCGAATTAGTGATTCAACAAATACGACTACCAAGAACATTATTGGCCATATCTGTAGGCGCGATTCTAGCGCTATGTGGCACAGTGATGCAGGGGTTATTTCGTAACTCCTTAGCCGATCCTGGCATTATTGGGGTGTCTTCTGGCGCTGCTTTGGGTGCTGCACTCGCCATTGTCGTTTTTGGTGGTTTGGCAGAACAATATCCCAACCTGCTGCTTTTTGGGACGGTACCTCTTTTGTCATTTGTAGGCGGCACTGTCACGACTCTTATCGTGTATCGACTTGGAACAAGCGCAGCAGGCACTTCAGTGACAATCATGCTACTCGCTGGGGTTGCGATCAGCGCCTTAGCAGGTGCCGGCCTTGGAGTCATGAACTATTTCGCCGATGACCAAGCTCTGCGCGATCTCTCTTTATGGACAATGGGCTCACTTGCAGGCGCAAACTGGGTGGGATTGATCCCAGCGTGGTCGACACTTCTTATTTTGTTCTTACTTTACTATCGTGATGCGAATAAATTGAATGTGCTGTTACTCGGTGAACCCGAAGCCAAACATATGGGCATTAACGTCCAAACCTTAAAACGTCGTTTAATTCTTCTGACTGCTGCGGGTGTTGGAATCACAGTATCATTATCAGGAATGATTGGCTTTGTCGGGCTCATCGTTCCTCATTTGGGTCGAATGCTCTGCGGTCCAAATCACCGCTCTCTTTTGCCTATCTCGATGATCATGGGTGGGTTGCTGTTACTCACCGCCGACATGATTGCAAGAACCGTAGTCGCACCACTGGATATGCCCGTCGGTATCGTCACTGCGCTGCTTGGCTCTCCATTTTTTATCTGGCTTCTTATTAAGCAAAAGGCTCGCATTTCATGAAAACCACCGCCTTATCAGTACAAAATCTCGATCTTCAGTTCGGTGACCGCATTGTTTTAGATAACGTATCAACACAGCTTTATTCTAATGAATTGACCATTTTATTGGGACCTAACGGCACAGGAAAAAGCAGCCTATTAAAACTTATGACCAAGGAATCGCCATCAAACGGGAAAATTGCTTATTTCCGAAAAAATGCCGAGCAATGGGATCGCGCCCAATTGGCGAAACAACTCGGTGTCTTACCTCAGTCGAGCAATTTATCGTTTAACTTTACCGTTCGTGAAGTCGTCGAATTGGGCGGTCTAACGCTGAGTGAATCTCAAAAGAAGATTTCTGAGATTGCTGAGTTTCACATGGTTAAAACCGATGTTATTCACCTTGCTGATAGACTCTACCCTAGCCTTTCAGGAGGCGAACGTCAGCGCGTTCATTTCGCCAGAGTCCTTACTCAACTAGCACAAAGTGGTGAAAATAAAATTTTGCTACTTGATGAACCGACCTCTGCTCTCGACCTCTCCCATCAACACAACACGTTGGCACTCGCCAAATCGCTCACGCAACAGGGGGCATCGGTTGTGATCGTGATGCATGATCTCAATCTCGCCGCGCAATATGCCGACAGAATTTTAATCCTCAATGAAGGAAAACTGGTGGCTGATGGCACACCATGGGAAACACTTACCAAAGAGGTCATTGGTTCAGTATACCAGTGGGAGGTTTCAATTATTGTTCACCCAGAACGCGGGCACCCTGTGATCTTGGCTTGAGTTTACCCATAGAGATAATGCAACTAAATCATTACCATACACCCTACGTCGCTAAATAAGTTACCGCCTTTTTACAATATCCAACTCTTCTTCTGCATGACGATGTGAAATAGGAGAAGAGTTGATTATCGCACCTCTCTTCGGGACACCTCCCTCCTTCATTTAAATCATCAATGATCAAAACACCTTAATAGTATTAATTCTAAAAATGAATTATTCGACTCAATCAATTCCACAATAAGAAATACCAGAATACTTATCCAACCTTTTGATTGATAACATTTTATTAACAACACCCAAAGAGAAAGTCTGTATTATTTGTTTGTTTTCAAACACTTACAGTTTACATTTAATTTTCCGTGCACACATCACAGAATAAACCATTAACAAATGCAAATAAAATGGAATTATAGATATAATAAATTCCACATTGCGAAACCATTAAGAAGCCCAGTAAAGGATAGAAAATATGCCATTAGTGTCACTTGAAAAATTACAATCTGAATATGAACGCGTTCTACTTGCTCGAGATATGAAGCCTGAAATGGCGACGCGTTTAGCCGCTGGATTTGTCGAAATGGCCAATGAAGGAACCTATTCACACGGAATCAATCGCTTTCCTGTTTTTATCGATCAAGTTGATAAAGGTCAGATAAAACTTAATGAAGTGCCTAAATGCGTAAACAGCATGGGTGCATTAGAGCAATGGGACTGTAACTTTGGCCCCGGTGTATTAAATGGCCTCATTTGTTCTGACCGTGCAATGGAGTTAGCGAAAGAGCATGGAATTGGCATGGTTGGCATGCGTAACTCTAACCATTGGATGCGTGGTGGTGCTTATGTATTGCGCATGGCACGAGAAGGTTTTGCGGGGATTGCATCAACAAACTCTATTGCTGTAATGCCAGCCTGGGGTGGGAAAGATCATCGTATTGGTTCAAATCCACTAATAATGGCAATTGCTGGAGATCCACCCGTCTTAGTCGACTGCTCTATGTCACAGTACTCTTATGGCCAACTGCAAAACTATGTACTTGCAGATAAAGAGCTACCTATTGAAGGTGGTTTTGATGACAACGGAGAACTAACCAAAGACCCACATATTCTTTGGGAAAATAAGCGTCTAGTTCCTATGGGCTTCTGGAAAGGATCATCAATGTCTATCGTATTAGATATGATGCTAACCGCTATTTGTGGTGGTAACTCTGTACCGGCATTAACAGAAGACATGGGTGGCGAATTTGGTATATCGCAATTTCTAATAGCCATTGATTTAAGTAAAACAATTGAGCCAACTCAGTTTTCCGCCGAAATGAAGCGAATCCGTGACTATGTATTAGCATCTGAACCAGCTGAAACAGGCTCAGTAAGGATTGCGGGTTCTGACATTGAAACCTTTATTACTAAACATAAAGAAGCAGGTGGCATTGAGGTTCATCAAGAAATCTGGTCACAAATCCAAGCACTGTAAGTTAGAGCGACGCACTATCTTAAAAAGTAGTGGCTTAAATGGCGAAAAGCTGAGGAGGACCCTGTGCGAAAAATATTAACCTGGATTTGGAATAGCATTGATATTTTGATGGCATTCATCTTAGCAGTAATGATTGCCCTTGTTTTTACAAATGTGGTCTTGCGTTATGGCTTTTCATCTAGCTTGCGCCCGTCGGTGGAATTATCTCGGTTGGGGCTTGTTTGGGTGGTTATGCTCGGTGCGGTAACCGTTTTACGTCGTGGTGAACATTTGGCTGTCGCCGAATTTTCAGAAAAATTATTACCACGTGCTGTGCCTTTTCTACGCCGTATCTGTTGGTTAGTTATCCTTATATCCGTCTCTTTATTATTTATTGGGTCTTTCCGTCAAATGATGGCCAATTGGAACAACATTTCACAGTTAACCGGCCTTCCTTCTGCATTATTTTATCTTGCAGGTGTGATTTCTGGGATCTTAATGGCCTTCGTTGCAGTCGTCAGAGTGATCAACCCAAATGCTCTAACATCTGACTTAGAGGATAGAACATGACTCTCGCAATCTTTCTTGTTGTATTAGTCGGCTCGATTCTTCTCGGGTTACCTGTTGCATTTGCATTATTACTTTCGTCAATGGCATTGATGCTACACATGGATCTGTTTAGTGCCAATATCATTGCTCAATCACTGATTAATGGCGTTGATAGTTTCCCACTTTTAGCGATTCCATTCTTTTTAGTTGCGGGCGAGGTAATGTCCTCTGGTGGTTTATCAGCAAGGATCGTTCGTCTCGCAACGACACTGGTTGGCCATCGCAAAGGTGGATTAGGTTACGTCGCGATTTTCACTTCTGTTTTGCTTGCCGGTTTATCTGGTTCTGCTGTAGCTGATGCTGCGGCCTTGGTGAGTATTTTGTACCCAATGATGAAAGCGGCCAAATACCCCGAAGGATCATCAATGGGATTACTCGCATCGGGCGGTATTATCGCACCTGTCATTCCTCCTTCACTTCCTTTAATTCTGGTTGGGGTTGCCGGTGGAATCTCGATTAAGAATCTATTTTTAGGCGGCATAGTACCCGGCATCATGATGGGTATGACCCTTGTCTTAGTTTGGTCTCTATTAGTTCGCAAAGAAGATCTTGATGTTGCTCCAAAGGCGAGTAGATCTGAAAAAATCGCTGCACTTAAAGATGGTATCTGGGCTTTATTCCTACCGATTATTATTATTGGTGGTATCCGCTTCGGTATATTCACGCCAACTGAAGCCGCTGTTGTTGCCGCGGTTTACGCCATTTTTGTATCGACATTTATTTACCGAGAAATATCTTGGAAAGGCTTCTACAACATACTGTTAACCGCAGGACGCTCAACGGCAATGGTCATGTTTTTAGTCGGCTGTGCAATGGTTGCTGCTTGGTTGATTACCGTTGCTCAACTCCCTCAACAATTGACAGAGCTACTCGGCCCTCTTGTTGAAAGCCCACGCCTATTAATGGCCGTAATTATGTTGTTGGTACTATGTGTTGGCATGGTAATGGACCTTAGCCCAACCATCTTAATCCTCGTCCCATTGCTCATGCCAATCATTAAAGTTGCAGGTATTGATCCAGTTTATTTTGGATTGATGTTTGTCATTAACTGTTCGATTGGATTAATAACGCCACCCGTTGGAACAGTGTTAAATGTGGTTTGTGGTGTCGGCCGCGTTCCAATGTCTGCCGCGGTTAGAGGTGTTTTACCCTTTATTTCAGCTTATCTCGTGCTATTGGCAATATTTATTGCCTTCCCTAGCATCATCATTGTGCCGATGCAATTTATCACCGGCTAAAACTAAGTTCTATATTTTGCCAATGATCGTTTTCATTGGCTTAACTCAGGAGAAATAACATGAAGTCTTTATTAAAAGTTGTTGGTCTTACTACTACATTAGCATTGTTTTCGTCATCGGCTATGTCAGCTGTAACACTAAAGCTTGCACATGCGGCACCAGAATCAGATTTACAGCAAAATATGTCTCTGTTTTTCAAAAAAGAAGTGGAAGCTCGAACTGACGGAGATGTAAAAGTTAACATTTTCCCCAATGGTCTTTTGGGTAACGATGCACAGATGATCGATGGTTCCCGTTCCGGTATTCTGGACATTTCACTAGTTGGTCTAAATAACTACTCTGGTTTGATGCCTGAATCAGCAGCACTGACGCTGCCTTTCATATTTCCTAACCGTGAAACAGCTTACAAAGTATTAGACGGTGAAGTTGGCCAAGGTGTTATGGCTGACTTAGAAGAATTTGGCTTAAAAGGGCTTGGTTATCCTGAAAATGGTTACCGTAATATGACTAACAGCCGTGGACCAATTCGTGTTCCATCTGATGTTAAAGGTCTGCAAATGCGAGTGAATGGTTCTAAAGCATTGAATGATATGTTCGATAGTTTAGAGGCTAATCCACAACAAATTCCTGTAGCTGAGCTCTATACTGCGCTTGAAACCGGCGTTGTTGACGCACAAGACCATCCAATAGGCGTAACTCTGTCGTTCAAATTTTATGAAGTTCAAAAATATCTAAGCATGACCCAACACGCTTATTCACCTCTTGCACTCGCGATGAACCTTGAAAAATTTAATGGTTTAAGCCAAGAGCAGCAAGCAATTATCACTACGGTTGCTTCAGAGGCAGTTGCAATGCAACGTCAGTTGAGTATCGAGAAAGAAGATTCAATGATTGCAGACCTCGAAGCCCAAGGTATGAAAGTTAATCGTGATGTAGATGGTGCTGCATTCCAAGCTGCTGTTAAGCCTGTTTGGGCCGCTTTCATTAAAGAAAATGGTGATACTATGGTTAATAACATTCTAGCAGCGTCAAAATAAGTTAAACAAGTTAGCCTAATAATATGAACCCCCTATCTTTTTGAAGATAGGGGTTAAATAATGAAACATGACAACGGCAGACATGACATGTTAACTGGAACAATTAATCTAACCATAGAGCACCAATATTATCCCAAATGTATAACTCAGATTTTTGAGTACTTGAATAGCTTAGATTTAAGCAAACTTGCACTTGGCAGGCATGAGTTACCTTTATTTCCTTCAGATAAGGCATGGTTTGTTATTTTAGAATACCAAAAACAGCCGCAATCAGAATTACTACCAGAGGTACATAAATACCACAGTGATTTACAAATAGTGCTTTCAGGTAGCGAAAAGATGGCTTGGACTATTGATAACGGAAATCATACCCCCGCAGAAGCGTACAATAACACTCGTGATTTACAATTTTATCGTCCAGAAACAATTGCTCTTAATTATCTAAAGGCACTGCCTGGGCATTTTTACCTGTTTACACCAAACACCATTCATGTGACGAATATTGAAGATGGCCGAGGAGATCCCGTACGAAAATTAGTGGTAAAAATACATAACGATCTTTTGGCACCTTGCTGATAAATGATGTATGAGAGTGAGATAGTAATACAGCCAAAGGACGCTCAAATATACCCAACAATGAACAGCTTGTCTTAGATTGAATTAAATGGCACTGGTGCTATCTTTCCGAAAGATTTACACTTATTTAAAAAATTAAAAGTGAATTCATTTATTGTAGGAAGCGCTTTAACGAGTCGCGAAGACAATCAGATGGCACAACCTTCTCACAGCAAAATAGCTAAACATTGGTAACGACTTTCATGAGTGAACATATTAAATCATTGGCAAAAGCACTGACAGTATTAGAGTTTTTAGGTCAGTTTCCGAATGGGATTTCCTTACAAAAAATTTCGGATGCGACTGGAATGACCAAATCATCGGTCCACCGGATTTTAGCAACCTTTGAAATGAATGGTTATGTCACTCAGCTATCCTCAAATAAAGAATACCGTTTAACAATGAAATTAATGCACCTGGGGCAGGCTGCGATGAATTCAGATGTTATTGGTATCGTAAAACCTTATCTCTCCACACTATTAGAAACATTAAATGAAACGGTAAATTTCCTTTCTTTTGAAGGAGATAAAATTGTTTTTAAAGATAAACTTGAACCACAAAACGCCGCATTTAGAACAAGGACTTATGTGGGGATGTATTCACCAAAGTATTGCTCTGCCGCAGGCAAATGTTCACTGGCCTTTATTGATGAAAACCTAAGAGAGTCATATTGGCAAAGAAACTCTAATGTGATGAAACAGTTAACCGCCAATACTATTTTAGACAAAAAACAGTTTTTTGATGTCTTAGACAGCATTAAAATAAACGGTTTTGCGTTAGATGATGAAGAGAATGAAGCGGGTATTTCCTGCGTCGCCGTTCCCATTTGTGACAAAAATGGTACCCCTATTTACGCAGTGAGTGTTTCAGCACTTACTCCCAAAATGAAAGATTTAGGCTATCAGACCATCGCAACTGAAATTAAAAAAATCACAACAAAAATAGAACAGGAGCTATTTTAAGGTATATGTAAACATTAGCCTGCCTCATTTCTACCTAGCAAGGTAAAAACTGGGAGTAATTAAAACCAAGCCGATGCAACTAAGAATGCAGTAGCACTAAGTATTACGGTCATTTTTAATAAAAATATCGCGAGTTCAAGTACAGGTGAAACCTTATTTTCAAGTACTTCAATAGAATCTGGAATTTGTTCTGATGTATTCATTGTAACCCTTCACATTTATATGATTCAGGTCACAACTATAACAAAAATGAGATATGCGTCAATTTATTTGGTAATTTAACTACATAATTAGCAAAGATAGCAACTTAATCAACTCAAATTTTGAAACTAAATTACATGAAAAACTGTGTAGAAATTGAATAATATGCGCCCCATATACTAACGGGCGCATGATTAGTGAAAGATGAGCAACGTTAAATTTACGTTTGTGAACCAATAAAGCTCAGCATTAAGACTCTAATCTTTATGGCTCTGTGTTGATAGTTTTGATATCAATTGAGTATTAATCTCAATTGCATAAACAGAAGTTGATGCCGTAATGTATAACCGAGTTTCATCTTCATTAAACGTGCAATTCGATACCATTTCAGGCACATCAATTTGACCAATAAGATGCCCAGTGGTTGGATTTATAACTAAAATACCCTCCGCTGAACTAGAATAAATCTGTCCGAACCTATCCACTGTCATACCATCTGGAATACCATTTTGGACTTCATATATAAATCGACCATTGCTCAATTTATTTCCCGACACATCAAAAGCTTTAATATGCTTATTCCCACAAGTAGGAAAATCAACAATCGACATATCAGCGACATACAATATAGATTCATCGGGTGAAAATACTAACCCGTTTGGCCTTTGAATATCCGTTGTTGCAATCGTTAATACCTGGGTAACGGGATCATAACAATACACATAACAGCCGATGATCTGACTTTCAGATTTAAACCCTTCATCATCACTAATAATCCCGTACGGCGGATCGGTAAACCAAATCGTTCCATCGGATTTTCTCTCGATCACATCATTAGGAGAATTCAGGCGCTTCCCGTCAAATCGGTCGATAAGTACTGTTGCAGTTGCGAGGTCATCACTCTTGCGTATCGAAAGACAACGCCGACCATGCTCACAAGAAACAACATTACCATTGCATAACGTAGCATTACCGTTAGAAAAGTTGGATTGGTCCGTAACCAACACCGTTTCTTGGGTGCTTTCATCATAGTAATAAAGACAATTACGTTTTACATCGGAAAAAATCAGCTTAGAGGAGTGTGGCATCCAAGCCACACCCTCACACCAACAATGTCCACTGCTTATTACTGATAGTTCAGAGTCGAGTGCAGACTTGAATGACATTGTATCTCCCTAAATTTTACTTAACTTGCCAAGATGCTTTGTAATATTCACGGTAGCCATTTTCTGGATCATACATATTGCGATCTCCACCCGCTTCATCAATATTCTCTGCTGTTACCAAGTGAGCAGGAGTAACATATCCGCTCACAGGCAAATCATTAAATAAGCGGTTAAATTCATCGATGATTTGCCAGCCGTGCAAATTTAATGGCTCAGCCACTGTTGCACTTTGGAAACTGCCGTTACGGATACGTTCGAAAGCAGATTGACTACCATCACCCGCAGAAATGTTATAAGGCCCATCACCATCTTTACGACCTAAAGAGCGCAGTGCTGGTCCCATATAATCAAAATAAAGATCGTTAATCGCGAGTGTATAGTTGTATTTATCACCATGTTTTTGCACTAAAGATGACGTTAGTTGTGGAATACGTGCCGAAGTATTTGCGAGTGGTGTATCCTCGTAACTTAATACTGAACAGCCTGCACATTTTTCAATGTACCCTTTCATAACATCCGCTTTATGAACTGCAATGCTATATAAGCCATCGGTTAAGATAACGACATTTGCTTTACCTTCTGACTTAGCAATGGCATACATCGCTGAAACTTTCGCAACATCATCTGCCGAGCTAGTGATATTTGTAGCGATAAAATACTCGTCCATTGGCCCTGGTTCAGGTGTGGCATGCCAACTAATGAGTTTAATCCCAAGTTCATTTGCTTTTTTCAATGTATGCACCATGGTGTTGGGTGTAAAACCACCAAGTACAATACCATCAGGCTGAAGTGCTAAGGCTTGCTTAAAAGCTGAAGATTGCGATGGAACACTGCCTGCCCCATCTAACACTCGAATGTTCCAGCCGATAGCTTCAGCGGCTTCTTCATAACCATCAGCAACACCCAAAACACCACTATTTTTCAAATCTGATGCGATAAAAATAATTGTTTTATCCTTAACGGCTTTTGCTCCTTTAGGTAAAGTGAAAGCCGTTTCAGAATCTGAAGACGCTTTAGCTACTACCTCTTTTGCGTACTGCACATAATCAGATGCTTCGTCTGCTAAAGCTTGTCCAGTAAAGCTTGCACTTACTAATAGAAATATTAATTTCATTTTCGTCTTCATTTTTTCACCTTTATGTTGTTTTTTGTTGCCGTTTGCTTACGTTTTTGGCTAAAACCAGCCAAGGTTATGGAGATCAATAAAATTGCGCCATTGAATAGTGGCTCAACAAAGAATGGAGTCCCTAACTGCTGCAGCCCGGAAATGCCAACACTCACCAATGAAACGCCTATTATTGTGCCCCACACATTGACACGCCCTGCTCTAAATGTGGTTGAGCCTAAAAATGCGCCAACTAATGCAGGCAGCAAATAATCTTGCCCTACAGAAGAAGAACCAATACTGATGTGTGATGCAAGAAGAACACTTGCAAAGGCAATAAGTCCGTCGGATACGACATATGAACCGACGTAGCAGGCTTTAGTATTAATACCATTCAACGATGCTGTTACTGGATTGGCTCCAACAGCGTATAACTTACGTCCTAAAGTGGTGTATTCGCTTACAAGCCACAGCACAACAGTGATAATAGCGAGATAAAAAACGACGATAGGCAGGCCTAGCAACTCGAAACCACTAAGCATGTAAAAGCTTTCAGGAAGTGCCCCAACTATTTGACGCCCTCCGGTATGCCATAGTGAGATTGAGTAAATTACCGTGCCGGTTCCGAGGGTTGCAACGAACGAATCAATATCGGCAAATGCGACAAGTGCTCCATTAAATGCACCATAAAGGCAACCACACAATACAACGATGATGGCCGCTTCTTGCCATGAGAAGCCATAACGTTGTTGGAGCGTTATGGCAAACACGTGCCAAAACGTCACCGCGAAGCCAACGTTTAAATTCATTTTACCGGTGATCATGGTGACCATCGCCGCCAATGCTAATATTGCTACGACACTTTTTTCACTTAAAAGCGCTTGTAGCGTCAACATAGAAAAGAAGGTATCGGTCGTAAAACCAAAGAGCAAAATTAATGCGATGGTTAATAGTAATAACCCGTAACGCATTGCCACTTGAGTAATAAAATTGCCCATCCCCTGTGAACGGGTTATTTCAGCTTCTAATGCTGTCGATTTAATATTTGATGCTGACATTTCTTACTCCTATTTAGAACCTGATGCATACTTCAGCAAATTTGATACGGATATTTCATCTTCAAATAACTCTTTAGTTACTTTGCCGCGGTTAAAAACCAACGCTCTGTTTGAAATATTCACAACTTCTTCAAAATCAGTCGAAATGACGATGACAGACATACCTTGAGAAATAGCCGCCTGCATAATTCGATAGATATCAGCACGCGCGCCGATATCCACGCCAGCAGTTGGGTTATCTAGAATTAAAATCGGTTTATTCAAACTGAACCAGCGAGCCAAGATCATTTTCTGTTGATTTCCGCCACTCATAGAACCAATAGCAATGTTTGGATCTTTGGGTCTGACACCGTATTTATCCATGGCACGTAGGGTGTCTTGTTGCTCAACGGAATTGAGTAATGGAGCAAGTTCCCCACGACTCAAATTAGTTGGATTCAGATTAAAGTTCTCTAGCGCACTCATCGAAGCACAAATACTTTCTTTTACCCGATCGGCAGCAACCATAGAAAACCCACTTTTAATGCTTGTCGCAGGAGATGAAATATTAACCTGTTTATTTTCGACAAAGACTTGTCCAGATTTTATGTTTAACCGACCAAAAAGAGCCTGACCAATCGCTTCTTGACCAGCATTGCGTAGGCCAACAAGAGAAACTAGCTCCCCTTTTCTAAGGCTCATATTAAAGGGTGAGAGGCTTCCAAGAACTAGATCCTTAACTTCTAGAAGTACGGGGTTATCCTTCTGTAATGGTGTTCTAAAATTCTTCTGGGTCTTAGAGCCTACCATCATGGTAACAACAGCATCTAAATCGTGATCTTTGACCAAACCAGAACCCACAATGCGTCCATCTCGCATGACTACAACGTCATCACAAATGTCGTATATTTCATCAAGTCTATGCGAAACGTAAATTAAACCAACGCCACGTTCTTTGAGAGAACGTAATACTTGAAACATTTGTTCGACATCACTCGACACTAACGACGCTGTCGGCTCATCTAGTACTAACACTTCTGCATCAGTCGCCAAGGCGCGTGCAATACCCAGTAGCGATTTTTCCGCTGCAGATAAATTAAATATCCGTTCATTAGGGTTTATATCTAGACCAACTAAGCGAAGTACCTCTACGGCACGTTTTTCAGCAGCTTTCCAGCTTATGATGCCAAATCGTTTGGGAAACCCTAGTGTTAAGCCAATGTTTTCAGCAACAGTCATCCATTCAATGAGTCCTAAGTCTTGATGGATAAAAGCAATTGGGGTTTTATCTGATGACGCTAACTGCACGGCATCTTCAACTTCTGTACCTCGAAATATAATTTTCCCAGAGGTTTTTTTATTTATTCCCGCTAACGTTTTGATCAGTGTTGATTTACCCGCTCCATTTTCACCTAACAAAGCGACGCAACGCCCTTTGTGAACACTAAAAGATGCTGAGTCTAAAGCAACAAAGTTGAAAAAGTGTTTAGTCAGTGATTCTACTGTTAATAGACTCCCCTGGGGGCTATTTGACTAACTCCATAATATTCCTCACGGTTTACCTGTTTCGATAGCTAGAAAGGTCTGCTTGATATTTGATTAACAGAGCTCTTTAACAAGATTCCGCAATGCGAAATCTTAACATCCAATAATTCCAATTTATGTTATATTGAAAAATGTTCTCGAAAAGTGAGCAAGATCGACAATTGTTAATAGTTGTTACGTTCATTAACAAGTGTGATATAGAGCAAATTTAGATGGATACGACTATATTTTAATAATCGGCTACTCCAGATTTAATGAATAGCCGCCGAAGTCATGTCTAAGACTCTGAGGTATCGAGGAAAGTACTAAATACTTGGAATTGATAGTTTTAGGGGAACAACATGAATATTAATAATCCGAATAATTATAAAAATCTATGCTTAAGGTATTAATTTCTTATTGATGAAGAGGAGGCATTATTTATTCTTAATAAATATATATAAATGTCTTGATAGATTATTCTATCAAAGCTTCCACTAATATAATATTCAATCTTTAATATAAGCTATATAATAAAAGATTTAAGTTCTCTATTTTATACTTCACTCGAGGCAATAATAGCTTCTGCTATAGTAGCTATTGAACATTTATCTTTCATAGACTTTTCTCTTAAACGTTTATAAGAGTCAGTTTCGGAGATACCTTTTAAGTTAGAAAGTATCGCTACTGCTTGTTCAACCTTCCGTCTTCCTTTTAAGGTTTCATCTAAAGAGTTTATGCGTTTTTTTAATCGTTTTTCGTGCTTTGAGAAGCCAATAGAGGTGGTTAATACGGCTAATAGACCAAATATTCGAATCGGCTTAGAAATAACGCCATGTACGTTAAAGTATTCTAGCTCGGTTAAAATTTCAGGTGTTTCGTAAGCAATAACGCCAATACGAGCAGCTGTTTCATTGCTTGCCATCCATGAAATTGAGTTTTTTGTATTGTTACTATCAATAGAAAAAATAACTGCGTCGCAACTGTTTTCTATCGCTTTAGGTGCTGGCCAAACATAGCTAACTTGGCAACCAATTCTTCTTATATGATCGATGAGCGTCTTTCGATCTGAATCATCTGGATGTATTACTAAAATCCGCATCTGTCGCAAACGTCGAAGTAATTGATAATCTTTAGAAGAAGTACTCATCTGTTCATTTATTCCTTATTATATTCCGTTAAATATCGATTGTTCGATCATAAGCGACTAAATATGGATCAGGTTTAATCGCAGATGGTGCTCTCCATAAAATATCATATTGCCCTTCTGCATTAGATTTAGCAACGTAAGGCCTCATTGTAAAATGATTGGTATCTAAATCGAGAAAAAGGTCTCCTCCTGGAGATTTGAAAACAGCGCCTGAAAGTGCAGCCAAAATACTTTCCGTATCGGTATACTCGGCATCAGATAAAGCACTAGCAAAGATATTAACAAGGGAGTATGCAACTTCACTAAAAACACAAGGTGTTTCATTTTCGCCAAATTTACTTTTAAAGTTATTATTAAACTGAGCGTTGATATCGGTACTTAATGACGAGAAATAAGGAGCAACGGATATATAACCGTCTCGTTTACCTTTATCTAGGGCTTGAATACTTGTTTCAACAGCAGTTAAAGAGGCTATCGGAGGTTTAATACCATCAACTTCTAAATCAGCATAAGCACTGAACAAACGAATACTATCTAAGCCGACGACTGTCGAGAATATAACACTAGGCTTGGTTGCTAGTAGTTGCTCTAAGCTAGTTTTTAAGTCTTCCTCTTCGGTCGAGAAGTTGAGATATTTTTCAATAACAACTTCTCCATCGCTAGCATCAAGAAATTCAGAAACGACTCGGTTGATTTCTCTTGGGTATAAGTAATCTAACCCTATTAATGCTACTTTTTTCCCATAGTGATCAAATATATATTTTAGAAGAGGCAATACTAGTTGGTTTGGTACGCCTCCTCCATAAATAACATTGGGGGAATATTCAAACCCTTCATAAACAGAAGGGTAAAATAAAATACCGTTAAAGCGCTCTATAATAGGTAAGACTGCTTTTCTACTAGATGACAAACAACAGCCAAAAATTACATTAACTCGATATTTTACTAATAATTCCGTAGCCATTTTAGCGTATAGCAAATCATCCCCTGCTGGATCTAAAATAATTGGCTTTAATAGTTTCCCTGAAATTCCTCCTTTTTCATTAATCTCTTCACAGGCTAATAAAACCCCACTTAGATGTGCTTTTTCAGGGATTGCCATCGGGCCTGATTGAGAAAAAAGAACGCCAATTTTTATTGAGTCTTGATGATTATTTTGTGGTGTTTTGTTGGGCATAAGCATTACTCTATTTAGTCGCTACAAATGGTTTATTTCTATGTCTTTATAATGGACTGTTCAAACTGCATAGCCATCGCTAATAACTTTTCGTCTTCATTGGGTTTACCCATTAGCATGATACCAATAGGTAGGCCATTGTCAGAAAACCCAACGGGTAACGTCACACAAGGGAAACCAGTCATGTTTCCTAATACACAAAACCACAACATACTTTTATGAGCATGTACTGTTTTTCCAGCAAACTCTTGCTCTTCTTCGTTTTGTGATGGTGCAGTGATGGGTAAAGTTGGCGTTGCAATTATGTCCCATTCCCCTAATTCGTTGGTTAAAGTATTGATTAACCGACTACGTAGTTTTTGAGCATGTAAAACTTCTAAGGCAGTAAGTCGAGAACCTGCTTCTAATTTAACTCTTAAGCTAGAAGAGAATCCATCAGCGTTAGCTTGTAGTAATGGTTGATGGTAAGAAGCCGCTTCACTAAATATGATGGCTTCCCACGCCTCATAATAGTTATCAACATTAGATAATTCAGCTTCTTTTACATGAGCTGATGATGCAATCAGGGATTTTTTAACAGTTTGATCGACCTCTTCGCTACTTTCTAAACCATCTCCTGTTAAGTAAACAATTTCAAGAGTGTTATTGCTCTGTTCTTTTTTAAAATCCGTTGAAGCAAAGGTTGATACATCTTTTGGGTCATTGCCTAAAAAGTAAGGCAATAACATTTCAATATCCTGCAAAGAACTTGCTAGCGGTCCAGGCGCATCTAGTGACCAACTTAATGGTAAAACACCATGACGTGACGCTCTCCCATAACTTGGCTTGAAACCATAAATACCGCAAGCTGCAGCTGGCATTCGAATTGACCCGCCAGTATCACTTCCTAATGCCGCTGCCACAATACCAGAAGCAACAGCAGCAGCGGAGCCACCACTGCTTCCGCCTGTAACATGTTCAGTATTATGAGGATTAAGCACCGGGCCTATATTGGAGTTAACATTAGTCGGACTAAAAGCCCATTCATCCATATTAGTTTTGCCAAAAATGATCACACCCGCTTCACGAAGATTCGCAACAATCGTTGCATCCTGGCCACTTGGCTCAAGAGGCTTAGCATTAGAGCAGGCTGTGGTTGGGTAGTCCTTGGTTAAATAGTTGTCCTTTATTGCAATAGGAATACCATCTAACGCACTCAACAACTTCCCAGTCGTACGACGAGCATCAGATGCCTCTGCTTGCGCTAAGGATATCTCTTTATCAAGTACTACATATGCGTTTAAATGTTTAAACTCTTCCGCCTTCTCCAATGCTTTTAGTGTTAAAGAGACAGCAGTTTCTTTACCAGAGGCTAAATCTAAGCTTTGCTGCTCTAGAGTACGATTATTTTTTAACATTGAATGCTCCTGAGTTTAATAGGTGTGCTGGCTCTTCAAATTGCGATTCAACTGGGATAGCTAATCCCGATCTAATACGATCTAAAATTTCCAGAACTTCTTGCTCTTCCGCTTTTGTTAATGGTGTAAATTGTTTATTTTTTTCCATGTTTAAACTCCTAATAACTCTTGTTGTAATGCTTTATTTTCACGTAAATCATCGCGGCTTATTACTCTATTTATTTCCCCTTTGTCCATCACATAAGCTTGTTTAGCAATGGATAAACAAAAATCTAAATCTTGCTCAGCAACCAGTATTGAGATGTTATCTTCTTTATTAATGCGTTTTAGAATGCCTGACATTTCATCAATAATAGAGGGTTGAACTCCCTCTGTGGGTTCATCTAGCAATAGGATTTTCGGTTTTGTTGCTAAGGCTCTAGCTAAGGCTAAGATTTGTTGTTGGCCACCGGATAACCCACCAGCAAGGTCGTTTATTTTTGGAACAAGAATCGGAAAATCTTCAAGAAGTTTTTCAACTATTTGATGAGCAATATGGCCATTGGCTGCAGCAGCAACAGCTATATTCTCTCTCACTGACATACGAGGAAAAACATATCGCCCCTGTGGGACATAACCAATGCCTAATTTAGCTCTGCTTGTCGGGGACTTTTCAGCTTTTACACCATCCATTTCTACGTGCCCAGCCATCGCGGGAATAGTTCCAGTCGCATATCGCATCACGGTTGATTTCCCCACACCGTTTCTGCCTAATAGTGCAACGATCTCACCCTGTTTAACTTCTAATGAGATACCTCGGATAATGGTTGTTTTTCCGTACCCTCCTGTTGCATTTAAGATTTTAAACATGCTTTCTTCTCCCTAAATAAACATCAAGTACTCTCTCGTCTTTACGTAATGATTGAATGTCACCCTCAGCAAATACTTTACCTTGATGAAGTACTGTTACTTCTCCTTCCAACGTGCGTACAAAATCCATATCATGCTCGACGATGACAACGGTTGTATGTAACGCTAAAATTTTAATTAAAGAAGAGAGTTCTCGAGTTTCTTCTTTGGTCATGCCTGCTGCTGGTTCATCTAAGAAAATAACTCTAGGAGCTAAACAAAGTACCATGCCGATATCTAACCATTGTTGTTGACCGTGCGAGAGAGCAGAAGCAGCTACATTAGATTGATCTTCGAGTCCTAACATATTCAATATTTTATGACTGACTCCTAAGGCTTGTTGATTTTGCTTAGTACGTGAATATGCAGCTACCCAAAGATTATCCAGTACTGATAAATCACCGAATATTTGAGGTTTTTGGTTTTTCACTCCCATACCATTTTCTACTCGCTCAAAAACAGCTGAATGAGTTATATCAAGATCCCCTAGGTGAACAGAGCCACTTTCAGGTTTATACATACCAACACAGGTTTTTAGAAATGAACTCTTACCTGCGCCATTGGCCCCAATTAATGAGTAAGGTTTACCTGGAATAAACGAGCGATTTACTTTATTGACTGGAATCACTCCACCAAACTTTTTAAATAAATCATTTGTGGATAAGCTTTTGGCTGGGCCAGCTTGTTGTTCGGCTTCTTTTAGGATTTCTTTTAAGGTATCACCATCAATTTTTACTGGGTTGGTATTACGCGCCGCCGCATTGGGATCAGGAAGGAACCTTTTCCATAAAAGATCTAAACTCCCTAAGATGCCATTCTTTAAGAATAATACGAGGAGAATCAATGTTGCTCCTAAGATCAAGGTAGTTTGGCCTCCAGCAGTACCACCTAAAACAAAGGATAAAATACCAATAGTCAAAGCTCCCACAAAAGGCCCAACCAATGTGCCCAAGCCACCGACCAATACATAAATAGGCGGTAAAAAAGCTTCTTGGATAGAAAATATTGATGGACTTAAAAAGTTTGACCAGAGTGCATATAGGGTTCCAGCTAAACCTGCAATTGCCCCTGCATAAGTAAAATTAAGCAGTTGATACTTTCGCACGTCGTAACCAAGTAGCGCAGCTTTCTCCTGGTCTATGCGAATGCAGTCAATAATTCGACCAAAATGGCTACTCATTAAACGACGAGTCACAAAGTAAAGTATTGAAGCGATGATAATAACGGCCATTAACGCTTGGTTAGGAGCCAAAGGTTCAGCCTCTTCGCCAAAACTAATGATAATGCCAGGAATATTAGATAAACCACTATCACCAACAATAGATGCTTCACCTACTTTGAGCTTGAATGGCTGCGCAACCGACCAAAGTAATAATGTAAATGTGTAAGTTAAAATCGTGCTTTGTAATGCCCCCATGCGGGCATAAAAAATAATATATCCTAATATGACGGCCAGAATTGCCCCAAAAAGAGCGCCAGCAGGTAATGCCCATATGATTGAGTTACCTGTGGTCGCCGAGAAATTGATTGCTACAATACTGCCAAAGTATCCACCCATTCCATAGAATGCTGTTTGACCTAGGCTTAATAAGCCACCTCTGCCCCATACGATGTCCAAACTCATTCCCAGTAAACCAAAAATAACCCATGAAGTTGAAACAAAAGCAAGATAAGGATCGATATAATAAGCTGCTATCAATGCGAATAAGATTGAAATAGCAGGTAAAGTGATCCCTGCTGATTGATAAATTTTTTCTGATAAAGTCATATTGATACCTACAGCTTTCTGCGCCATTTAACTGAAACTCCAAACGGGTATAACCAAAGCAATAATGCTGTGATGAGAAAGAAGAAAACTTCACCTATCACTGAGGATAAAAAGCTTGCAGTGATAGAAGCACCTCCACCTAGCCCTAGAGCAGTTAACACAGTTCCAGTTAATGCAACTGGTCCAGCAACAACAACGGCTAAGAAAGATTTAACGGCGAACGCTAATCCCATTGTTGGAGTAGCAGGGACGAGAGGTAATAATATTGCGCCAGCAAAACCAGCCAAACCACATCCGATAGCAAAAGTCAGTGTATTCACTTTATGTGAGTCAATCCCTATGGCTTGAGCCATTTGGGGCTGTTGTATTGAGGCACGAGCTTTCATTCCATATACCGTTTTAGTCATTAAGGTATATACAAATAAAAACATTAAAGCTGCGATGACTATCATCAATAATCGGTAGCCATCTAAGCTATATTCTCCGATATTAATGCTGAAAGATGGGATAGTGGCAACGCTTGCTGTACTTGTTCCAAACAACACAACCACTAGTTGCATGAAAAACATACTTAAGCCCCAAGTCGCTAGCATGGTGTCAAATAATCTGCCATAAAGGCGTCTAATAATAAGCACTTCTACAATTGCTCCCATTAACATGGTAAAAGCAACAGCTAAAGGTATTGATAGTAGATAAGGTACACCCAATTTTGTTAGCGTTAAGGCGGTATAAGCCCCAATCATTAAAAACTCACTATGGGCAAGATTAATGACTCCCATGAGTCCAAATACAACCGCTAAACCCATTGCAGCTATCAGCAAAATTGAAGCGCTGGATAATGATGACAGTAACACTGTCATTAGATAGTCGAATTCCATAACTTTTCTCTCAAAAAGTGAAGAAATACACTCTCTTATGAGAGTGTATACAATACTGATTACACTAATTAACTAATCTAGTTTGCTTGTTAGAGTAATTGGTAGAGTGATCAGTAAACACTAAGCTTCTGGAGTGAAATGCCCTACTAATTTAGGGTTGCTGATAAGGTCACACGTTTCGTTTTCATAACTAGGTGCAATTGCATCAAATGTTTTTATAATGTCGAAACCATAGTTATCATCACCAACCGCAATGTAAGTATTTTGTTTTACATGATGAGATCCTGGTTCAACGCTGACAAAGCCATTGGGGCCTTTGAAGTTAATATCGCCACTTTCCATAGCGGCATAAACAGGCTTAGATTTGAAAGAACCTGATTTTTCTATCGCCTTAGCCCATAAGTGCACTGCATTCCATGCTGTCACCGCTTCTGGCGAAATAGTTTGTCCTTCACCATAAGCTTTGCTCCATTTATCTAGGAAGGCCTTATTTTCTGGGTTATCTAAACTTGAAAAGTAGACATGACTTGAAACGATTCCTTCACTCGCTTTAGGTGTTAGTAATACTTGCTCATTTGCAGTACTGTAGTTTGAAGAAACAACAGGAATATTTTCTTTTAAGCCTGCAGAAGAAAATTGCTCTAAGAATCCCACTTGATTAGGACCGACTGGAATAGCAACAACGAAATCAGGTTTTGCTTTTTGAATTTTTTGAATAGTAGGAGCATAGTCTGTCACAGTCAGAGCAAGGAATTCTTCTCCGACAACTTCACCCCCAAACTGTTTTGCGTACTCGTGGTACCAAAGTGCTGAGATAGTGCCGTAGTTATAATCGGGTGCCATAATATACATTTTTGGCCCGTATTCTTTTATTGCCCATTCAACCAACGGTTTTATTTGCTGGGAAGCAGAAGGACTTACTACAAATGTTTGTTTGTCACATGCTCCACCTTCATAAAGCGTACTATAGAAGTAAGGAACATCAGCTTTTCTAAAAATTGGGCGAATAGCTTCACGAGACGAACTTGTCATGCCTCCGAACACTGCAACTGGTCTATCCTTTAACACGGTTGTATTAGCATATTGAGTATATTTACTTAGCTCTGATTGTGTATCATAAGTAATCAATTTCAGCTTTTCACCCAGTAACCCTCCTTCTGCGTTAATGTCATCAATAGCTAATTTAACAGCATTGCTTTGCATGACACCAAAGATACTAAAGCTTCCTGTAATATCATAAATAGCACTGACTTTAATTTCAGCAAAAGCTGAATTCATTCCTAAGATTGCGCTACATAAAAATGCCCTTTTGACTATATTTTTTTTCATTACTTATTTCCCTTTTTCGGCAGAACCGTAAATTTAAAGCAAAAAAAAACGCAGCTGAATAAAGCAGAAATCTATAAAAAATTTCTTATTTATTCAGCTGCGTCGCTGATAATTCGTACTTAATTTAGTTATTAAATAAACTAAGTGTTATAAGTTATATCTCACTTAAAATAATTAAGCAACTATAATATTTTATATATATTCGCCTATTTAGCGGCGAGATTTGTCAGTCTTTTTAAAATATTCACGACTTTTTAGTTAGCTTGTCACAGCCTTGTATATTGTGTCTTTGCTTGATACATTCGGGAATATTATAAGATACTAAAATAGTATTATCGGCATCTTTTGAAATTATTAATTTTTGTGGAACATCGATCGCAACCTATTGTTCACACTGCATAAATGGAGCGCCAACGTTTGGGTTTAAAAAATCAACACTTCTGTTTCTATTAATTTTAGACCAACGCTTTTGGCATTTTTTTGATGGCCTATCAGAGTGAACAGAGTCAGACATTTTTCCACTAAATTTTTGTAAAAAGATCTGCTGTTTTTTCAACAGAGTTGTGACTTCTCATCGAAACGAGATCTTCTAAAGCATGACTACAGATAGTGTGCGATAGTTCAGGTTTTGAAAGACACCAAATTCAAACATGGACACCGTTATAACCACCATTTGGACACCTGTAGTAGTACGTTAAATTTGGTCACTTCGTTAGAGGTCATATCATCACCTTATAAATTAATAGGCGACACTATGAAAAAACGTACAAGACAACTATTTAACCCAGAATTTAAGTTAGAAGCAGCACAACTTGTTCTGAATCGGAGCCCATAATTGCCTCTCTGACTCGGATAGAGATAGGCCAACCAACTCTCTTTCTCTCATTGTTTAAGCCCAAGATCGAGAATGGCATCGAACTACACAAACGGATACAAACCATCTAATGAGCACTACTGCCAATCCTTAATCTCTGGTATCAAACATTGTACCCCGAGGCGAGCAGCAGCTCTCTCTCATGTTTAAGGAGTGCTGCTCTGTCATCAATGATTTCTGAAAGCACTTGGCGTGGTGCCGCTGCTACCGATTTATATTCTTCAAACGAATCAACATCACTAATCTTCAAAAACAAACCACTGATATAATTGCGCGCATCGCAAGTGCTCTCTTGAGATTTAAAATACTCAACACCCTGAGCCGCTTCTCGTATTTCAACTAGTAATTCTTTAGGGCTACTTTCGCACGCAATGGCCGTATAGTTATCAAGCACACGCTTTGCAAATATCAATTCACTCAACGGAATATCGCGACCACTCTCAATCAACTCAAGACTCAAGGTTTTATTTGCGGACATTTTTTCCTCTAATACTTATTCATTTCATTAAGATGCAAGTTTATTTCAATAAGAGCTTTTGCGGAAGAATTTAGTGTGAGACCACTGACTACATTTTTTAAAATCTAAAGATTTAAAGAAAATGGTGAGCTATCCGAATGTTTTTCAGTTCTAGCATTCAGTAGTGGGCTCGATTTCAATGTGAGAAACTGAATACAACTAGATAGGCGACACCCGTAACCAAGTACCGCCCTCCGGAGCTTCACATCTTATTACCTATGTGCTAGCGGCTGACCTTGAACGCCATTTTCAATACGCTCACTTTCTTCATCGAGCAAGGACTGAGGGAACTGGCTCATAAAGCAATGGCAAATTCCTTCCCCAATCATCGTTCGTGGGCCAAGTGGGTGTGTAATATGCTTATAAACCCCATGGCTATGTGGCTCTGTATGAGCATGTTCATGTTGATGACTGTGCGAGTGGTCATGCGCGTGGCTGTGTGAATGGCCATGATGATGAGCAGGATGGTGTTGATGATCATGCGTCTCCGGATCTTTATATTCAGCATGGTGATGGTGCACATCCACCTCCCCTGCTGCTAATCGTCGTTTGAAGGTCGTCATTAAGTCTTCATCAACGACCTTATCATCCATGATATTACGTACACGTACTTCAAAAGCATCAATCACTTTTTTATGGTCGCGTAAATATGGCGTATTAATAAACTCAACATCTGGATTTTCACCTGCTACTTTATTGATGTACCCGGTAATTCGTTTAATTAATCGACCAGTAAACAGAAAATAAGGTGCAACCACAATACGTTTATATCCTAGCTTCAACAATTGTTCTAAGCCCACACCAACCGATGGATAAGTCACTCCTGAATACACGGTGTCAGCCCATCCAAAGCCCATATTTTCACTCACAATACGAGTTAATTTAGCGACTTCCGCATTGGCTTCTGTATCTGAGGTTCCGCGCCCCACCACCACTAACATGGTGTCGTACAAATCTGCTGGAGGGTTATCCGCATTGAGCCCTAAAGACTCATAAATACGCGCCTGAAAAGCATCAATCATGGGATCTTGCAAGCCTAGCTCTTTCCCATAAGTCACCGTTAAGCCTTCATTTTTTTCTTCATAAGTAGTCAACACTGAGGGAATATCATTTTTAGCATGCGTTGCGGCAAACAACATACCTGGCACCGCATAAATATGCTCAACACCCTGTTCAATTAAGCGATTTAATCCCATATGAATATTAGGTGCAGAATACTCTAAAAAGCCATACTCAATGGGGATCTCAGGAAAACGTTTTTTTAAGCCTTCGGCGACCAGTGAAAACTCGACTTCAGCGTCTTTATCTCGGCTACCATGGCCGCACACCATGATCCCTTTTTTAGTTGATTGTGTACTCATTTGATTCCTTTTTATAAATAATGAAATAGTTTAAAACAGTATCAAGCAATAACTTGCAGTATTCATATAAGCATGACGGTTTAACCTACTTACAATTCTTGTTGGGCCAATAGTTATCATATAAAAAAGATTCAATAGGCGCTGCCTGCGCCCAATTCTCTTCAATTAACATCGGCTTTTCATAAAACTTTTCAACATGGCCAATACATAAAATAGCGACTGGGCGACTATCTGCTGGCATGTTTAACAATTGTGCTAATGCAATCGGGTCAAACAAAGACACCCAACCCAAGCCAATTCCTTCAGCTCGAGCAGCTAACCACATATTTTGAATAGCACAGGATACTGAGGCGAGATCCATATCCGGCATCGAACGACGTCCAAAAATATGTTTTTCACGCCCTTCAGGTAAAGCTACTACGACCAGTTCAGCACACTCTAAAATGCCTTCTACCTTTAATTTTAAAAATTCACTTTTACGATCACCTAATAATTCAGCAGTCGTATTTCTCTCGCGCTCGACTAAGGCTTTTATTGCATTTTTTAAAATATCATCGGATATACGCAAAAAACGCCATGGCTGCATTAAACCAACACTTGGAGCTTGATTGGCAACGGTTAACAAACGCAATAACAAACCGGGCTCTAATGGTTGATTATTGAAATGGCGTATATCTCGACGCTCTTTGATCACTCGATAAACCGCATCTTTTTCAAGGTCGCTATAACTATGCTGGCTTTTCATTATTTACTCTCTTGCATTTCGTCGCAGTCCAACAAGAGATCTTGCAACTGCCGTTCATATTCATCACTGGCTTGCCATAGGCCACGCTGGGCTGCTTCCATTAAGCGCTCAGCCATCTCTTCCATAACTTGTGGGTTATTATCTTTTAAAAACTGCTGATTCTGTTCATCAAACAGCAATGCATCACACACTTGTTTATATTGATAGTCTGCAATTAAATCTGTCGTTGCATCATAGGCAAAGAGGTAATCCACAGTCGCCCCCATTTCAAAGGCACCTTTATAACCATGCTCTCGCATCGCTTCAATCCACTTTGGGTTTAATACGCGAGAACGCAATACACGGTTCAATTCTTCTTTCAACGTTCTAACAACTGGCTGATGTGGGTTACTGTTATCACCATGATAAATACTCGGTGCACGACCAGAATACACAGCCGTGGCATTACTCATTCCGCCTTGAAATTGGTAATAGTCATCGGAATCAAGTAAGTCATGCTCGCGATTATCTTGATTTTGCACAACAACTTGCAGATGACTTAGCTGATGTAAAAAAGCCTCTTTTGCATCCACGCCATCCCCTGCTTTGTTGCCATATGCATACCCACCCCAGTTTAAATAGGCTTCAGCTAAATCACTTTTTTGCTCCCAACAACGCTCATCAATTAAGCCTTGTAAGCCTGCTCCATAAGCACCGGGTTTAGATCCAAAGACACGATAACTGGCCTGCCGCTTAGCTTGTTGAACCGTCATGCCATCCGCGATAAGTTGTGCTTCTCGCTGCTCAATATTTTGCTGAATCACATTCCCATTACCTGGCTCTCGTAGTTCTCTGATTGCCAACACCGCCGCATCAAACAGAGCCATAACATTCGCAAAAGCATCACGAAAAAAGCCAGATACTCGCAATGTCACATCGATACGCGGACGATTAAGTAATTGAAAAGGTATCACCTCAAAATCGACCACGCGATGACTACCTTGAGCCCAAATCGGTTTAACGCCCATTAAGGCGAAGGCTTGTGCAATATCGTCACCACCCGTGCGCATGGTTGCCGTCCCCCAAACCGATAAACCTAATTGCTGAGGGTATTCGCCATGTTCTTGCAAATGACGATGAAGTAAGGCTTGTGCTGATTTTTGGCCAAGCTCCCAGGCCGTTTTAGTTGGGATTGCCCGGTTATCAACAGAATAAAAGTTACGCCCAGTTGGTAATGTGTCTAAGCGGCCACGAGTTGGTGCACCACTTGGACCGGCCTCAATAAATTTAGCCGATAACCCATCAACGATAGCTTGCAATTCATTATCAACACTCGTTTTTAATGCGCTATGAATATGCTGCTGTGCATAACGTAACAGTGCACAAGTGGCAGGATAAAGCGCAAGTGCATCTAAATTTTGTGCATCTAATAGGTACTCTGTTACCCAGCGTAACGCCAATAATTCTAAGCGTTCACGTGTATCTGCTTGGCTACGCCACAGCGTGTCGCTAACAGCGGCTAATAATGGCGGCTTATCACCTTGCCATGGTCTCCGATCGGCTTGTAATGGGTCAAACAACTGACCATCAACAGTCAATGCAAAATCAGCAACTAAACAATGTAATATACCCTGATTTTGAGGGCCTTCACCTCGCGGTAAACGTAATAATGCAACCAGCGTATTGGCGACCTTATGCGCATCAGGTAACTGGCCAAAGATATGCAAACCATGACGAATTTGCGCTTCTTTAATGTCACAAAGGTAAGTGTCTAACTCTTCTAATACTTGCTCGTCATCTTCGAGTGCAGCTTGATTTAATTCTTCTACAATATGTGTCTGCTGCACTTTTTCTAAAATTTGCTCACGTAACCAAGACTCTCGTCGTGTATCTAACCCTTGAGCTTGATAATACTCATCCACCAGTCCTTCTAGCTCGGCTAATTCTCCATAGCTTTCGGCTCTTGCCATCGGCGGCATTAAGTGATCAATAATCACCGCTTGGGTACGTCTTTTTGCCTGCGCCCCTTCCCCGGGGTCATTAACAATAAAAGGGTAAAAATGAGGCATCGCACCTAACACGGCATCGGGCCAACATTCATTCGATAAGGCTAACCCTTTGCCTGGTAACCATTCCAAATTACCATGCTTGCCGACATGAATAATCGCATTTACTTGGTAGGTCACTCGTAACCAAAAGTAAAACGCTAAATAATGATGAGGTGGCACGAGATCAGGGTCATGATAATTAGCGAGCAAATCAATATTAAAACCACGCGCGGGTTGAATCCCAACAAAGGTTTCACCTAGGCGT
Organism: Vibrio phycocola; assembly: GCF_053850235.1. Lineage (NCBI taxonomy): Bacteria > Pseudomonadati > Pseudomonadota > Gammaproteobacteria > Vibrionales > Vibrionaceae > Vibrio > Vibrio phycocola. Next base: position 368,658 of record NZ_JBSQDJ010000006.1, on the reverse strand, counting down.
ATTCCAGATATCATTAACCGCTCATTGCGGCACTTAATATCCTCTTCTGGTTGTCCCCACCGCGTATTGATCGCTTGCTGACTTTGCTCCGGTAATGTTGCAAATAATTGTTTGTACTCTGCTAAGGATAAACTCTGCCAACAAGGCAAATGATGTAAGGTATTTGGGTTATTGGTCACTGCTTCTAATAATGATTCAATTAATGCATTACCATTCTCAGGAATATCTTCAACTGGATACCCCGCCGCTTGTAAACGACGTAAAATATTAATCGTTGATTGAGGCGTATCTAACCCAACGCCATTACCAATGCGTCCATCTTTGGTTGGATAATTCGCTAAGACCAGCGCAATACGTTTTTTATTATTATCCAGCGTTGATAGTTGCAGGTATTTTTTAGCAAGCTCAATCACAAACAGCGCACGCTCATGATGTAATTGATACTGTACTAGTGATATCTGAGTTGCTTGATCAAAGAACGCCTCGCTTTTAAAGCTAATTGCCCGCGTTAAGACCTTTCCATCCATTTCAGGTAATACCACTTGCATCGCAATATCACGACTACGTAAACCTTGTTTATATTCTCGCCAATCGTCCAAAGTGCTACTCGACAGCACCACTTGTAAAATAGGGATATCAACTGTAAATAAGCGTTTAAAACTATTTGGCTCCGAACTTAAGTCTGGAGTGCTGACGGTGTTGGCAGCAAAACCGGTGGTATTCAATATTAAACGACAATCAAACTCTGTTAACAGCTGATTCACAACCAACATCGCTTGCGCATCTTTTAATGAGCTAATCACAATGGGTAACGGGTTAATACCATTTTCAGACATTAAATCAATCAACTGATCAAACATCTCGCAGTTCGCAGATTGCAAATGGCTACGATAAAAAATCAGCGCCACTGTTTTTTGCTGAGATTGCCACTTTTGCATGACCAGCTGTTGATTATAAAACTGAGCTTGTGCTAAAAACGTGGGGGCTTGGCATGTGACGTCGAGAGAAAAAAACAACTTATTTAAATAATTGAAAAGTTGCACACTGTTTTCAATACCACCCCCACGAAAATAACGCCATACCGTATGCTGGACGACTTCAGAAACGTTCGATAACTCTGTTAACTCAGGGTCAACATTATCATCACCGGGAACCAATATAAGCGTTCTTTCCGGCTTCTCGGTTGACCAACGCAACAACCCTTCAACGCCGTATTTCCAATACGCTTTGCCACCTAATAGCGAGACGACAACTACTTTCGCCTGCTCAAGCACCTTACTTTCATAAAGGTCAAAAGCAGCAGGCTTTAGTAAATGTGTCCAATTAGCCAAACGTGTTTCAGCCAAGCCCGGTGTTTGCTTAGCTTGTTGAAAACCCACTGACAAGGCTGTCAATTGACTATCGGCTGCACTAAGCACAACGAGTGGTGCGGGCGATTGCGCTAAATCGACAATCCCCTCTTCTTCAACAAACCCGCCTGGCTGTGCTGCTAATAGATGCATTGCCGATTAAACCTCAGCCGTTTTCAAAATGCGTAATACTGCTGCTTCATCTAAGCCTTTACCAATTAAGACTAATTGTGTGCAAGGGGTTTCTGAAGCGTCCCATAATCTATCAAAGTGTACATCTAAACGCTTGCCTACGGCTTGTAACACTTGGCGCATCGGCTTATTTTCTACTGCCGCAAACCCTTTTACACGGAACAAGTTAAAGGTATTCAGTAGCTCCGTGACACTGCCTTTTAATTTTTCTGCATCGACCTTGCCTAAACTGACAACTATCGAGTCAAAGTGGTCATGAGCATGATCATGGTGTTCGCCATGTGCATGGTGATGATCATGATGATTATGCACTTGCTCGATGTTTTTTTCAGAGGCGGCATTGATGCCAATCAGTACCTCTATTGGCACATCACCATGATTGATATATGCGGTTTTTACCGAGTCGGGTAAACGCTTTTCAATAACCGATTTCACGGTTTTCTGGGCATCTTGATCTAACAAGTCACTTTTACTCACGACCACTAAATCAGCTGAATTTAATTGATCATCTAATAGCTCTTGTAAGCTTGGATCATGATCTAAGCTATCATCGAGCGCGCGCTGTGCCTTCACCTTCTCTTCATCTGCAGCAAATCGCCCTGCAGCAATCGCTGGTCCATCAACGACCGTGATGACTGCATCAACTGTGCAATGCTCTTTAATACCCGGCCAATTAAACGCTTGTACTAATGGCTTTGGTAAAGCAAGTCCTGATGTCTCGATCAAGATATGATCTATCTGATCACGGCGCTCAACCAATTTTTCCATCACTGGTAAAAATTCTTCTTCTACGGTACAACAAATGCAGCCATTCGCTAATTCATATATTCCATCATCTCCACCAATGAGCTCTGCTGTTTCATCTTCACATTCGAGTGGACAGCTACGCAGTAATTCAGAATCAATATCTAGCTCGCCAAATTCATTCATAATCACAGCAATACGCTTGCCTTTGGCTTTTTTAAGTAAATTAGCCAATAAGGTCGTTTTACCACTACCCAGAAAACCAGTTACTACGGTCGTCGGAATTTTATTTAATAAGAGATTACTTGCTGACATTATGTTCCTCTAACTCTTCAAGGGTGAGCTCGCCTTTACGACGGCGAAAAATATTGGGCTTATCTTTATGGTAAAGATAAGAATCATTAAAATTGTCTGTATCTAACACGTGCCCAACTAAAATAAGTGCGGTAAGTTTAAAACCTTTCGCTTCTACTTTTTCAGCAATATCCCCTAAGGTTCCAGTGACCTTATCTTGATCCGGCCATGAGCTTCGATAACACACCGCTACAGGGCAATCTTCACCATAGTGAGGAAGGAGTTCCGCGACAATTTTTCGTATTTTAGTGACCCCTAGATGGATCGCAAGGGTGGCACCACTTTGTGCTAATTGTGGTAAACGCTCACGCTCTGGGAATGGAGTTTTACCTTCATAGCGCGTCATAATCACAGTTTGTGACACACCAGAAAGTGTTAGTTCTTTGCCGAGATAGGCGGCAGATGCTGCCATTGCACTGACACCTGGTATCACTTGATAATCAATATTGTGTTTTTCAAGACGACGGATTTGCTCCGCAATTGCACCATATAATGCGGGATCACCGCATTGCAAACGCGCCACATCTTTTCCGGCGTTGGCCGCTTCCACAAAGTAAGCTTCCATTTCATCAAGGTTAATTTTGGCAGTATCAACAATCAATTCTGCACTTTCCTCGACATCTTGTAACAATTGCCGTGGAATCAATGATCCTGCATATAACACAACTGGACATTGCTTAAGTATTCGTGCACCTTTAATCGTCATAAGTTCAGGATCACCTGGCCCTGCACCAATAAAATAAACGGTCATGTTTCATTCCTTAACACTATTTGTATTCTGCCTATTACGCTAAAGCTGCGTATTTCAGCCAGGCTCAACATTTATGCAAAACCATGCTCACCCTCTCCATACAAGGGTAAATTGGGCAACAGTCTATAGTTTCTTTTTATAACCTCGTGGCGTGTATACCCACTCTTTTTGGCCATTAACAATATGCCTTGATTCGCTGTTACCTACGCTCACCAAAGTGAACATATCAACGTCTTTCGCATCTAATTCATCTAAACGGATGATACGAATACTTTCATCTTCTCGAGTAAGTTGCCTTCCTAATAACACGGGAGTAGAAGCTGGGCGATATTGTAATAACACATCTCGGGCATGGTTTAATTGCCAATCGCGCTTTTTAGATACCGGATTGTAAAAAGAGATAACAAAGTCCCCTTCTCCTGCGCTATGAATGCGTTTATCAATTGTTTCCCACGGCGTTAATAGATCGGATAAGCTAATCGTACAAAAGTCATGCCCAAGCATCGCGCCAACACAACTTGCTCCCGCCTGCATCGCCGAGATTCCCGGTATTACTTGAATTTCAACCTCTAACCATTCAGGGTTCTGTTGATCGCCCTCAAGTTGTCTATCAAGTAATTCAAAAACCAATGTTGCCATCGCATAAATGCCAATATCACCACTTGAAATAAGCGATGTTGTTTTACCGCTGGCAGCTAAATCGAGTGCTAATCGTGCTCGCGCAATCTCTTCCCCTAAAGGTAAATCATGGTGTACCTTGTTATTACAAGGTGCCCCTAATAAGTCCAAATAAAGCCCATAAGCGACTAGATCCGTACTTTCCTCAATCGCTTGTAATGCTTTTGGCGTGACTAACTGCGCATCACCCGGCCCCATGCCAACAATAAAAAGTTGTTTTTTACTATTCATTTCATTCCTTACTTTATGTGACTATTTTGACCGGACTCGGTGCACTCAATAGCACAGCTTTTATTGGCCTTATGGTAACTTCTCGCAATAGAGCATGTTGCCTGTCTATTTTTATGCTTATTCAGTAATAACTCACTGCCATTATCGGTATATTGTTGAGCTTGATATAACGCCGCCGATTCTGCCACACCATACACGCCAACGGTCTTCAATATATAATCCGATTTTGTCGATAACCGCTCTTCCATCTCACTTAACTGTGCGGCACTAAACGTCAGATACGGCTTACCTAATGTTGTAGCCAGTGACATTAAGCCCACTTCATCGGCTTTAATATCAATGCTACAAATGGCACTCACATCCTCAAAGGTCAATCCGGCTTTAATTAAACATGCTTCCAGTAATGACGCTAACACCGCTTCTGGACAGTCACGCTCACACCCCATGCCCACTACATAGACCGGCTTGATATAACTGTTCGCCGTGGTGATCACTACCTGATTATTCAACTGTTCAGAGACTTGCCGCGCTAGCTCATTCGCGCCACCTTCATGCCCTGAAAGTAATGGGATCACGAATTCACCTTTTTCATCCAACACGAGTACGGCGGGGTCAGAATATTTATCATTCAGCACTGGCGCTAAGGTGCGCACTACAATCCCCGTGGCACAAATAAAGATAAGCTGCTGACCTTGCATAAAGCACTCTTGCACAACCTTGGTAAAAGGAGTGGGTTTAAAACAGATACTCACCGGCCCAGAGAGTGACGTTTGCATCAAGCTGTGCTTTAAACGCCGTGCCAGCTGCAAACCAGTGTCGGTCAAACACACAATCGTAATCATTCGCAAGGCTCATCACGTGTTATAACAAACAATGAAAAATAAGGACCCGCTTGATCGGCTAGCTGGGATAAGTCACTCACCACCTGTTGATTATCACGGCTGATATACTCTAAATACTGCGCGTCATCAAAGCGATTGGTTTCTTTTAACAGGGTTAATATGCGCGCTCTCTCTTGTCCTGCTTTCATGATAACCACCGCATCATGTTCACATAATGCCGCTTTAATTTTTTGATCACTGTGGCGCCCTGTGACCACGGCAAATGATTGCTTAAGCACTGTCAACGGTTGCTTTAATTCAGCGGTTGCGGCAACAAATGCGGGAATACCGGGGATCACTTGAGAAGTGTACTGGCTATCTAAACGAGCTAATAAATAAGTAAATGAGCCAAAAAAGAGTGGATCACCCTCACATAAAAACACCACTTTCTTACCTGTTTGCAGTTGCTCATGTATTTTTGATATGGCCTTATCATAAGCAGCATTCGCCGCGGCTCTATCACGAGACATCACAAAATGTATTCCTAAATGAGATTGTGTTTTACGTGGTGCTTTAAATGCTTCAGCGGCAATCGACAATGCATGTGACTGCCCTGATTCGTTTTCTAAATAACAAACAACATCTGCATCTTGAATTGCACGAAATGCTTTTAAAGTTAATAATTCGGGATCACCAGGTCCAACACCTACGCCAATAAATTGCCCAATACGTGGCGAGCTTTCAGAACATGCCTTATTCACTTTCACTTCCTTTGTTACATGGTTTTAGGTTGCACTTCGTAAAGCTAAATAAACTAACGGGCAATGCTGGCTGATAAGCCAATTGTTCCGCCAGACTTCTGCTCTTGCTTACTGCGATTTGTAACGTTTCTAATTCACTATCGTGTTGATTTTCGCGTTGCTCATAAAAGGCTAAGCATTGTGACTTGGTTTTTTCCATCACTGCAGATACTAGGATTTGCCCACCAGCAGGCAATTGCTGCCAAAGTGTCTCAAGTAAATGAGGAAGTTCGCCATCACTGCCACCAATAAATATTTTGTTAGCAGCAGGTAATGAGGTCAGTGCATTAGGTGCACGCCCCCACGTCGGATACAAGTTACTCACCACACCAAATTTTTGTTGGTTGTGAATTAAACAATCAAAGCGTGCTTGATGGTGCTCAATGGCATAAATCGATGCCTTTGGCTGCCAATATGCCAACTCAACTGACACCCCGCCACAACCTGCTCCAATATCCCAAATCACATCGTCATTAGCGGGTTGGAGCAATGACAAAATCGCTAAACGCACTTCGCGCTTGCTGATCATTCCTTTACTGCCCAACTCACCTGTTTCAAAATCGGTATCCTTAATACCAGGAAACTCGGGTAAGTAACCGCCATTTCGTCCACATTCAATAAACGACACATGCAATGCGTCAAACTGCCATTCGCCACTCAGTAATGCTTCAACAGTAAAGTGAGTAATCTTTTGATCGCTATAGCCTAAACGTTCTGCGACAATAATCCTCGCATCCGTAAACCCCGTTTGTAGACAAATCTCAGCAATATGTTGAGGCTGGCTATGCTTATCGGTAAGCACTAATAAGGTACGCTGTGCTTTTAAAGCTTGCTTTAATTTTGCTAGCGGGCGGCCATGTAAACTCAACACAACAATATCTTGCTGAGCGACACCTAAACAGTGGCAAGCCTGTGTGATGCTCGAAACAGCAGGGAAAAATTGCACCTGTGCGTCATCGCAATGCTTAGTAATCCAGCTACCTATGCCATAAAAGAGTGGGTCGCCAGATCCTAAAACAACGACTGGCTGAGCACGTACAATTAACGATTTTAACGCAGCTAGTTTTGGCATTAGCGCCACTTTGGAATGATAAGCATCATCACTAAGGTGGGCTTTAATGGTCAATAATTGCCGTTCCGAGCCAATAATTAATTGCGCAGATTGTAAAGCTGCCAATGCCTCTTGGGTTAACAGTGCGGTTTCAGCCACCCCCAATCCAACCACGCTAATAGTACGAGGATTTGTTATGTTTTCTGACATTAGTAGAATTCACCATTGATACAGCGTAGCAAGGCGTTACAGGTCGCACTAGAAACCGCACTGCCGCCTTCTTTACCGAGTAAGGTAATGCATTCGATCCCCAATGCTTGATGATGCTCCCATAACGCTTGTTTTGACTCAGCCGCCCCAACAAACCCAACAGGCATGCCAATCACTAGCGCAGGTTTAGGCGCCCCTTCAGCGATCATTTCCAATAATCGAAATAGTGCAGTCGGTGCATTACCTATCACTACAATACTGCCTGCTAAATAGGGTAACCAATCCGCTAATGCGGCCATCGTTCGCGTTTCTCCTGTCGCTTTGGCCCGAGCTGGCACACCTTGAGCATTTAAAAAGCACAACGGTTCGGTTTTAATCATGCGCTTGGTAATACCCTGCTTGACCATTTCCACATCACATAAAATTGCCGCTCCGTTTTGTAACGCTTTTATCCCCGACTGGCACGCCTGTTCGCTTAATTTGACATGTTCCGCGACGGCTGGAATACCAATGCTATGTACGATACGCATCACCACTTGCTGTGCTTCTATCGATAAATGATCAAGTTCTGTTAACGCCCGTATTTGGCGAAAACTTTCTTGCTCTATCAAGGCGGGATCGTGGATATACTGAAACTTCATGTTATTTTCTCTTGCTTTGCCAAGTCACTTAATAACGCAACACAACTTGATCTATTATCAACCTGATAAGTTAATGGCTTAAGCTGTGGGCGTTGAAATTGATAAACGGGGATAGCAGCTTGCGCAGCGGCTTGAATTTTTGCGTAAGTCGCTTCACCTCCGCTATTTTTACTAATGATCACATCGATATGATGATCCACCAGCAACGCTTTTTCTTGTGCCAATAAGAAAGGCCCTATCGCCTTTAACCAAGTGACGTTCTCTGGTAGCGTCACTTTCGCTGGCATTGCCGTCCGCAACACAATATGTCGTGCTTTTTTGGCTAAAGCATCAATGACTGATTGACTGATTTGTCCTGCGGTAACAAAAACACACTGATGACTTGCGATTTGTGATATCACCTCTGACCATTGGCTTATTTCAATCCAATGATCTTGCTCTGTTTTGGGCCAAGGCAAACGATGAAAGCGAATGGCGGGAATAGAGAGGTCCTCACTCACCTGTGCAATACGGTTGCTCATTTGTTGCGCAAAAGGGTGCGTTGCATCTACAACATGACTAATGCCCTGATCGTGAAGATAACGCGCTAAGCCACCAAACTGGGTAAACCCGCCACTAATAACAGCACACGGCACCGTTGCTTTGCGAACAAGGCCGGCAATACTGTATACAACATCAACCCCTTGTTCGTGCAATGTTGTAGCTAATTTACGGCCATCTGCCGTCCCGCCAACAATTAACACTTTCATTGTGCTATCTCTCGCCTTTGATTGATCGCGGCTAACTGTTCTGATGTGGCACCATTGCTATTGGCGACAAACTTGCCTTTTCTATCCACGGCCCAGATTTCAACCTCTATCGACTCGTGAACAATATCGGTGGCAACAGTGAGTGCGCGTTGACAAATCTCTGCCGCAATATCAATTTCAAGGGCTTGGCATTGATTAAGCACTTCGATAGTTGTATTGGCAGCGAGGATCTGCTGTTGTACTTTTTCACTCGCACCTAATGATTGTGCAATGCTGGCAAGCTGGTGAAAATCGATACTGGATTGGCGACTATTGAGATCTAAGTGACCATTCGCTAATTTGGTTAACTTTCCAAAGCCTGCGCTGATACTGAGCTTAGTAATGCGATAACCTGTTTGTGCTTGTTTTTTTTCACGACGCAGGTATTTCAACATTGCCCCAACAAAGTCGCCCATTTCTATCAAGCTCATGTCATCCATCCCATAATGCGCTTTAATTGCACGTTCACTAGCATTCCCCGTCGAGGCCGCTATGTGTATCACACCGTTGGCACGCGCCACATCAATACCTTGATGAATTGATGCGATATAAGCTGCACAGGAAAAAGGACGAACAATCCCCGTTGTCCCTAAAATAGATAGCCCACCGATAATACCTAGCCGCCCATTCATGGTGTGTTGGGCAATTTTCTCACCATTTTCCACTCCAACCGCAACTTCAAAACCACCTTGGTATTGATAAGTAAGAGCATAATGTTGCAGGTGGCTTATCATCATTTTACGTGGAACAGGGTTAATGGCTGGCTCTCCTACTGTTAGAACTAAGCCTTCTCGTGTAACCGTACCGACTCCGTGTGCCGCTTTAAAGGTGATGCCGGGCTGAGTAGTTAAGCGCAATTCCACAAAAACGGTGGCGCCGTGTGTTGCATCAGGATCATCGCCTGCATCTTTAACTGTTGCGGTGCGTACTCCGCCATCAATCCCCTGATAACTGATAATATCTAAATTTACTTTTTCACCACGAGGTAGAGTAATTTCAACGAATTCGGGTTGTTTATTTGCCAATAACGAACGCAGCGCAGCAACACAGCAAGCAGTAGCACAACTTCCTGTGGTTAAGCCATTACGTAATGGCTGAGCTGTTTCACTCGATTCTGGCCACATCGTAATTAGTTGCCTTTTGGATTAATACTGTTTGGCTGATTCGTAACCACAGCATGTTGATCATTTTCCCAAGCATCAAGCATCTCTTTATCTGCTTGTTGCAAGTGACCACAAAAAATATCTGCAATCAGGCGCGGGTTGGATGGAAAAAATAGATGCAGATAACTGGCGGTTAAATTTTTATGACGATAAATCGCCTCTCCCGGTGCAGGATGACGTTGCCGTTGACCATAACCTATAGGCTGCATATTCATGATTGCACGTGAGCGGTGATGCGCATGCCCATGGATCTCTCCTTCGGGTAATATCGCTTTTTGCATGCCTTGGCAGCCACGTTTACCTGACATACTGCCGTAACCATTTAGTAGCCCCAACATAGTATGTTGCTGTTCTTGCAAATCCAGCAACGAATCCAAACAATATAGGAAACCACCACACTCTGCTAACACTGGTTTGTTCGCATTAAAAAAGTCATTAATTTGCTTATGCAATACACTGTTGTCCGCCAAGGTTTGTGCATATAATTCAGGGTAACCACCCGGTAACCACAATGCATCAGCTTGCGGTAGTTGCGTATCTTTCAAAGGAGAAAAATAGCGAAGCTTTGCTCCCATCTCTTCTAATAAGCGCGTATTAGCCTGATAAATAAAGCTAAATGCACTGTCACGAGCCACAGCAATGTTTTTTCCAACCAATAAAGCTTCAACAGTGGGCGTTTGTACACTATAAAAATCAACTTCCGGCGGTAAGGTTAGCAATCGACTGGCTTCACTCTTGTTTCCTTGCGCTCGATCTTGCCCTTCTAGCAACCACTGACAACCTAACGTAAACTTTTCTTCTAACTGCTCACTGACTTCACTGGCTTGCACTAAGCCTAAATGCCGCTCTGGTAATGCAATGTTTGGATCTTTTTTAAGGCAAGCAAGTAACGGCAATTTATCTGCCAGTGCGTCACTTATTAGTTGGGCATGACGCGCTGTACTACAGTTATTAGCAATTAGCCCGTAACATTGATAATCATCTCGAAAATTAGCTAGCCCTATCGCCACTGCCGCAGCCGTTTGCGCCATCCCTTTCACATCCATGACAATGGCAATCGGAATATTAAAACGCGCGGCTAAATCGGCACTGGACGGCTCGCCATCAAACAACCCCATCGCCCCTTCGACTAAGATGAGATCCGCTTGCTGAGCTGCTTGATACAATTTTTGTTGGCAATAAGCTTCCCCGGCCATCCACATATCCAACTGCTCAACATGCCCCTTTGAAGCTTGTGCAAGAATTTGCGGATCTAAATAATCAGGACCTGTTTTAAACACTCGGACGACTTTGCCTTGGGAGGTAAAATAGCGTGCAATAGCCGCAGTGATAGTGGTTTTACCCTGACCAGATGCTGGGGCCGCTAAAAATAAGGCTGGGCATGAGGCTGTTTGAGTTACGTGATTATTCATCAATATATTCCCTACTTTATCCATTCATGGCGACATATTCAGCTGCTAGCTGCTGCGCCAAAACGGGCCCTCTCCCTCGCTTTACCACTGACTTTTCAATATCAACCAGTAACGTGGGAACATTAAGCTTTAAATCATGAATGTCTGCGCGAGTTCGCCCATCAGTAATCAAATAACAAAAAAATGAAATGCCCGGATAACGCAATCCAAGTTGTTGAATAGTCAGCGCGGCTTTTTCTAGCATTAAGCGAAATGGTGTTCCTCCCATGGCACTAATATCATTGAGTAAATGATCCACCGATTTAGGCGCTCGTCGATCTTTCATCAGAACTTCAACTTGCTCATTACCAAACCCTAGCAAGGTAACTTTGTCACGCTGTAAATAGGCATTCTCGGTGATTTTTTTGACCACTGATTTTGCAAACCCTGACAAGCTATCGGTTAACGTTGATGCGGAAGTATCTAATAAAATCAAATGCATTTTCTGACCGCCCTTCTTGTCTTTTTTGAACACCCAACGTTGTGGCGGCCAATGATCTAAACTGTTAGCCAAAGTTGAAAACCAATTTGGTTTTTGACTATCTTGATGAGCACGTTGCAACCCTCGACTGTTTTGCCCTTTATGTTGGCTTATCTCGTGACGCCTTGCTAACGAAGCATTCTTTGCTAGAGCATGATCAAGCGCAGATGGCAGTTCAATCGCAGAAGAGTTTGCTACTGTTTGGCTCTCAGCAGACTGCATCGACATCGCTCCCCAATCACCCGAGGCACCTGAGGTGTGATGTGGTTGCTCATTATCTTGTTCATCCTCAAGCTCATTGCGCTCTTGGGGACGTGAAAAAGGACTTTGTTGCTGATCAGACGGTTTATTATTATGGCCTGATGAGCCATTCCCCTTAGCTGGTGGGGTCATATTTTGCATCCGGTGTAATAACACCAAAGGGGCAACCTGCTCAATATCTTCCATTGTAACGGCATTTCGACCACACCACGCTGCATGCGTTAAGCTGGCACGGTGCATAATGATATCAGCACGTAAACCATCCACATGAGCTGACTGACAACGTGTCGCAATCTCGGTAAAACAAGCATCATCACAGGTTACCTGTGCTAATAACGTCTGAGCATCGCTAATTTGCTGTTGCAACTGAGCTTGCTGTTCATGGTACGCTTGGCAAAAGCCATCACTATCCTGTTCAAAGTGCTGTCGCGCCTTCATGATATTAATGCGCTCTTCAACACTGTATTGGTTATCCAACTCCACCATTAACCCAAATCGGTCTTGCAGTTGTGGACGAAGCTCGCCTTCATCAGGATTCATGGTACCAATCAACGTAAACCGAGCCGCATGCTGGTGGCTGATACCATCGCGTTCAATAATATTCACACCACTACTGGCCACATCTAATAGCTGATCAACAAGGTGATCTGGTAATAGGTTAACTTCATCCACATACAATACGCCCTGGTGGGCTTTTTGTAGTAACCCAGGATTAAACTTTACTGCGCGATCTTGTAGAGCGTGATCCAAATCCAATGTACCAATCAGCATTTCCTCGCTAGCCCCTAAGGGTAACGATACAAATTGCGCGGCATTATCGACTGTATTCGGCAGTAAATCGGTAACGGCTTTCGCTAACGTTGATTTAGCACAGCCACGTGGACCGGATATAAGCACCCCACCAATGGCAGGATTAACCGTTGTTAATAACAGTGCTAATTTAAACAACGCTTGTCCTTGCACTGCACTAAAAGGAAAAATATGTGGGGTTACTTGATGACTCATTGTGACTCCTCATGCCACTGCAATTGCAGAGGTAATTTGTTCAGTTAACTGACCTTCTGCTAACACAAGCTGGCGCGTCATTAACTGCTCTGAAAACAATTTATCATGAGAAATAATAATCATTGCCTGAGGTAATGCTTGTAAAACATGTAATAAACGCAACTTCGCTTTTTCATCTAAGGCATTGGTAGGCTCATCTAAAATCAACACATCAGGATCCATGGCTAACACACTGGCTAATGTGATCATGCGTTTTTCTCCTCCGGAAAGCTGATGCGTAATACGGGATTCAAACCCTTGCATACCCAGTTTTTTAAGGGTATCTAAGGAGATTTGTATCGCCTGTTGCTTTGAAAATCCTAAATTTAACGGGCCAAACATCACATCTTCCAACACGCTAGGGCAAAATAATTGGTCGTCAGGATCTTGAAAAAGAAGGCCTGCTTTAGCACGCATCCGGTTAAATTGCTTTTCACTTTCACAGCGTTCGCCAAACGCAATGACCTCGCCTTGTTTGGCTTTCTTTAGGCCAACCATTAAATGTAACAAGGTAGTTTTGCCCACTCCATTATCACCATGAATCACCACGCGCTCACCGGCATGTAAGGTGAAATTGACCTTCTTTAACACATTACCACGCCGTGGGTAGGCATAGCTTAAATTATGTAATTGAATAAGTGGATTACCAGAATAAGTCATTAATATTCAGTCCAATGATTGATAGTAAAAAACACAAAAACAACAAACCAAAATACCCGTCAATACGAGATAGTTTCATATCATCACTTAGATAATATCGCCCGCAAAAACCACGGCACTTCATCGCATCAGCAATGCGTTCTGCTCGTTCAACCGACCTAATCAACAGCATACCAAATAAATAGCCGATACTTTTCCAAGTGTGGAGGTTGGTTTGTAATACAAAAGCGCGAGCCTGCATCGCACGACGCATACGCTTATATTCCTGACTTATCACTTCTAAATAACGCACCATAAATAACAATAAATGCACTAACTTATCCGGCACCTTAAAATGCGCTAATGCATGCCCTAAAGTAGACGCAGGCATTGTCGCGACCAATGCAAAAAGTACCAATAATACAGCATTCGCTTTAATAGTAATCAATAAAGCATGATTAAGCCCTTGCCAACTCGCTACCATTCCCCAAAAGCTAAAAATAGGATCGCCTGGCGTTGTAAAAGGCAAAACGAAAATAAGCATGAGCATAAAAAGGTCCATCGCCAGCATCCGACGTAAAGTGCGCTTAATATCCAATCGACTTGCTTTCACCAATAAAAAAGCCCCTGCTAGTCCAAATAGTGTCGGCAAAAATGATTGGCTTAATACTTCAACAAAAGCAAAGCCCGTCGCACTGACCACTCGAACACGTGGATCAACCCTATCGACCCATGATGCTCGATGCTTTAACGCCTGCCCGGACCATGACGTAAAGCTATGCTCAAGCTTCTCTGACATTAATGCTTCGCCTTTAATTTATGTTCTCGCCACAGCGCCAGCGCTCCGAGCAAGCCAAATATATAGCCAATGCCGCCCAATATATCCCGTAAACCTGATTTTTCTTTGAGTGATTGAATCTCTTTGCGTAATGGTTTTATTTGTTTAGCAATTGCCATCTCAAGTTGTAAGTGATTAATGGATGAGTTAGTTGCGAGTGGTTCCGCCACCGAATCAATACCTAATTGAGCTTGTTCTGATTCTGACATAGGAATAGTGAGAGCCGCACTATCGGGTAACTCTTCAACCGGTAATTGCATGGTCAATTGATGACCGGCCCCTAAGTTCACTTCAAATACATGAGTTATTGATTGGGTTGCCTGAAAGGTAAAAAAGCCCTCATCATCAGTAAGTACTTCTCCTAGCGCTACGCCCGACTGAGTTGAGACTTTTACGACACTGCCAGCACTGGCCATGCTACCATTTGAAAACCCAACTTCCCCTTCAATCGTAAATCCATCGGCATAAACTCCGCCGACAACATTATGCGCCGACGCGTTAGCACAGCCGATCAACAGCAAGATAACGAACCAATAAATACGCGTCATGATTGATGTCCGTTATCAATAAATTCAGGCTTAACCCTATGAATCAGATAAACAGCGGCATAAGAAACAAAGCCTTCTAGGATCATAATTGGAATATGGGCAGGTAACACAGCTTTGGCAGCCAAAACAAAAGAATCACCCGATAGAGCTAATGACAATGCGACCATCGTTGCGGTCAGTGCAATTGACATCGCACCAGCAACAGCGCCCCAGCATGCTGCAACATTGGCACTATTGCTACGTATTCCGCGATGACAAAGGTAAAATACGAATACCGCCGGTAATGCAATATTGAGTGTATTCACCCCGAGTACCAGTAAGCCACCAAAGCCAAAGAATATCACTTGTAATAATAACGCCACTAGCAAGGCAGGAAAGGCAGCCCACCCCAAAAGAAGCCCCAATAGCCCATTCATAATCAAATGAACACTTGAAAAGCCCAAGGGCAAATGAATATAAGATGCAATAAAAAAAACCGATGCTAATACGCCAATTAAAGGCAGGCGTTCATAATCCATTTTTTTTAAGCCAATATAAACACCAATTGCTGTTAATGCAGCCCCACTAACAAGTACCGGCACTGATAAAGCACCATCAACAATATGCATTGTTCTCTCTTAATATGTGTGAGTGAATCGATAGTCAATCTATATGACCCTCTACAAGCGATATCTTTACTTAACAATTACTGAGGTAGCTTTTCAGCTTGCACCCATATTACGGCATCTTGTGATAAAGGTTTACCCTTGTGAGTTGTTTTTTCGCCTACTCCGAGTGCGGCAAAACCCCAATGCCCGGCCTTTAATAATGGGAAATGAAACGTGCCATTTGCATCTGCATAGATGGTTTGAGCAATAAACGCATCAGATGAAGTTGGCATTATCGACGTTGCCGCAAAACGATTATTATCCATCTCAGGTATGTAGTTAATAAATTCAACCTCAACAGCGGCAAAAGGAACAGGCTTACCGTGTGACTTTACAACGCCACTAAATATCCCCCCTTCATATAATGCATAAGGCTTGGTTAACGGCACAATCTCAGCACTTAAATTTAAATCATCATTCCAACTACTCGGTAAGTTGCCGACATTGACAATCGTTTTAGTGATCTGCTGAATATAAATATCTTCTTCAGCTTCAAAGTAAGGAGAGGGTTGCAGAATAAATACATAATCACCTAGACCACGTAACTTAACCTGCGCTTGAAAGGCATTGCCAGTATCCACGGCACTTTGCCACTGAATGGCTTCAACCTTATTCAGTAAGTCCGTTTTTTTGCCTTTTTTGAGCATATAGAAAGCTTCAAAGGGTTCCACTTTCATAACATGACCGCTTATTGCCGGATGAGTAAAGGGCATTTTCAAGGTCACAGTACCACTTTTGTCATGCAATAAATGAGGCGTATAAAGCATTTGAAAATGTGCCTGGGCAGGCCACACTGACAAGCAACCTAATGCACTAATAAATAATGAATAAACTAATTTTTTGTCGATTTTATTTTTAAATAGATTTAACACAGAATATCTCCGTCTGAATACAAGCGCAGGCGAAGCTGGGAGGAGAGTGACTATGAATGGTACAGAATAAACGTTACATCTTTTTAGCCATCCGGTGAAGCCCTCCGCAACACCACGGTACTAGCGAATGAAGCCAGTATCATCCAATGGTTTGGTATCCGGGCTAAACAATTGTTATCACACAATGTTGTACCGTTGCGGGGGCAGCCTGGCTTTTCACCAGTTCCCAAACATTTAAAAAAATCACTTTTTTATGATCAGTAAATGTATCGTTTAAAGTCGATATCCAAAGGAAGCAGAACAGTAACTTGCTATGGGTCAATAAGTCAACCTACGTTGACTCTTTATTGTCGGAGTGATGATACAGAGAAATGAATAGCCACCAACTTAATAGGCACCTTTTAGTTAGACAAAATGACCAATAGGGAGGTGCTTATGCGCAGTAAAAGATATCCAAAAGAATTTACAGACAATCAAACTAACAAGAACACAAGGATCGAATGCATTAGAAAAAGAGAATATTGTTATACCGCTCTACTATACCCAATATGTTGTTAGTCAGTATTTAAAATCGAGCCGATAAGTTATGTCTATATTTAAATATAAAACGACAGATATCGAATGAGAAAGTAAAAATCAGAGGATAAAAACGAGTATATTTGAACTAACTTAGTGTTATTTCAGAGAGTTAGGATTTAGAACAATGAAGGAAAAGCTTGGAGCGTGCACCGGGAATCGAACCCGGATCATCAGCTTGGAAGGATTATACCATTCCAAATACTCTACCATAAAATAATCATATTACAATAAATACAATTAGTTATATATAACTACAAAATTGACTTTTAGAACATTTAGTGACATATTATGCCGAGATATAATTTTTTGGTCACCATAAAAAAGCTACTTTTGGTACCAAAACATTTATTATAGAGGTGTCAATTTGGCTAAATTTCTGTCCTCGCGTAAAAAGAAAAAATTATCATCAGATATCCATATCAAAGCTTACCCTGCGTATGACTTTTTTAATTCTCAGGCATTTCTCTTTGATAAGCCATCACTCGGAATCGACACACTAAACGCAATTCAATTCGGACAAATATTCTCAGCAACACACCCATCACCATCCAAATGCTACATATTTAGTGGGTTTGAAATTCCTGGTTTTTCTATACACCAGTTCGATATTCATAAGCATGCAGTGGTGATATTCGACGACTTAAATGATGATGAAATTGAATTGAGAGCATGGACAGGTGTATTTAGAGTTCTCATCGCTTCAACACGCAATAATCAATTAGAGCCGCTTCGTAAATCGGTCAACAACTCCGCACCAACATCGATCATTGAACATCTTTTTTCCTCGAAGAAAATCACTCAAGAATATTTTGCCAAATGCAGTCGCATGACCATTTCGGGATTAAAGAAGCAACGGGAACTACGGGAACAACCATTAATTACCTCTCATACAAAAGGAAGTTTAGAATCTGAACCCACTATTTTTGAGCAACTAAAACAAGCTACGAAATATGAATCACAGTGACTTAAATGGACGCTTTCAGGGCAAAAATCAGATCTACTTTCTTGAGAATTTATTCTGTGGATCTAAAGAGGAAAATGGTGCAATTGCCACGGAAGTCATCCGACTTTGTAAGCTATTACTGCCTGTCTACCAAAGTCAGTTCTCCGAAATAAAAATTTTAACGTCTCAAGCAACATCCCACTTAATCGACGATCCCCCTCCTTTGTCAGAAGTTTACGCTGGCTTCAAAGAAAAAAGTTTGTTAACTACATATGATATAGCTTGTTTTGTCGTCGCAGAGCTTACACGAGTGTCATACGACGCTAAATTATATGATCAGTACAAAGCACTAACATTAATGGTTGTTACTCACCTTAGTTTACAAGGAGAACATGATTCAAAAATTAAGCGTCTATGTAATGAAATGAGACAATACGCTTTAGGTAAACGGGAACAACTTGTCGCCTCTCTGCCTGATATATTTAGATCGGATTTTCCTTCACTGATT
Organism: Vibrio phycocola; assembly: GCF_053850235.1. NCBI lineage: Bacteria > Pseudomonadati > Pseudomonadota > Gammaproteobacteria > Vibrionales > Vibrionaceae > Vibrio > Vibrio phycocola. The sequence continues at coordinate 350,074 of NZ_JBSQDJ010000006.1, read as the reverse complement.
CATACCCTTCACGACTTAGAACACTCTAATGAATTTCAGTCCACCAACATCAGTAGACAAATTAGTAATTTTAAAGTGCCATACCGAGATGCCTATGAAAATAAACAAGGATTTACTCGAAAAGCAAGTACCAAAAAATTTCAAAGAGAAGGCAGGCTTCTATTAACAGATAAAAAGCATTTAAACGATGGCGACAGCGTTTACGTAGTTGAAGTCAAAGAATTAACCTTTAGCGAGCAGGAGAACAAAAGTACACACTGGATAGATGAAGAAGAACAGTCTATCCAATCAAGAACTCTGTCTTTAGTCACCTCAACAGACTCTGTGAAAAAAGACTATTCTACACAAGCTGTTCAAGCGCGAGCGATCAATGAACGTATCCTTAAGAAAAGCATGATGTTAACTTGTGATATCTACAGCATGACACCAGCGGAGTTACATCATTTGGTACATGATTGCGTTACCGCTCTGCAAAGTAAAGACACCAACAGCAAATATGCCAGAGTCCTCCTTCTAATGCTACTTACTGGCAATACGTTTAGCGAAATTATCAACTGGGCCGCTCAGAAGAATCATCGACACGATATCATTGGTGTAAAAAGAAAATTTACACTTCCTAGTCAAACACTACGTAAAGAACTGCACTATTTTATGCGAGAGGTATCCAAAGAGTACGTGCTCCCTCTTCCACTAAACCTTCTGCGCGACTTGAAGAGCTTCAAGTTTAGAGACGTTACTGAAAACGAACTTAAACTGTTTGTTTTAGATATAAAAAAGCGCCATCGAATCAAACTAACGTTAGGTAAAGTATCGTCCTACCTGCCGCAAGCATTAAAGGCGAATGGAGTTGACAGTACACTTGTGGGACTCATTACTGGTTATGATGTTAAAAATGAGCCGGCTCGATACTACACATATATCCCTTACAACGACTTATTATCCATATTCAAAAAGTATATAAATCATATAGGCAACGCCATTAAAACCGATTACTTTAACGGTCTTGCAGATATGCAACCTCACGCCAGCCTAGGCTCCCCCCTCTTCGTAAAAACAGATACATTACAGCTACTTTTTTCGCACCTCCAAACTAAGCTAAATACGATATCAAACGCTAATGATGAAAAGTATTCTGAGTATAGTCATAACCTTAAAGTTTTATATCTACAGTTAGTGTTAGGAATCGCGAGCGGTTACAGGCCAGTTGAAGGCTGGTTTGGAACAACCGACGACATTCATTTTTCAACAGGTGAGTATCGTATCGCAGAGAAGGAACGAAGGGTAGGCTATTTCGGTAGAACGGTCGTTTTACCCAAACTCGTACTTTCACTTATTAAAGACTATTTAGCATATTGTGAAAGGGCTGCTATCTTTTTCGCGGTTTCTTCTCCGCAACTCGCTGAACGGTATGTACAAACCAATAGTGGAGAGTGGGCTTTTTGCTTCTACCGTTTTCACGAGTCTATACAAGAAGCCAGCCCTTCAAGTTATATGCAGCACATCGACCCCATTTTCCCTTTACCTGCTAACTGGACTCGACACTATTTACGTTCTTACCTATATAGTCAGAGAATCCCAGATGAAAAAATCGGTGCATGGATGGGTCATACGAATTCAAATCAGTTGCCATTTGCTCAGTTCAGCCATCTTAGCCGAGTGGAACTAAGGCATATAAGTGATCTACTAGAGAAACATATAAATGAATTACTTCGAGAGTAAATAAAATGAGTCGCCGCTGTGGAGAAGAATCCCGACGGAATAAGCGCCTTGCACATATGGAGACAGTGCGGACTAAATCCCGTCAGTTGCTAGAAAAACAATTTCCCAATCCAGGAAATCAACCGACTGAGCACGAATTTATTTCAGGTTGGGAGCGTTTTAACCAAGGCTTGATGGATACCTTCGGTCTTCAGAGTGACTTTCGACTAGCCTTTAAACACGGCATTAATATTTTAACAAAATACCAACGCGAGCACGATTGGAAATATTCTGCCCCTACTCACCTAATAACCAATAAGATCCCAATACAGCTACGAACCCCTAAATGGATAAAAGGCTCATGGGCTCTATATGATGCGCTCCAACATTGGTATAAAAACAGGAATAGCCAGGAACAACGCGATATTCAGTTTCGCTACCAATCACTACTCTTATCGCTTCTTACAGATTCAGGGCAGTGTAATTTCGACGTTCTTATGGCTTTTCACAACATACTGCAGACGGGAGAACAACTCCCCCTTAAAAGGTTTGGAGACTATACATATGTAACTCTGACGTTAGCCAACGAAAAGCTCAATAGCAATGTTTATCAAAATGGGACTGCTATAACCACCTATCAATGTTATCTTTCCATAAAAACATTAGGTCTACTGAAGCGTTGGTATCGCCTAGATACTGCATCTTGGGTATTTCCAAAAAGTAGAAAAGAGCTTTATTTAATATTAACCAGTGACTTTCCTTCGCTGAAGAGTTTACCAACAACACTCTCCGAGCTGTGCTCTTGTTCTGCTTTCTGGTATGAGTACCATAGCAACCCCGATTTAAGTGAAGCGTTGTTAGAATACCGTATTGGTCGTACTCACTCATATTCGTTACCGGAATCTAACTTGATTCGCCTAGTAGCACCAACACTGTATCCAGTCCGCTCATCTTCTTTTCGAGATTTCTCAACAAGTGTTTCAGTGAAACAAAAACGTCGTTATTCGATAAGTAAAACGGGGCAAAAGCTAGAACAACATCAATATATCGGATTTCTGAAAGCAGCCTGTAAGCCTAATATTGAAAGAATAAAGATATCGCCGGAAAAAGTCAGAGTAAAACTGGAGAAACTGCTTGAGACATACAACTTTGTACCTTGGCAACAGTATTTTATTCAATGGCTTATTTACAAAACCTTTGGTTGTTCAGCCAAAACTGTACACCAATATATGCTCAATCAAGTCAAGTATTGGTGCTTGATGAACTCTGAATTTAATCTTAGTAAGGTGACGACAAGTATCGAAGTAGAAGAAATTTATCTAAACCAAATCAATCAGCATTTAACCGCCAAATCACAGCACTACTATGCGAACCGGCTCAAAGAACTTCACGCCTTTGCAGCGCCAGAGATGGGACTACCTAGCTTAAGTGATAGCTTTTTTCATATAGACTCTGGTCAAAAACATACCCGCGCAGGTTTAATTGATGAGCCCTTATTTAAAGCGTTGTTAAAACATATAGAAAACCTTGGTGATCTAAATTTAACCGATAAACTAGCTCTACAGACTATATGTGTTATAGCGTATCGTACAGGCCTGAGAATTAATGAGTTATCCAAGCTACAAATCGATAATTTAGAAGAGTCTCACACCGGATGGCTTGAGATCCGCTCAAATAAATTCGGAGATAATAAAACAGCTAGTGGGCTACGAAAAGTCCCATTGTTTCCTTTGCTGCTGAAGCATGAACACCAAATAGTTTCTAACTATATACGTGATAAAAAGAGCCATAACCCATCGCTATCAGCACCATTGCTGACAATAGGTGAGGACAAATTCAGACCATTTGATCTATTTGCTGTATCCAATTACGTCGGTAGAGTTCTACGAGCACTGTCTGGAGAAGACCACCTTGTTTTTTATCACCTTCGACATAGCTGCTTTAGCCGATTACAACTTATGCTTGAACATCGTCAGCCTGAACAATTACTCCCCAGCTTCTACCCCTACTCCCGCGAACGAACAACAACGCTATGTAAGCTGTTGTTCAAACACTCCCAAAGTAACGGTTATTGGGAAATTGCCTCATTTGCGGGCCATGAAAGTCCGCAAGTAACATTCAAACACTACTTTCACTTAAGTGACCTACTTGCTGCACCTTCAACCTTAGAGAAAAGTGTCATCATCTCACTTAGCGAATCGCAAATACTGGGGTTATGCTCGAGACGCCAATATCAAGCCATTAAGAAATTAAAAAGAAATGTACGCCTCGATGATACTTACGACTTACTCTGTGAGTCGTTAAATGTTCGAGTACTTCAAAATGAAATTAGCACTGTGAACACAGAAGATATCGAACTTGTGATTCCCACTAAAGAACGAATAAGCCTTAATACTTGCTACCAAGTACTTGATGCGATTTCTCGAGGTGAACGAATCGATTTATTGACATATAAATATCGCCTGAGTCAACAAACCATCGATAAGTGGTTAACAAACGCCGAGTACTTGAAATCACTAACGACCGGCTCCAATAACATAAAAATTAAAACGCAAAGTGCAACGAGTCGAAGGTCCAACTCATCTCGTCACTTTTCTCTTAGCCGTGCTCATGCTCTAGTTCCAGGAAAGCTCAAGACCATAGATGAAATCAAATACGCGGATAAGTTTGTCCAACTTCTTAGGTTAGAGTATAAAACCAATTCCGCTGATATTAGAGAAATGATGAATTACGCTCTAACTCATACATTCGTAAATAAATCGGGGATCACCTTCAACTCCCCAGAGACATTAAACAAATTTGTGAAAACATTCCATTTTGCAATACCAAGATCCCATTGGAGAGCCGTCAAGCTCGGCATCAACAGCAGTATTATAAAAGGAGATTGGCAATCCGTGATCAACGGAATGCAAACCACAGAAGAAAAGCGTGGTACTAAACATGGTCGAAGTGGCAAAGGCTCTATAAGACTTGAGCTAATTAGCTCAAGCGAAAAGCTGTATACGAAAGATTCTAAGATAAATAAGTACTCTTCTCACCTGCTTATCTATCTGATGTATATGTCATTTATCATGTTAGCCAAAATAAAAAATAAAGGGTCATGTTTAGGAACGCTAACTAAGGTGTACTAGCTCAGACCTGACAATTATCCAATTTTTATGGCGTTGATTGAATAGCCACCTGATTAATTCACATGTGTCGTGACGCAAAGCTGTAGCTCTATTTGATTCCTCTCAACCTAATCAGCCAATTGCATGGAAATAAACTCTGGCCGATTGTCCATACGGTTCTTTTGTGAATAACTACGTCAAGCGAAAGCTCGATTATATACTAGAAGTACACATTCTGCGGGAAACTCAAATCAATCCCAATTACGAGTGCTTCACGCTTAAAATTATCTAGAAAATTCAAGGTACGAAAGCATCTACCGTACGTTAACGAGCTCATTATAAAACCAATTACCTATCACTTATTTCCCTGCTTTAGAACGCATAACAGGATTGGGTTACGATCTGAAAATCGTTTCTTTCAACGTCGTCATTGGTTTAAGCTCAATAAACCGTATATTCGAGAAACTGAATCGCTAATGCTAGCTACTCGACACGCTCTACCTAAACCAACGTCATGTTCTTACTTTACATCATCAACCAGTTCACGGAGAACCGATAAGAGCTTTCGGACCACCGTATTTTATTTCTAGTTGTATTAAGTTGCATAATCAATACCGTATTCTCGGCACACATCTGAGACTTTTCGGCTGGCTTCAACTTCCGTCAAGATCTAAACAATATGTGATTCGGCATAGCGTAGTTTTTTCATAAGAATTCTCCGTTTGGATTAGTTTAAACGGACAACCTCTAAATCAGAATACAGCTATTTTAGGAGATAGCTACACTTCTAATCAATACTCATGTGGAAATTCAAACATTAACAATACCAACAGACAGATACCCAACTCAAAGCTAATGTGAGCCTGTCGGTGCGCTGCGAGTAGATGAATAATTATTTAGTAAAAATCGGCTAAAATCACATGCTTGTTTAGCATAACCTGATACATCTTTGTAGAACTGTGAATCTCGGTCTGAACGATAAACCGCAGCATACCGGACCAGAGGTAACTTCGGGCTAACATCTAAAATTCTGAGTTCATTGTTTTCTATTAGTGAGCTCATCGGTTTAAGTGGTAGATAAGTGACTCCAAAACCAGATAATGTAAGTCCTATTTGGGCTACGAGATCGTTGCTTACTAACGTATGACCAGCATAAATTTTATTTTGTGAAAACCATCTGTCGTAAATGACACCAGTTCCAGACCGTGGTCCCTGCATCAAAACATTAAACTGAGCGATATCTTGCAATGTAATTGTACCCTGCATATCAGTATATCCAGGAGTGCACATCCATGCATTTTCGACAGTTCCAAGTGGTTGTACCTTAAACCGAGCATCTTCATGGATATCTGGGACAATAATGAGATCAAGCGAGTCATCATTCATTCTTTCGAATAGGACTGAAGTTAATTCAACCTGTGGCTCAATAATTAACCGAGGATAATTCTGCTTGATCAATTTTACCAACTTTGGTAACCAAGTTAGGGCGGTTAACTCTGTAACTCCTATTCGAAAATGTTTACGTAAAACGGTGGGTGATGCCATACGCTCCAGCATGTCATCTCTGATTCCAATTAGGTCCTTTGACATGACCAATAATTCTCTACCTTTTTCCGTCAATTTTGCATTCCGACGAGAGCGGTCAAATATTTGAATACCAAATGCCTCTTCTAACTCATTGACTCGCTTAGATATCGCTGATTGTGTAGTGTGTAACTTGTCTGCAGCTGCGAAAAAACTACCCAATTCAGATATCCAATACAATGCTTCGATCTGCTTGAATGTGATCATTATCCATGGCCTAAGTTAATTAATATAAGTTGAATAAAAGGAATGTAAATCCATTCATTCTATTCGCTTTTATTTATATAGTATATTTTCTAGACTGAATATCAACTTATCAAAAACCAGTTTAATTGTTGGATAACTGCTGAGACTAGTGACAATAATTTATCCAATGCAGGGCTTATTAATGAATAATATCAACGAAACGATCAATGAGGATGTATACACCACTCCAATGAGTGCCAACTTGTTAGGTCAGATTCGTGCAAAGTTCCATTTTACTGAGCATTGCCCTTATTCCGGTCAGCGCGTATTTTTTGAAAGTGCTGGCGGCTCCTTGACTCTAAAGTCAGTTACAGAACGTACTGCGGAAATAAGTGCTATACCAGACAATGAGCATCGAAATAATCCCGCATCTCAAGCCATGAGCCTTGTCGTTAACGAGGGGTTAGAAAACCTAAAATTACTCTTTGGTGCAAAGAGTGGCATCGTCTTCGGTGGAGAAACAGGGTCAGAATGTCTTTTTCGTCTAATACGAAGTGCTGCACTCGCTAGCCTCGATGGCGGTTCAATTCTATCAAGTTCAGTCGAGCACCCTTCAACGTACAGTGCAACTCAAATCTGGGCGAAAAATACATCACGAGAGTGGGTTGAGGTTCCTTTCGATACCAAAAGTGGCATCGTTGATGCAATTGACTACGCGTCTTGTGTCCGTCCAGATACTCGCATTGCTACGATTATTCATACAAACCCGGTTACGGGGATTGTCATGAATGTTAAATCCATTGTTGATGCTATTCGAGCGGTTGCTCCTGAATGTTTCATTATTGTTGATGGCATACAGCACGCACCCCATGGATATCTGGATGTTGAAGCATATGGTGCAGACGCTTATGTACTGTCGTTATATAAGGTTTATTCGAAATTTAATAATGGTTACGCTTGGCTATCCACTCGAATGAGCGAAATACCGCATGATCGTTTGTTAGGAAAAAAAGCGAGTGAATGGGAGCTTGGTAGTCGTGACCCTTCTGCGCTAGCAGGGGTCACTGAAGTGGTTAAATATCTAACTTGGTTAGGTAAGCAATTTACCTCTGCGTCGGATGTAAGGGACCAACTCTATGCTGCTGGTAAAGCAATGCTCAGCCAAGAGCATTCTTTAATTTCACTGCTTGTCAATGGTAATACTGAATACAAAGGTTTGCTCAATATTCCCGGTGTGACAATTGTAGGGAGTACAGAGATCAACCAACGAGAAGGTGTTGTCTCATTTAGTGTCGAGAATTGGGATAGCGCTAGTTTAGTCGCTGCGCTTGGTGAACGTAGAATTCGTATTCATGCAAGATCAAACGACCTCTATTCGGGCAATATTTTACGTCCTCTTGGCCTTGAATCTGTCGCTCGCGTGTCTTTGGCTCATTACAACTCTGAAAACGAAATCATATTTTTTCTAGAACAACTTATTGAAATATTAGATACAACAATAAATGGAGAACATTAAACTTGAAAAAAATGCGCAACATTTGCAACGTAAGTGAGTTCTATGCACTAAGAGCATTGACTCTTTAAGAAAAATTACTCAATGCGATGTTGTTTTATATACCGGATCATTCTAGAAACAAAATAGTGTCTATATTTCAACTATCTACGAATGGCAAAATCTAAAATTAATGGAGTTAAGCATGATTTTAAAAAAAGTCGCTCTAGCCGCTATGGTTGGAACCACACTTATAAGTACTGCATCTATTGCTAGTACTAAACATGTTGTAATTGGCACTGGTGGGCAAACAGGCGTTTATTATCAGGTAGGTGGCGCTATTTGCCGATTAGTAAATAAAGGCACAACAGAGCATTCCGTCAACTGTACTCATAAAACCGGTGGCTCAGTAACCAATATCAATGGCATTCGCTCTGGTGATGTAGACATGGGAGTTGCACAATCCGATTGGCAATATCATGCGTATAATGGAACAACTCCAGATAAATTCCCTGATGGTGCATTTACTGATTTACGCGCTGTTTTCTCAGTGCACGCTGAACCGTTTACAGTGATTGCTCGTGCTGACTCTGGCATCAAAACCTTTGACGATCTAAAGGGTAAAAAAGTCAACGTCGGAAACCCAGGCTCTGGATCTCGTGGAACCATGGAAGTTATCATGGATAAAATGGGATGGAAGATGGACGATTTTGCCATTGCTTCTGAACTCAAATCGTCTGAGCAAGCTGCCGCTCTATGTGATGGCAAAGTCGATGCGATTGTTTTCACTGTCGGCCACCCAAATGGTTCAGCCAAGGAAGCAACAACGTCTTGTGACGCTATTTTAGTTCCGGTCGATAATGACGCTGCGCAGCAACTTGCCGCTGCCAACGATTACTATGCAATGACTACAATCCCAGGCGGCATGTATAATGGCACTGATACAGATACTGTCACGTTTGGGGTTGCGGCAACATTTGTAAGCTCAACGGCGACTGATGAAGAAACGGTTTACCAAATGGTAAAAGCCGTCTTTGATGACTTCAAACGCTTCAAAAAAATGCACCCTGCATTTGCCCATCTTAAGGAAAGCGATATGATCACTAAAAACTTGTCGGCTCCGCTTCATGATGGCGCGATTCGTTACTATAAAGAAAAAGGCTGGATGTAATCATTCAGTCACGCTAAGTGGGTTTTGATGACAACCTACTTAGCGTATTTGTGGGTTTTACCTCTTTTCTAACGACGCAATGCTCTCCGCTATTTATTGAAGCGAAATATTGTACAACAGGATATTTTGTGTCAGCGATTTCTGCATGATCGTCTCACTATAGCTTAATCAATTGGGTCAGAATTATAGGCCCCCCCCTGTCCGCTGTAAAACAAAGCCAATGTATAACTGATTCACCATTAGCTAATTGCGGTGCGTATTCAATAAGCAAACAATGGAATAGGACATCATAGGATGATGACAGACGATACGAAAAACACACAATTGGATGATAAGGAACTGCAAGACCTTGTTACATCAAATGATATGGGAGCGAGAAAGCCAAATAATAAGGCGATTGTTAAGCTCATGGCTGGCGTTGCCATCGCATGGTCTCTTTTTCAAATTTGGATCGCATCCCCTTTACCTTATATGGTTGGGTGGGGCGTATTTGCCAGTGGAGAAGCTCGCTCCGTTCACCTTGGCTTTGCTATCTTTTTAGCGTTTCTTGCCTACCCTGCTTTCAATAAATCACCAAAACACAAAGTGCCTAATATCGATTGGCTATTCGCGATTGTTGCATCACTGTGCGCACTATACCCATTAATTGCCGATTCTCAATTGGTTGATCATTTCTTTGGCATGCGCTTAAGTGATCGGCCAAGTGCGCCAAAATTTTTTGATATCCTAGTATCAATAGTTGGGATGCTTTTGTTGTTGGAAGCGACTCGTCGCGCTTTAGGCCCACCTTTAATGGTGGTTGCAATGGTCTTTCTTGGCTATACCTTCTTAGGCCCTTATGCTCCCGATCTAATTGCGTGGAAAGGCGCAACATTTGGTGGTGTCATGGATCACCAATGGCTTTTCTCTGAAGGCGTCTTTGGAATCGCATTGGGCGTGTCTACTGATATGGTGTTTCTATTTGTCTTGTTCGGAGCGTTACTGGACCGCGCGGGTGCAGGCAACTACTTTATTAAGGTTGCCTTTTCATTGATGGGGCATTTACGGGGCGGCCCGGCAAAAGCTGCTGTTGTGGCTTCTGGTATGACTGGTTTAATATCGGGCTCTTCAATTGCAAATGTCGTTACCACAGGAACGTTTACGATTCCAATGATGAAGCGAGTTGGCTTTTCTGCAGAAAAAGCAGGCGCGATTGAAGTTGCTTCTTCGGTTAATGGTCAGATTATGCCACCGGTTATGGGTGCAGCCGCATTCTTGATGGTGGAATACGTTGATATTCCGTACTTTGAAGTGGTTAAAACAGCGTTTTTGCCCGCCATTATTTCTTACATTGCTTTGGTGTATATCGTGCATTTAGAGGCAATGAAGTTGAATATGCAAGGATTGGAGCGTGTTGGCAATAAGCGTACCGCTAAAGATGTCTTGGTCTCTTGGGCGATGACATTGTTGCCGATCGTTGCATTAGCTGGAGCAGCGGTTTACCTTTCCGAACTCTATGAGGTGCTAGCGAGCTCAGCAGCGAGGCTGTTGTTTGTACTAGCTCTCGTTGCGATTCAAATTACTGTGCTGCGCACAGTGAAGTCCTCATTGGGCGAAAAACGAATCGCAAAGATCTTTTCCGTGGGAGCAATGGTATTATGCAATACTGTTATTTGCGCATTTGGACTATTTTTCTTGGTCTCGTTGATTAAGTCTCATCTGCCAGGCGGACTGATTCCATGGACGATGATTACTTTAATTCTTGTTGCGTATGTCGTGTTGGCCAAAATAAGTTCTAACTATCCAGATTTAGAGCTTGATGATCCGAACTCGCCGGTTCAATACTTACCTGAGGCAGGGCCGACAGTAATGTCAGGATTGCATTTCTTGCTACCAGTATTGGTGTTGATTTGGTGCTTAATGGTTGAACGTAATTCACCAAGTCTTTCAGCTTTTTATGCGACCGCATTGATGGTATTCATTTTGGCCACTCAGCGTTATTTGTTTGATTTCTTCCGTGGAATTAATACAACAACAGCCCTTAAACGAGGCTTTAGCGATTTGATCGAAGGCTTAACTGGTGGTGCACGAAACATGATCGGCATTGGTATTGCGACTGCAGCGGCGGGAATCATCGTTGGGGCAGTTTCTCAAACAGGTGTCGGTTTGAAGCTGGCAGCGTTGGTTGAATTCCTTTCGATGGGACACATCTTACTTATCTTACTCTGGACCGGTATTTTAAGTTTGATTTTAGGGATGGGTCTCCCAACAACCGCAAACTATATCGTTGTATCGTCGTTACTGGCTCCGGTGATTGTCAGCTTAGGGCAGCAAAGTGGCTTAATTGTGCCATTAATTGCGGTACATATGTTCGTTTTTTACTTCGGGATAATGGCCGATGTCACGCCTCCTGTTGGGCTGGCGTCATTTGCCGCGGCAGCTGTATCTGGGGGGAACCCTATTCGCACTGGTTTTGTCGCCTTCTTCTATTCACTTCGCACTGCGCTATTGCCATTTTTGTTTATTTTTAACACCGATTTGCTATTGATTGATGTAACGTTCCTACATGGAATTATGATCTTTATCTCGTCGACAGCTGCAATGTTAATCTTTACCGCCGCGACTCAAGGATACTTTATAACTAAGTCGAAAATGTGGGAATCGTTTAGTTTATTGCTGATCGCGTTTACTTTATTCCGTCCTGGTTTTTGGTTGGATTACGTTATTCCTCCATACGAAGAACATTCGGGTAAAGACTTTGCACAAGTGATGGAAAATACCACTCCTGGTACGGAGCTTAGAGTACAGGTGAGCGGACATAACGATGTCGGTGACCCAGTTACCTTAACCATGATGGTTGAAGTGAGTGAGGGGGATACGGGTTTAGAAAGACTGGAGAATTACGGTCTAGAATTACTCTCTCAAAACGATGGTTCTATGCTTGTTGATAGTATCGGCTTTGACAGCTCGGCGGAAAGAGTTGGTTTTGACTTTGACCAGGTTATCGATATCGTTGGTGTTCCAGCACTGCGTCCTGTTAGACAATGGTTCTATGTTCCAGCGCTATTATTACTTAGTGGAATTATTGTGTTGCAGAGACGTCGCCGTCGTTAAGTGCATGGAAGTATTAGACTAAATAAAATTGTTAAAGCAACCGCACCAGAACTTGGTGCTTGCTTTAACAGAAAGTGAATCGGTTATTTCACAAAAACATAGGGAGTCGAAAGAGATATTTTGATATCTAAGGTATAAGGTTGGCAAATAGAACTGATGGAGTTATTTTCAATTATGTCGTGTTTCCTCAACTAGCACGGTATGCTCAATTATCTAAATAGCATACCTCTCAAATTGTAAAACTTGAACCAGTACAAATTGTGTAATTGTAAATTCTACGGTTTTTTATTCTATTCCTACATTTCTAACTTACCGAAAACCAAACAGCCCGACTGATATTCAAATGGGCTGCTTTACTATTACCGCAATTATATAAAATCGGTCGCCATAAGCGTCAACTATATGCAACACAAAGATTTGGTAATACGAAGGAATTCTTCTATATCTGCCGGACTGTGGCAATGAATAGGAGAAACACGAATTGCACCTTCAAGTCCGAATGACTCAAGCATTCTTGATGAATATGGACTTGATAGAAGTCGTTCAAAGGTAATCACACCAGCTTCTTCATAAAGTCTTACTGCTTGTTGGTGTTCTATTTGGTCGAAACCAATCGCCATAATGAAATCTTTTTTTGTCATATCCTCAGAATCTAGATACACATGAACCCCTCGAATGTTTCTTAAACCCTCAACATCATCGGTTCCCTCTAGCATCATATTCATTAGCGCTCTTTCATGCAGCTTAATCCGCTGCATGCCTTCAACAAAGAGCGCTCTGCGAGCATTTGACTTACTAAACTGTTCACCAATCCAACATACATAATTGACAACTTCAGTAAGAGCGGCGAAATGTGCAGGAGCAGAGCTGCCCAGTTGCCAAAACGCCTGAGGTTTAGCAATTAACTTATTATGTGGAAGATTCGCCAATCTCTCAGAAATAAATCCGACACCAAACCCTCGAGGTCCAAAAAATTTATATGGAGCAAAATTGATTCCATCAACTGGAACCTGAGATACATCGATAATGCCATGAGGAGCATGCTGCACCGCATCGGCAATAATGTAGAGATCCGGTTTAATTTTACGCGCTTGTTCAACTATTTTCTTTTCTTCAAGCAGAGCACCAGAAATATTTGATGCGTACATAAAACTCAATAAACAGGTATCTTCATCAACTAATTTGATGATCTCCTCGACATCGACTCCCCCAGTCTGCGGATTCGTCTTGGCAATACGTAACTCTTTGCCGGTTTTTTTTGCATAAGAAACCATCGCATCATACGCTGAAGGGTGCTCTAGCACCGTAGTCACAACGTTACCTCCAGGAATATTTTCCATAACGGATTTTACCATTTCAAACATAACCATTGATGCGGTTAAAGAGGTCACAATACTCCCTGATTCAGCATTTAAAATAGTTTTTATCGATTCATACCCTTTCTTTTGCTGATTCATAAGCCATGTAGCAGTTTGGTTTCCGTGGTCTGGACAATCAGGTAGCTGGTCTAGCTTTTGGAAAGTACTGCTTGCCGCTTTTAGTCTAAACGCACCGCCAGAATTATCGAAGAACAGTCGTTTTTTGTTCTCGATTGGATCAATATCAATATGATGAAATTTGTCTTTTATTTCTTTCATCAACGATTCACTAAAAAACTCACCGTTGTCTGAGTTATATTGCATCAACGTTTCCTTCTTGATTTATAGACATATGCTTAACTGACTCTGCAAAGTCTTAAGCTTTTACTCTTTTATAACTGGAAATAGGTTATCGATACCTTTCTATTTATCTCGATTGCTACATAAAGAGCGAATCATTATTCAACAGTTTCGCGTAAAATATTGAACACAAATATGACGGCTAAATACAAATAACATAGCCGAATCAAGAGCCTTTCTTTTATCTATTTACCTTAAAAGTAGGTCTCTTCACTATTGATTCAACTCAAGCAACTTGAAGCGATGTATTGGATATTTAAATGGGGTAACTTGCCACAGCCGCAGAAAAACTTCGCACTACTCAATTCGCCATATCCAAACGGACCACATTTAACCGTTCTCGACGCCAAGCTAACAGCCAAAGCTCCATAATCTAGCATCGATGTATCTATTGACTGATGTTTTTTACATAATAAAATCTACACAGTTCAGACCTTAGTAAGTAACAACCTTATTGCACAAATAGTGCTCACATTGTCTGATTTTTGGGTTCACTTACTTGTCTCTTAAAGCAATGATATTTTTATTTGATAACAATGAAATGAGCACGATAGTTATTCGACTTAAACTACCTTCACTTTTGCATACGACGGTAGATAACTCCGATAACGATTCGCAACATCATCAAAACGTTTCTGACTACTCTAAGCACGCATGTAGTTTTAGCCACTTCCTGCTAAACAGTTATTAACTCGTAATTATTAATATCCAAACTGACTAATTTCACTACCAGACTCTAGAACGGCAGCTTGAATAGTATTTGCTAGTTGCAGTGCACCAACAGTATCGCTGTGTATTAAGATTGAGTTAATTGGCATAGCCAACAATGATCCGTCAATTGTTTTGACAACACCTTCAGATACCACACGACGTACACGTTCGGCTACGGCGTTAACATCTTTGACGACCGAATTTGCTTCTGAACGAGGTACCAGTAATCCTTCAGAGGTATAAGCGCGATCAGCCAAGAATGAGAACACCACTTCTAATCCTGCATTTTCAGCTTCCTGTGCAGCGGCTGTATGCGGAAGGCCGATATACTTTAAATTTGCGTCGAACGCTTTAATTGTTTTAATCAGCGCACGTGCAACATCACGATCAACAAACGACAAATTACCAAGTGCGCCATGAAAATTCGCGTGTTTAAGCTCCGTACCAGCAGCTTGAGCAATGGCCTGTAATGCACCTAATTGATAGGTTGTCATCAATTCAAGTTCTCGAATGGTGAAATTCATTGTTCGACGACCAAATCCTTGCATATCTGGGTAGCCAATATGTGCTCCCACAGCCACTCCACACTCAATAGCTCGTCGTATGGTCTTATCCATAACCATTGGATCACCTGCATGGTAACCACATGCTATATTCGCAGAAGAGACTATTTCAAGTAGCGCATCATCTTCAGCAATCGTATAAGGTCCAAACCCTTCTCCGAGATCAGAATTCAGGTCAATGGATTTCATAATATTTCACCTTGTTTAGCCTATTTGTATTTATTGCTAATTTCAAAATTGAACTTGTTGCAGTTGAGTACGGATCGACTCAGATTGCCACCTCAGGTCATCAAGCTCTCTGCGCCGATTGCGAATTGCTTCGACAGCATCATTTGGCGAACAAAGCCTAAATCGAATGGAACCCCCTGGTCTAATTTGCGCTAATTTTCTCAGATCAGATTGAATAACCACACCTAATTTGGGATACCCACCACAGGTATTAGCGTCATTTAATTGAATCACAGGCTGGCCTGAAGGTGGCATTTGTACACAACCCGGTAAAATTCCATGTGAAAATAATTCCAAGCGTTCTTTTGGCTCTATAATTGGTCCACTTAGACGGTAACCAAGTCTATTACTTTGTGGCGTAACAACCCAATTTGTCTGCAAGAAATTTGTTTGATTTTCATGACTATAACTGTCCCATTGAGCAGCGGGAATCATTCGGACTTCAACAGTCACATCGGGTTTAGCACAACGAAGTACACGGCGAGATATCCCAAAACCATTGGTCAAACACGATGTAAATGTTGGATTGAGCAATTCAATTTGATCGCCATCTTTCAGCGCTCGTCCATTTAACCCACCAAAACCAGCTTTTAAATCAGTAGAACGCGAGCCCATTACTATCGGCACATCAATGCCGCCAGCAATCGCGATATACGCCCGTAATCCAGATGTCGACATCGATGTCTTTAATATTTGGCCCGCCTTAACGCTAATTGCTGACCAAGGAGGAATAGAACATCCATCTAGTGTGGCACCAACATCGCATCCAGTGAAAGCAACAGTTGTATCACTATGAAATTTTAATACACAGCCACCCAACGTTATTTCCAAACCTGCAGATGTTTCCGAATTTCCTAATAAAATATTAGCAACGCAGTATGCAAATTCATCCATCGCACCACTCTGCCCAACTCCAATTTGACGATACCCATGTCGACCGAGATCTTGAATGCTAGTGAGCATGCCAGATTTGACAACCTCAATCATTTCAGCTCCTCTTTAACGTGAAATCGAACAACGTCACCAGGCGAAAACAGGGCTGGTGGCTCACTATTAGGGTTAAAACATTCAACATCGGTCTGGCCAATAATGTGCCAGCCGCAAGCCGAGGTACATGACAAAATACTCGCCTGTGACCCGCCAATAATAATCGCACCTGCTTCTACTCGAGTTCGAGGAACCTCTCTTCTTGGCATCGCAAGCTTTGAATCTAACCCACCTAGGTAAGGTAGCCCTGGTTGACTTCCAAGTGCATAAACTGTGTATTCCGCTTCACTATGTCGCTTGATAACCTCTGCGACACTTAATCCGGCGTAAGTTGCCAAATCTAAAATGTCCTTAGCAACTTCTCCTCCGTATGAGACTGGAATAACATGCACTCGAGCTGTTGCAAGTTGAGAGGAAGATTTCGTTGTTAGTGACCAAAGTAATTTAATCTCTTTTTGTATCGTTTCGACAGACTCTTCCATTGGGTTAAATATGATTAGAATATTATTCATACCGGGAACCACCTCGAGCACACCGTGTCCCTGTGATACAGCACCTCCAAGCTTCCATACTTGTTGTTGGATATCTAGTTGAAGTCGTCCATCGCTACTTACAACCTCACACAGTAACGCACCTTCTCCCATAAAGCTGAACTGAAGTAATGGTTCATGTTTAAGACTCATAAATTCATCGTGTTCCGAATTAAGTTTCCATTATGATAGGTCTGAGATTTAACATTACTATGAATTACACCTACCCTTGAATTTTGGTTGGACAAACATTAATCACCAAGAAGTTCAACCCATCTACGTTGTATATATGTAATACAATAGTGTCACATCAAAGAAGGAAGGAAGGTAGCCAATTCAGGGAATACCGCCAAGACAAATACAAACACGACCATTAACACAAAGAATGGTGCAATTGAACGTGCTATTTTTCCAAGACTTTCACCGGTTAACCCCTGTATTACATAGAGATTCATTCCTACAGGTGGTGAAATTTGTGCCATTTCAACCACAATAATCAAAAAGACACCAAACCAAATTTTATCATAGCCAGCGCTCGTAATGAGTGGTAACACAATAGGAAGTGTCATTAAAATCAGCGACATTCCTTCTAAAAAACAACCTAATACGATATAACTTACAACTAATAATGCGACTAATTCCATTGGACTTAAATCCATGGATTTAACGGCCGTTGATATTGCTTGTGGTAACCCTAAAAAGCCCATGGCAGTAGAAAGAAATGCGGCGGCTGCAATAATAAGTCCCAGCATACTTGCGGTTTTAGCTGCTCCAATACACGCACCTTTCAATCTACTGAAATTTAGACTCCGCTCAACAGCCATGATGATTAGCGTCACGCCAACACCAATCGACGCAGCTTCTGATGGGCTCGCAAAGCCTCCGTATAATGAAACTAGTAATACACCCATTAAGACAAAAAATGGAATTAACGAAGGCAATCCATCAACCCGTTCACGCCAGATCGATTTTCCAGTGCCGTTTTTATCAGTTGCTGATTTTGGATAGCGGCGCTTGGTTATCACTGCATGTATAGCAATATATGACATCAGCAATAATGCCAATAACAAACCAGGTATCAAACCAGCTGCGAATAGTTTAAGTATCGAGGTTTGCGACAATACCCCATAAATAATCATAATAATGCTTGGCGGAATTAGAAATCCTAGTGTACCCGCTCCGCCCAGTGACCCCATCGCCATTGAACGATCATATCCACGATTTTCCAATTCATCGATGGTAAGTTTACCTACTGCACTAGTAGTAGCCGCAGAAGAACCTGAAATTAGCGCAAAAAAGGTACAACCTACAATGTTAATGTGCATTAATCCGCCAGGCAATTTACGAACCCATGGCTCAAGTGCACTAAAAAGACCATCAATAAAGCGAGAACGCATCAGCAATTCTGCCATTAAAATAAATAATGGTAATGCAACAAGTTCTGGGGAAGATAACCCATTCCAAATCGACTGTGAAAGGAGTTTATCGACAGGCATATTTCGAAATAACGTAAGGCTGGATATTCCTGCTCCCATCAAGGCTAGCGCGACCCAAGCACCAGATGCTAACAATCCGAAAACCAATAAAATGGTTGATAGTATAGGTAAAGGCATGATTTAGTCCTGACTTTTGGTTGATGATTCAGAATTGTCGGTGGTGTTACCATCCGTATCAAAATGCTTGATTTCAACTGGTCGCCCAATCAGACTATTAATCAAACGAATAATGAGTTGTAATGTAAGCATCACGGAACCAAATGCCATAAAGCTTCCGGGTATAACGAGTGCTACATCGTTTACTGTACCTGAGGTACGACCATTTGTGCCATATCGCCATGCAAGCCCTATCATTGCCATTGTCATAAAAGCACTAACAATTAATGCTACTGACGTCGCCACACATTCGAAACCTCGCGGGTGAATTCTTTGAAATAAAGTGACACGAATATGACCACCAGTGCGAAGGGTATAAGCAGCTGCGAGAAAAATAACTCCCATATGTAAATATGCAGCATATTCCCATACAAACGGTAAACTATAGTTAAATGCATTCCGAAGTAGAAGTTCAAGAAGTTGCATCAAAGCAATGCTAAGGATCGCCATCCCTGCGATATAAGCCAACAAGCGTGAAAACTGGTCAGCTATAAGACTCACTCTGTCCCACATAGGAACCTCGATCAATCGGAGTATTGACATGACTCTCATGATCAATATTGAGAGTCACTTTTAGAAGAATTAAGTTAAAGCAACTTAACGTTTAGAGTTAAACTCATCAACAACAGCTTGAGCTTTAGGCCCGAGTTCACTCAATGCGGCTTCGCGTAATGGTGCTGCACGTTTTGCCAGTTCAGCTCGTAATGCATCGTTAAGATCACCATTGGTCATACCATTTTCTGCCAAAAATTTCATCTTCTCTGCATCGACAGTAATGGCTGTTGCCCAAAATTCTGGTTCAAGCTTTTTAGCCAAAGCTTCAATCGCATCACGACCTTCATTAGAAAGCGTTTGCCATGCGTCTAGATTGACACTAACTACATTGGTGTTCCAAGTTTGTCGAGTCGGATAACCAAATTCCAGAAACTCCCAGAATGAACCATCTACTGCAGAAGGAGATGAGGTTGCAACAGCATCGATTGCACCAGCCGCTAAAGATGGAACTACCTCACCCCATGGTAATTGTACTGCGGTCATACCACTTGCTTCTAAAATTTCAGTTGATGACTTGTTGTAAGTACGAATTTTTATACCACTCATGTCCTCAATCGTTTCTATCTTTTTACTTGTGAATATTTGTTGTTGTGGCCAAGGAATTGTGAACAAAATCTTTTGGTTACCTTGTGCGTAAATATCATCAAGTAATGGGCGATAGACCGAGCCAAACGTTCTCAGCTCCTCCATACTTCCGATCAAGTAAGGTAAAGATTCCAATCCAAGCAGAGGATTTGCTCCAGATTGTTGATTCAACAACATGTCACCGATCATTACGAGACCATCACCAACAGCTGCAAACATTTCTGGTCCTTTAAAGCCTAAAGACCCACCGGGATGAAGTGTAATAACAAGCTCGCCATCAGTTGCAGTTTTAACTTCACTAGCAAATTGATCAACCGATTTTACAATGTAGTTATCCGCTGGCCATGCAAGCGGTAAGTCCCAATTTGTTGTTGCGTTCGCATTAACACTAGCACCGATCAACGCTGCTATAACTGTCACTTTAGAAAATACTTTCATTCCTTTGAACATAGGTTTTACCTCATTGTATATTTATTTAAGCAACCTAATTTTTAGCCAATTGCTTATCAAACTGACGGTATGTCAGAAGCAGGAACTAGACTAGTTGTTAGTTAACCTTAATTATGAGGCGAAAAATAGTGATATAAATTCATACAAATAAATTCCTTTAAGGAATGTTTTAATCGTGTTAATTTGCATATGAATAAATATAAGATCTCCGTCACTGACGAGTACGTAATTAAATGCCAAAAGCATCGCCCCCCATGTAAAGTAAGTTCAATTCAAACCTTGAAAACGACAAATCATACATCACGTGTGAAGGTATAAATCAAAATGGTAAAAAAGACTTTCTATGTCTAAGCTCAAACGTTTATATTTGGTCGTTCTAGTTAGTATTATCTGCGCAAGAAACCAATTTTTTAAACGAATTTATATTGGCAATTCGAAGGGCTCATAAGATTTATGATAGAGATGTACTGATATACGCACTAACCTTGTTATATGATATTAGTCTATACATATTTCAGCTAATTGGGTTGTGGTCGCATACGACCAGTTATGGGCGCAGCTGCATTCTTGATGGTGGAATACGTTGATATTCCGTGCTTTGAAAGAGTTAAAACGGCATTTTTGTCAACCATTATTTCTTACATTGCTTTGGTATATATCGTGCATTTAGATGCTATTAAATTGAACATGCGAGGATTGGAACGTGTTGGCAATGGACATTCCACTAAAGATGTCTTGGGCTATGACACTTTTACCGCGACAGCGGTATCTGGGGGCAACCCTATTCGCACTGGTTTTATTGCCGTCTCCTATTCACTTCGCACCGCGCTATTGCCATTTTTGTTTATTTTTAACAACTACTTACCATTGATTTATGTAACGTTACTACATGGAATTATGCTCTTTATCTCGTCGACAGCCGCAATTTAATCTTTACCACCGCGACTCAAGCATATTTTATAACTAAGTTGAAAGTGTGGGAATCGTTTAGTTTACTACTCACCGCATTTACTTTATTTCGTCCTGGTTTTTAGTTGGATTATGTTATTCCTCCATACGAAGAACATTCAGGTAACGACTTTGCGCAAGTGATGGAGAATACTACTCCTGGTACAGAACTCAGACTTAAGGTTAGCGGACATAACGATGTCAATAACCCAGTTACCTTAACCATGATGGTTGAAATGAGTGAGGGAGATACGGGTTTAGAAAGACTGGACAATTACGGTCAAATATTGTCTCTGGTATGCATAAAACGAGTGTTTCTGCCGCTGTCGAACGAACTGGAGTAAGCTGAGCGTTTATTCATCGTGATTTCCCTTACCTATTAGATAGAGTGCATTAAAGGTGTCGAGAACAAAGGTACTCGACAGCAGCGTGATTCCAAGCAAACTGAGCTGAATGAATACAAAGAGCACAATCGAGAACTTCGTTCTGAGATCGTAGAGTTAAAAGCCATATTATCTAAGGTTCAATCGAAAAACACTATATTAATACGGGAAAATAAGGTGTTAAGTGGTATTCGTGCTAAAAACAGCGATTTAACACAGTTGTCTTACGGCAATTAACTGCGTCAAAAGGTAAAACCATATAAAACAAAAACTTAAATTAATCAACATGTAACGTGGTATTTGGTATTTACAAAGTTTGATCATTTTAGTAGTAGAATGGTGATTCTGAACTAGAGAACACTATAGTTTAAATCACCACCAAAAAACCATTATTTAATAACCAGTTGGAAAATAAAACGTCAACCGTAGCAGGTTGATTAAAATTATAATAGGAAAAAGTGTAGGATTAAGAATTAGCAGTTCGGCTCCCAATGACGTAAAAATTTGACACCAGCGCTTATGTCTATAGTAAAGATGCGATCTTTCGTTACGATTGGCACACTCTTTCTGTATTCAACAAGCAACTGCCTAGTTAATGAGCTCATTTTGAATTTGGGCCGAAGATCGATGGCCTGTGAAACGTGTAATAGATGCAGTGACGCCATTTCATACAAGTTCTCCATGATCTGCTCGACGTTTATGATCGCTAGCATACCAAATGAGCCTACATCTTCAATTCCACCCGCCATTGCTGAATGCCCTAAACTCACCGTTGAGGCCAAAAACTGATTCTCTTTATCGAGTGCAATCATCGGCTTTTGTAATGCACCAAAAGCATGCCCGTTATTATCAGAATGAGCTAAAAAGCGAGGAAGCCCTGTCTGCTGTGGTAGGCTAGTTTCAACGAGCTGCGTTGCCAATACATTCGATATTCCTCGTAATCCCGACAACAGATGCTCAGTGGCAATCGCAAGAGGTTGGCCATCATAATTAGCAGAAGGAAAAATACTTCCGATAATAATACCTTTCTCATCCTGAACCTGATATTCGACATCCAAAGGCGTAGAGCTATTCACTTTGCCTAAGACAACAAGCGGATTATCATCGGAATGGTTAATATGCGTAGACAAGCTAGTGTACGCCTGTTGATGTGCTTCAACTAGCTGACCCAGTGTATAAGCGATTTCTCTCAACGAAAGAGAATCTTGCAAGTGACGCCTTGGATCTGGAACCCATAAGTCGCTGCCTTGTAAAACATGACACATTCTTTTAGCAGCTTGCTTCATACCGGAATAAGGACGAGCCGACGTCACTACCTCAATAAATGGTGTCAAGTTTCCATTCATTCCCTCCAGTGCTAACGGAAATAGTATTTGCAAACGCTCAATGAACAACGCTATATCTTCAATAGCAAGAGCGAGCCTTGCAGCAGTAATATTATTGCTGCTAACTATTGCGAGAAAATCCTTCCCAACCAATTTAACGGGTTTGAGTCCTACCAGTTCCATTGCTTTTTTGGCTGGCATCCGCTGATCTTGATATAAAACATCCCATTCACCAATCAGAGCTAAACCAATATGTGCGTTTTGCGTAATATCGGCCTTCCCCATGGAGCCTTTGCCTGGAACAATAGGAGTAATTCCATGTTTGAGAAACTCACAAAGCAGTTCGGTAACAGCTGGCTGCACTCCCGAACTACCAGTAAGCATCATATTCACTCTGATAAGCATTGCTGCTCTTACCGTTTCTATGCATAACGGTTTGCCAACACCTGCCGCATGAGCTCTTAAGCTTGACAGATTATGTTGGCGAGATACCTCCAATAAAGCATCGAATTCACCTTCGGTTGCAGCAAAAACAAGCTTGTCTTTATTCCAACCAACACCAACGGTCAACCCATAAATTGGTTGATTATTACGTATGGCCTGCAAAACAATATTGTGACCTTGCTTTACTCTTGCAAGAGCCAAATGATCGAGCTCAATCGCCAGCTTTTGGTGAGCAACCTGATAGATTTGCTCTGATGTCATCAGCGAAGCCTGAGATCCCAGAACCAACAATGGCTTTGTAGGATGTTCTATTGTTGTAGAAAATGATTGTGTGTTCATAATTCCCGCATAAATTTGAGTAGCTTCTTACTGATGATGTAAATCGATGTAATCAATAGATTTCACCGCAACTTCATCTAATGCATCTTCATACCCAGCATCGGCGTAACGCATAACACCTAAACCAGTATCATTGGTTAACGATATACTTAATCGCTCTTCGGCCGCTTCTGTTCCGTCTGCGATAATCGTCACGCCCGAACTTGTCATATAACCTGAATAACCACCGCCCCCTGAGTGAATGGTGACTAAATCAGCTTGTGAAGAACACATCGCCATCGCATTGATTAGCGGCCAATCAGCAATTACATCGGAGCCATCACGCATATTTTCAGTCATGATATTAGGATGAGCCATTGCGCCTGCATCTAGGTGGTCCCGACTAAATGCGATAGGGCCAGACAATTCGCCATTCGCGACCATCTTATTGACGGCTAGAGCCAGTGCGGTGCGCTCACCGTGACCTAACCAGGAAATGCGCGCCGGAAGTCCTTCAAAAGGCACTTTTTCTTTAGCAAGACGGATCCAATTACTAACAATTTTATTGTCTGCAAAGGTTTTTAAAATATAGTCATCAATATAAGCGATATCCGCTTCACTATTGGTCAAACTCATCCACCGGAATGGGCCAATTGCTCTGGAAAATAACGGACGTAAAAACGCTTCGGTAAAGACAGGAATATCAAACGCGTTTTCAATACCACCCTTCTCTGCTTGCGTTCGAATCAAGTTGCCATTATCGAAAACAACACTGCCTTGCTGCTGAAAACCAAGCATCGCATCAACATGTTCAGCGATTGAGGAAATTCCATCTTTCATCAACCGTTCATTGTCCTTGCCACGCAGTAATTTGGTTTGTTCGGCGGTATAACCTTTTGGCACATATCCATACACTAAATCATGAGCTGAGGTCTGATCCGTAACCACGTCCGGGATAATACCTCGACGTAATAATTCTGGATACACTTCTGCAGCATTACCAAGGAGACCAACCGAAATAGCCTCGCCTTTGTCTTTGGCTGAATTGATCAGGGCCAATGCTTCATCTAAATCTGTTGCACTGTGTTGCAGGTAGCCGTTATCGATACGTTTTTCGATTCGTTCTTGGTCGACCTCCACAACTAAAATACAAGCATTCGCCATCACTCCGGCAAGCGGTTGGGAACCGCCCATTCCACCAAGACCGGCCGTTAATATAAATCGACTGGTAAGATCACCGCCGAAGTACTGCTCTGCAATTCGACAGAAAATTTCGTACGTTCCTTGAATAACTCCCTGGCTGCCAATATACTGCCATGCTCCGGCGGTTAATCCCCCCCAGCAAGTTAAACCTTTCTTCTCTAGCTCATAGAATATTTCTGCTTTTGCCCACTGCCCGACTAAGTTGCAGTTCGCCATGATCACCTTAGGTGCCTTTGCGTGGGTTTTTAATATACCAATCGGCTTACCCGATTGAATAACCAGTGTTTCGTCTGCTTTTAGCCTTTTTAAACCTGCAACAATTTCGTCATGGGAATCCCAATCACGGGCTGCTCGCCCTAAGGCTGCATAGACAACAAGCCGTGAAGGATCTTCACCGACAGACAATACATTTTCTAATAACCGTAGAAGGCCTTCTTCACGCCAACTACCACAACGCAGGTCAGTTCCCGATGTTACGGTAAACTCAGAACGATTTTTATTGGAAGTCATGTGTTTTTCCATTTCAAATTTTTTAGAATTTAGATGCATCGAGCCAAACAAAAGATTGATAAACCCGATGCAGAATGATCATCACGTTACTTTAATTATTTGAGCGCATAGTCACTCAAATTAATCCCTAATGCTTCTTCAACTTCCGGGTATACCAAAGGATCTTTCACTGAACTAGATAGTGGAATATTGTTCATTGGGATATGAAACACATGAAGTTTCATTCCCTCTTTTACTCGTCCAACACTCACGGGTGAGCCATTTTCATCGAGTGTCGTGATGACATCGGGATAGGTTGCAAGGCGCTCGCCGTCTAAGGTTTCTACTGCCATATATTCATTCATTACATGCAGAACCAGAGTACCTTTGTCTGTCTTCAGCTGAATGGTACCCACATCAAAAGCTTGACCTGTATAAACAATATCTCGTTTGCTTACGACACCAGTGGCTAAAATATTGCCTTCGGTGTAGTTACAAATTGCATCTAGCAGGGCGGATGTACCTTTTCCTTCATTGGCTGCGACGGTTTGACCAAGTCCAAGTGCCATTGAAATACCACCTAGAGCAGCGTGTTTTTTTACATAACTAGCTCGAATCGGATTACGACAACTGGCAATAAAGCCGCCCGACATATCTGAAGCCTTACGGAGAATTGGCGACACTTTTGCAGTTGCACCACGAACCGTCAATTCAATATATGAGTTGCTGTCTCGGTGCCCGCCCACAACGGTTTGAATCATTTGCTCAGTCGATGATGCAAGCCCAAGCGAGCCCATATCTCCGGTTGGGTGAGCACGTAAATCACCAACAGCATCAATAACTTTTGTGCCCATCACTGCACTTGGCAGCCAAGCGTTCAGCGTTGAGGACATGCCATTTTGACCAATTATCAAGCCATGTAACGGAGCACCTAACTCCTCTTGTAATAGCTGCGCTGCTTTAACGTAATCCATACCCAGCATTTGCCAATTGGTACTTTCACCGGGAGCGCCGATCGCTGCTGCCGTTGCAATCCAGGCGTCATCTTCTACTTCATCCATAGTCACCAGTTCAGGTTGCCCAGCACTGACTGCAGCGGTGCCCAACATACGGCCATGCTCAACCCAACCACCACCACCACAGGCATAAATAGAACCACCTTTAATGGCAAAATCGACATCTTCTAACGTTAAAATACGTCCCATTGTTCTTCCTTATTTAAATTCGTTTAATTAAGCTTGGTCAAAGGATTCAACTGCCGTCATTAATGCGGCGGTGCCCTTTTCAAATTGTTCTGCTGTTGTCCACTCATCTGGACGATGACTGATGCCTTTATGGCTCGGTACAAAAACCATCGCCATCGGTGCAACATGAGCCATAAAAGCAGCATCGTGACCTGCTCCGCTTGGCATCTCTTTCATCTTCAGTTTATGAGCTTCACAGGAGTTGCGCAGATGATTCATCAATGTGCGATCGCTCGTTACCGGGTAGGTATCGGTCATGCGTTGGAATTCAGCGACCTCAACGTTGGCTAATGTTGCAGACTCATCAGCGATGCGTTGCAACTCGGTCGCAAAAACTTCCATCGTTTCTTTATCGTCAGATCGTATATCGAAGACAAGTTCGGTTTTACCCGGGACAACATTGCTTGCATTGGGATAGTTAAAAATTTGCCCGCAAGTCGCTGTTAAATAATGCCCACTCTCATCCCAAATTCGTTTGGCAGCCTCACTGGCCATCCAATGGGTACGAGCAGCGGCAACGGAAGCATCTCGACGTATATCCATTGGTGTCGTTCCTGCATGGCCCGCTGCCCCCTCAAAAACGATAGACAGGCGTAATATACCGACAATACTACTCACAATCCCCACATCCAAAGACTCGGTTTCTAATACTGCACCTTGCTCAATATGGAGCTCGAAAGCAGCGACCGCATCTTCACGTTTACTCAACTGTTCGGGGTTACCCCCAACCCTTCGAATTGCATCAGCTAGGCTTTCCTGGCTTTCAGGATGAGGCGTGCTAAGCAACTCATCGGTTAAAAAACCGGTAATTCCTCGACTACCAACGCAGGAGATACCCCATTCACTCGGCTCTTCTGCAAGGTAGTCCACGATTTCGATGCTATGACGAAGCGTCTTGCCCGAATCTTTCCAGCTGGCAATACACTCTAAGCCTGTAATAATGCCCGCCATACCATCAAAGCGGCCTCCATTAGGAACGGAATCACTATGAGAACCAATCATTATGGTTCCAGCTTTAGGATCACTTCCTTCCAAGCGACCAATAAGGTTTCCCGCTGCGTCGATATGGGTTTTAAGGCCTAACATTTCCATCTGCTTCGTTAACCACTTTCGGCCTTCTAAAAATAAAGGGCTGAAGGAGCGGCGAGTATAAAGTCGGTCGGATTCCGTAAACTCGGCCAAGGCCATGATCCAGTCCCAATAACGCTGTTTATTTGGATAGCTAAGTTTCACCCGTTATTTCTCCTTGTCTGCGGGGAGACAAATTGGCCGCTGCCTGGTTTAGCAGTGACATTTTCCCCATCAAAAATCCAATGCCCTCGCAGCATAGTTTTGCTTACTCGATAGTTGATAGTTCTACCGTCATAGGGAGACCAAGACGTGAAATTATTGCCGCTCGCCGTCGCTTGGTATTGGTAGGGGGATCGACGTACTACGACAAGGTCAGCATCTTTGCCAACTTCTAGCGCGCCTTTGCAATGATCTAAGTTGAATAGTCGTGCCACATTCCAGCTCAGTGCTTTAATAACTTTAGGGAATGCAATTTTTCTGTTTTCTGCTCCGGTCAGCGTCAAGGTAAGTAAAAGCTCTAACCCGGTTGCACCCGATGAGTTCTCAAACATGTTGGCATGGCTTTTTCGATCTTCAGACCAGCTTACATGGTCTGTTGAAATAGCGGTCACGTTACCTTTGTCTATTTGTTCCCAAAGCGCTTCACGTTCTGCAGACTCACGTATCGGAGGATTAACTTTTGCTTTTCCAACTAATTTGGAAACATCTTCCTCTTCACACAAGGTTAAATAGTGCAGACATGTTTCTACCGTGCTTTTAAAGCCCTGTTCTCTAAAACTATTACAGATATTAATTCCACGGTTATTGGAACAGTGAACCACATGCGCACGACAATCTGTGTCAGCACCCAATTCATATACCTGCTGTATAGCAAGGTTTTCTGTGTACTTTGGCCGGGAAAGAGTATGCGCTTGGTAATCCGTAATACTTTGTTCTTTTAGCTGAGTAATAAGGTGTTTGATACTCTCATCATCTTCATTGTGAACCCCAGCAACGAGACCAAGCCGTGCGATCTCTTCAAAGCACTCATGCATTAAGTATGGAGGGATGCGCGGGAAACGTTCAGGGTCCGTACCAAAAGTAGAAAACTTAAAGCCAATAGCACCAGCTTCCGCTATCTCCGATAACTTACTGCTGCCTTCATCAGGGTGCGCCGTTCCATACAGTGCGAAGTCTACTCGGGCTTGATCGGAGGCTTCTTGCTTCTTAAGATTAAAGAGCTCCGCATTACTAATAAGACGTCCTGCATCGTATGGCATATCAACGATAGTCGTTATTCCACCTGCAGCTGCCGAACGGGTCGACCAAATAAAGTCTTCATTATCCTTTTGGCTTCGGCTATGAGTTTGAGCATCAATACCACCAGGCATGATGTAATCTTTGCCAAAATCCTCAGTATTATGCGCAGCCGGAAAACCGTCTTTCACGTTACCGACAGCTGCAATCAAGCCATCCTGAACGGCAACGAAACCTTGTGGAATTTCTCGATCTGAAAGCACGACGTGTCCCAATAACACGTGATCATAGATAAACGTATCTTGCATATTATTAATTCTCTTCTTGAAGGGAACTAGAGCGATTCAGACGTCGCTGAAAGTACTCAAATAGTTGATCGGTCGTGATAGCCAACAAACCAACCACAATAGCTCCTTGAATGACATAAGCAGTGTTAAACCCAGTTAAACCAATAATAATGGGTGTGCCGAGTGTTTTCGCTCCAACAGATGAAGCAATAGCAGCGGTGCCAATATTGATGGTGACTGAAATTCGAATGCCGGCTAGGATTATGGGCATCGCCAACGGGAGCTCAATTCGACGTAGTCGTTCTAAAGGCGACATGCCGAGACCGAGAGCGGCTTCTAGTACTGCAGGATTAACACTTGTAAGCCCCGCAATGCTGCTTTGAACGACCGGTAGTAAGCCATAAAGCACGAGTGCAATTAGCGCAGGAGTGGCGCCCATACCAATAAGCGGCGCTGCAATAGCGAGGACAGCAACCGGTGGAAATGTCTGGCATATCGCAACGATCGTCTCAACCATAGGCCGAAAGGAAATACCCATAGAGCGTGTAACAAACAGAGCGATGGCGATACCAATAATCACAGAAATAAGACTGGATAATGCCACCAGCCAGACATGAGAAAAAAGCAAATCCAGAAATGTCGTCTGGGTATAAACCGGGCGATCCAATTTAGGAAACAAGCTATGAAATACACTTTCTAAATTAGGCATTCCAATACTAAAGGCGATTAGCAAAATAAACGCCAGCCACAACGGCCAAGTACGGGCTGTAACCGTTACTTTACTCACCATATTGAAGTTCCTTTTCTTTATGGCTAACCGCAATCTTGTCTTGCTTTAGTGAAGGTAATTCCAGCAGATCATTAAACGTTATTATCCCCAAATGCTGATGTTGAGAATCAACAACATTTAAAGCTTCATGTTGCTTAGAAATAAAGTACGAAAGCGCTTCGTTTAAACTGGCTTCAGCATCGATTTGACCACACCCCTGCAGCGGAGCTTCTTCCCTTAAATGGCTTTCTACGGTTTGCAGCGACAGTATTTTCAAACCAATATCTTTACTACCAATAAAATCCCTGACGAATTCGTTTGCTGGTTGAGTCAAAATTTCCATTGGCGCGCCTTGCTGAACAATAGCGCCTTTATCCATTAGGATTATATGATCAGCTAGGTACAAAGCTTCATCGATATCGTGCGTAATAACGAGGATGGTTTTTCCATATAAGCGATGGATTCTACGCACTTCTCTTTGCATGCTCGCACGCGTTACTGGGTCAAGTGCACCAAAAGGTTCATCCATCAGTAAAATTTCAGGATCCGCTGCCATTGCACGAGCAACACCGACTCTTTGTTGCTGTCCACCAGACAATTGATGTGGCATTCGGTCACGGTATTGATCAGGCGATAAATCCAACACGTCCAATAACTCGTCAACGCGAGCGGCCGTTTTCTCTTTATCCCACTTCAATAAATTAGGAACACAGGCAATATTTTCAGCCACACTCCAATGCGGAAATAGCCCATTTGATTGAATGGCATATCCCATCCGGCAGCGAAGTTTTTCTACTGGAATTTTGTAAATCTCTTCGCCGGAAAATAATATCTTTCCTGAGTTATGATCTTCGAGTCGATTTATCATCTTTAACGTTGTTGATTTACCCGAACCAGAAGAACCAATAATTACCGTGATTTTTCCTTTTTCTATACGAAGAGATAAATCTTCAATAACGCTCTTGCCATGATAACTTTTATTAACATTCTGAAATTCGATCATTGGATGATAGCTCCCTCTATTGGCTGTTTCTTTCCCTGTTTGGGAGTCGGTTCAGTCAGTTGAACCAGCAATTTAAATAATGTGTCTGCTAAAGCTGCCATGATGACTACAGGAATAACGCCTAGTAATACTAAGTCGATAGCACTACCCGATAATCCACGAAACATAATGGCACCGAACCCACCAGCACCGATTAATGCCGCAACCATAGTAAGGCCGATCGTTTGTACAGTGGTGATTCGTAGGCCAGACAAAATGACCGGTAAGGCTAGACGGAAGTGGATTTTCCACATGCTCTGAAAACGAGTCATGCCCATACCGTATGAAGCCTCGATCATCAAAGGAGATACCTGTTGAAGTCCAGCTTGAGTAGAGCGAACCATGGGTAATAAGGAATAGAGGAACAACGCGATAATGGCTGGTGCCATTCCAATACCACTGATACCAAAATCAGAAAGCCAAGGTGCTTGCTTTGCTATGTAAGATAACGGCGCAAGTAACAGACCAAATAAAGCGATAGATGGTACTGTCTGCAGTAGGCTCAAGGTTCCCAAACAAGAACGACCAAAATTAGGATGCCGATAGCTAAGAACGCCTAACCACATACCAATAACCATCGTTAATGCCAGCGTGACCAATACAATCTGACAATGCGCCCAAAACGCGGCGTAAAAGGCATCTTGATTAGCTCTGAATTCAATAAATAGCGATAAATAGTGAAAATGGTCTTGCATCAACATGATGAACAAAGGCACCCAAGGCAGTATCGCTAATGTGGTATTCAATAGTTGGCTCTGACACAATATGCGAAGTGACTCCAGAGACATCAGCCAAAAAAGAAGCATCAGAACCCAAAATCCAGCACCAAACGAGCAACGAACCCGAGAAACAGATTCGACATTGGTTGTGGCAAACTCACCAGAAAACCAACACAGATAAGTAACACCAACACCACTCAACAAGTAAACCAATCCATGACTGAGCTTTTCTGACTCTATTGATTTACTCGCTGGAATCAACACTGAGATTGTGAGTAAAGCAGCGATAACAATCAACATTACCGACGCAGAACTCCCAATATCCGCGAACAGATATTGCCCTTTCGGCGTTAGAATACGATTGGGGGCCATCCCCATTAGTGGGAGACCAATTAAAGCCCCCCAGATCAATATCGCCAACGTCGATTGGACGGTGTTAATGCGCTTCATTACAAGAAACCTTTGCTTGTCAGATAGTCACGTGCAACGGTTTTAGCATCAATGCCATCAATACTAATTTGGCTATTTAGATGCTGAAGCGTTTCGGTTGTTAACGTAGCAAATACTGGATTTAATAGTTCTGGCAATTGCGGATAACTTTCAATAATGCTCGCTCTAACGACTGGAGCAGGCGCATAGACAGGTTGAGCCCCCATAGGGTCATCAAGAACTTTTAAGCCCAATGCTGCAAGTGATCCGTCAGTACCGTAAACGACGGCTGCATTGACACCAGAATTATATTCCGCTGCGGTTTTTATAAACACGGTAGTATCATTTCCTGGGAAAGGTAGGATTTGATCTTGTGATAATTTGAATTGATACGTCGTTTCAAAACTTGGCAGCGCATCGGCACGTTCTACGAACTCAGCGCCTGCTGCAATTTTGAACGCCATGCCATTGTTTAACGCAGGTTGTAAATCTTTTAGTGAGCTTAATTGATATTCCTCTGCAAGATCTTCTCTCACTGCAATCGCCCATGTGTTATTTGCCGGAGACGGTTGTAGCCAGATCAGTTTGTTTTGTTCGAAATCAAGTTTCTTTGCTCTGTCATAACCTTGTTGCCAATTTTTCCATGCTGGATTGTTTGGATCATTAAGCATAAATGCCGCATTTCCCGTATATTCTGGATAAATATCAATCTCTCCAGCTAGCAATGCTTGACGAACAATATTGGTCGCCCCCATTTGTACTTTATCTACATACGGTATTTGAGTATGGTCAAAAATAGCGACTAATATATTGCCTAACAAAGAACCTTCGCCATCTATCTTAGAAGCGATAACGACAGGTTTCGCATCAGCAGCCAAAGCTTGAGTAGAAACCGTTCCTGTAATGAATAAGCTAACCGCTAATATTGCACCAAATACACCTATGCCAGACACTTTGCTTTTAGTATTAGTAAGCAATCTAGAACCCATTGATATTGATAATTTCATAACAATCCCTTGTATTAATTAGCCAAATAACTGTGATAAAAACCCTATAAAAAGAACATTACAAAGATTGCAACCATGGTGCCAATTACCGAAATCGATTCAAATCGCTTTAATTGATTTAAACGTCCTATAAAAAGTCAAAAAACAACCAAATTGGTGCATTGTGCACCATTACTGATCATTATTTTCGAGAAAAATTTGCGCTGCTGCTAAAGAGATATTATTGATATTGATGTTGATATTGGGCCTAATATATTTGAATTGTCTTTGAACTTTCGCTACTGCTATACTTTTGTTGTAACTTTAAAAACCAAGAGATTAATCATGTCCATATCTCAACTCGCCAAAGATCTTAATCTAGCTAAATCGACCGTATCGAGAGCGTTAAATTCTTATCCAGATATTTCGTTAGAAACGAGAGACAGAGTGCAAAAACGAGCTAAGGAGATTGGCTATGTCCCTAATTCGGTAGCTCAAAGGTTAAAGCTTGGAAAATCAAATACCATCGGTGTCGTATTACCCCCCCCCTTAGCCAGTGGTTCATATATCGAACCTTTTTACTCCACTATGCTCGGATCTCTAGTTCCTGAATTAGAGAAGTCAGGGTTTCAACTTCTTGTAACAACACAAAATACAGCCGTAAGTGATGATGATGTCGGAAGTTACCAAAAAATGGTTCAGCGTGGACATGTGGATGCATTACTAATTCTCAGAACTAGAGTAAATGATAAAAGAGTCGCCCTGGCAGTACAAAATGACTTTCCATTCATCACTTATGGTCGAACTCAAAATGAGATGCCTTATGCATGGGTGGACATAGATCATGAACAAGCGATATATATGGCAACAACAAGGCAAATTAAACGAGGCCATAAACAGATCGCTTTTATCAATACAAAATCACATTACAACTACGCTAAGCTACGTAACGAAGGCTATTTGTCTGCATTAGAAGAAAATAACATCCCATTTTATACCCGCTGGTTAATGGAATCCGGATTAACTATTCAAGATGGTTATAACACAGCAATGGAGTTACTTCGCATCCAGCCTAGACCCACATCTATCGTGTGTACAAGCGACGATATAGCAATAGGTGTGATGACAGCTTGCCGTAAATTAGAAATTATTCCAGGAAAAGATATTGCGATTATGGGATTAGGCAATAGCCCTGCATCAAAACATTCTTCTCCTCCTCTAACGAGTATAGAGACATTTCCTAACTTACTAGGAGAGAAAATCGGTCAATTCATATTGCAACGCATTGAAGGAAAGGCACCGAAAAGCCTTCACTACACACAAGAAACTAAGATCGTTGAACGATTGTCAGATCCAGTATTGTATTAGTTTTCTAGTAGCCTAGCCCTGATCTGGCAGTTACTCAATTTTATAGTGCCGTTGTCAAACTAGATTTAAACTAAATTCTCTTCAGCCCAAACTTGTTTACCATCTGCTAGTGTTGCTATTGATGTTTGCCCACAGCACATTTTGTTGCCCTGATGAGTTTGCTTATTGTTCTAATAATCTAGCCAGCAGTCCAGATCTTTTTTAACCCTTTTAATGAAGCATAGATTTTCTTAAGGAACGTGATTCGATAAAACTCATTGGAGCATCTTTCACAGATACCATTTGTTTGATGCTGTCTAGCTTTTATTCGTATGGTCAATATTATTTATCGCTAGATATAACCGGTAAGCATATTGTTCTACTTTGCTGCAATACTCAGTGTCTCTAGCAATGAGAATACGCTACATAGGTGTCGACAAAGGTCTGTTTTAAATTCTGCCTACTCCCGTCAAGCTTCAAATATAAAAGTTGGTTTTGTGAACCAAGATACTCAAAATAGTGAGTATCTATTTCACAACAAACTTCGTCATCCTGTTGCTTTTTCTCTAGAACAACAACCTGCTCGTCGCTCGAGATAATACCATTACGTGCGCTTTATCTTATACAGCGACTATTCATTTGTTATGATTTTCTAAGTTGTGGCATAGCCAAATAGAACGAGCTCCGCCACTCGAAACGAATACTCCGTTCTGGCGAAGTTCGTAACTGGTTCTTGCCTGATCATGCTCAGGGAATTCGATAGTGTTCTCGAGGACAGCTACTCCGCTGTCTTCTACAAAACTTTAGAAGTCCTGCCATGGCATTGGTTAACTTGACAGTACCGTGATTAATACTAGGTACTAGGCTCGTGTCGATCAACTCCAACGAGCCAACATATTGGTACTCATCAATGATTAAGCACCTGGCTCAAAAACAATTTTGTACGTTCCGATTTGGGATTATCGAAGAAAGTGTTGGGTTCACCTTGCTCTACAATCTCTCCTCCATCCATGAAAATAATTCTATCCGCAACTTTCCGAGCAAACCCCATTTCATGAGTCACGCAAATCATCGTCATTCCCATGTCAGCAAGGCTAACCATAACATCCAGAACTTCAGCTATCATTTCAGGATCAAGAGCTGAGGTCGGCTCGTCGAACAACATTACTGATGGATTCATACAAAGAGATCGAGCAATAGCAACCCTTTGTTGTTGCCCTCCAGAAAGTTGCTTAGGGTACTTATCCGCTTTATCTGGAATTCTCACCTTTTCCAAAAACTTCATTGCGATAGCTTCAGCGTCTTCTTTTGAGATTCCTTTTACTAGCATTGGAGCTAACGTACAATTTTCCAAAACAGTCATATGAGGAAATAGATTAAAGTGCTGAAAACACATCCCAACTTCTTGTCGTATCGATTGGATGTTTTTAGTGTCGTAATCCAATAAGGTACCGAGTACGTTAATTTTTCCACCTTGATGTTGTTCAAGATTATTAATACAGCGGATCATTGTAGACTTTCCTGAACCAGAAGGACCACACACAACGATTTTTTCGCCGCGCTTCACAGTCAGGTGAATACCCTTAAGTACATGAAAATCACCATACCATTTATTTAAATCCGTGATTTTTACTGCCACGTCGTCGGCCAATTTATTTTGTTTAACCTTTCTTTCTAGGGTAGCGTCCATATTTACATTACCTTTTTATCTAATAGAGTGTGTATATTGTCTAATTATTCATAGACCCTGTTATGATTGATTACTCGTCAGCATTAATGATTTGTAATCGTCAACCTGCGCTTTAAATACGCTCCATATTGACCTAATGAAAAAATGAAAAACCAATATATAAACCCAACAAACACGTATACCTCCATATAATAGGGAGCCCATTCAGCAGTACCCACTGCCGCGTTAGCAGAAGCTAGGACATCAAAAAAGCCAATAATGATAACGATCGCTGTTTCCTTGAACGTCACCACAACCATATTAATGGTACTGGGCAAGGCATGACGAAACACTTGTGGGAGTATGATTCGACTTAGAACATGCCATGAAGACAAACCAAGCGCTTCGCCTGCTTCAAACTGACCTTTTTCGATAGCTTGAAAACCACCGCGAAATACTTCAGCTTGATAAGCGGCA
Source organism: Vibrio phycocola (assembly GCF_053850235.1). Classification (NCBI taxonomy): domain Bacteria; kingdom Pseudomonadati; phylum Pseudomonadota; class Gammaproteobacteria; order Vibrionales; family Vibrionaceae; genus Vibrio; species Vibrio phycocola. Next base: position 313,375 of record NZ_JBSQDJ010000006.1, on the reverse strand, counting down.
AAAAACAAAGCAAACGCAATAATGACGCGCCAAAGCTTGTCGCCTTCCAGCCACTCAGGAAGTAAGATCGGAACAACAACAGCGGCAGTAAAAAGTGTTGTCAATAAAGGTAACGAGCGAATGACATCAATAAATATTGACGTCCCGACTGAAATTACCGGCATTTTTGAACGTCGCATCATTGCTAATGCCAGCCCTAAAGGTAATCCAATTAACACCACCGACGAAAATAAAAACAGTGTTAGCGCTAGCCCCCCCCAATCGTCTGTCGTTACCTGCTGCATTCCCAACCAACTGCCTTCCATAAGCAGGTAAAAAATAAAGAAACCCACTACCCACAAAACGCTAAGTCGAACTGCGGACCAGAACAACGGAATGCATGACAATACGATGGTAGTAACTATCGCAACACAAGCTAATGTTGCTCGATATTGTAAGTCATATGGATAAAGCCCAAAAAATATCAAGCGAGATCTTGCATCAATTACAGACCAACATGCACCACTTGCTTGTTGGCATAACTCGACATCTTCTGCTCTCCATATCGAACCTATAAAGATCCAATTTATGGCCAAATAGGCGAGATACAGTAAAGCACTTAAAAATAGAAGCGATACTGCGCTATCAAATGGAGTTGAGAAAGCTCGTTGTTTTAACCAAGCCAACGCCTGTTTCGGGAATTTAACCTGGATATCGGCGCGTTGTGTTTCAACAATAACATTCATATTAATGCCCTTTAAGTTTGAGCTTGTTATTCAGTAAGTTGACCAATTGAGCAAGCGTAAAGTTGATGATTAAAAACACACCCATTAGAATCGCGATTAGCTCTAAGGTTTGTCCCGATTGCGTTATTGAAGTAGATACAATCATAAACAGGTCGCTGAACCCGATAGCGACCCCTACGGTTGTTGCTTTTATGAGGAAAATCCATTGATTACCAAGCGGAGGAATAATGGTACGTAGTGCCATTGGCATCGAAATCTTGAACCATATTTGTCGCTCACTGAGCCCCAATGCTCTGCCAGCCTCAATCAAGCCTTTTGGTACTTCTTCCAATCCCCCTCTCACTATTTCCGCAATATACGCCCCACCATACATAATGATAGCAATTAACATTGCAGCGAGCTCAATACTAATAGACAGACCTCCAACGAAACGAAGACCCTTTAGGTGAGGGATTGAAACAAGAGATTCTGTCTGCGGTAGGAATGTTGTTGACACGGCAAATATAATGATAGGAGCAGAGATTAGCCACAGCAACCATTTAACCATTGGCTGAAAAAACCTTATGCGAGACAATATGAACCACGAAACAACAATCAACCCTGTAGCAGTCAAAACCCCAACCAAAGATAAGTTTAGTGTCGGAATAATCAGCCCACGATTCGATATAAAGATGACATCAAAAAAGTTTAAGGCTTGTCTTGCGCTTGGCATATGCACCAAAATCGCGTACCAAAAAAGTAACTGAAGAATTAAAGGTATGTTTCTAAAAGTTTGAATAAAAATAGTAGAAACTGCCTGGATAGAGAAGTTTTTTGAGTCTCGACCTGTCCCGACAATAAAACCTAAAATCGTAGCAAAAATAATTGAAAGAAACCCAACAAACAGCGTGTTTAATACCCCGATAAACAGTGTTCTGCTATAAGGGTCATCGGACGAACTGTCAATCATACTAAACGAATAAGACCAACCGGTGGAGCGGTCTAGAAAATCAAATCCATTTGAGATACCCATTTCACTTAAGTTGGTGTGAGCACTCGAATAGGCACCAATGATGACAAACAAACAAAATGCTAGAAATACTGCTTGTAGCAGGCCTTCTTTAAATTTTAACTGGCGAGGACTTTGCTTAAGAATCATTACATAACCTCCATAATCTTACGAAAAAATGTGTTTGAAATATGGAGGGAGCAACCCTCCATATTTAATAACGTGATTAGTCTAAGATTGGAGAATATAAAACCCCACCATGGCTCCAGAGGTTGTTCATACCACGATCAAGATTATAAGGTGATTCAGCTCCAAGATTACGTTCGTAAATTTCACTGAAATTACCCACAGCAGAAATAACGTCTTTCGCCCATGTTTCTCTCAACCCAAGTCGTTCACCAATACCAGGGCTTTTGCCTAGTAGGCGAGCAACGGTTGGGTTCGATGGTTTCTTATACATCTCTTCTACGTTCGCTTTGGTTACACCGTGCTCTTCAGCCAATAACAAACTAGCGATTACCCAGTTCATGGTGTCAACAAACTCTTCATCACCTTGTCGCATGGCAGCAGCAATTGGTTCACTTGAAAGCTGATCGTTTAAGATAATGTGTTGATCAGGGTTATCAATTTCAGTTGCACGAAGTACGGCTAGATTTGGTCCCCAGCCTGCAAAAGCATCACACCGTTCTGCAAGATAAGCAGCCCGTAGCTCTGAAGCTTTTTCATACGAGACAATACTATGTTCTACCTTTATGGTTTTTAGGTAATCTGCGACTATCCGTTCGTTGGTAGTGCCAGCTTCAACACATACTGTTCCACCTTCGAGATCTTTCGCTGAGTCAATACCCAGTGCACCATGTGCCATCAACTTCGTTCCACCAAAGAAATACGGCAAGCTAAATTGCAAACCTAGTTCGGTATCTCGGCCCATTGTCCAACCCGTCGCTTTAATTACGATATCGACATCACCAGACTGTAAAGATGGAAAACGTTGCGCCCAGCTTAACGGAACAATCTTAGCTTTGGACGGGTCACCTAGAATGGCCGTCGTTAATGCTTTACATAAGTCGATATCCAACCCTTTCCATTCATTTTTTTCGTTTACTTCTACGAAGCCAAAATAACTGCCATTGTGACCACTACAAGACAACACACCTTTAGCTTGTATTGCTTCTACTGTTGGGCTTTTCGCGGAAGCTCCTTGAGACATAGAAAGCAAAGATGTCGTAGCAGCTATGGTTAATAAGGATTTCATCATTGATTTTTTCATCGCAATTCTCCGTTGCATATAATCCAAATGTCGGCACAAATATTTTCTATTTCAGCACAACGCTCAACATCACACATTGCAATGTATATGCCATGATAGCCATTCAACTCATCGGACTATTTAGAATATTCTCAATATTTTCCGTCACACCTACGTCTAATCGTTTCATCACTCGCTCCAAATGTTACTATTTTGATCATCGCTCCTCTTTTATTCATCAATATGGCGTTCCTTATTGGTGCAAAAATAAATAGAAACAAACCAATTTGATGCAAAGTGTCATTATTTGAAATTAATATTTCACTATATGGCACAAAAATCACTATCACACAGAGTAAAAATCGGTCAAAATGTAGGAGTAAGGAAACAACGATGTTGTAAATTCGTAACAACATTTATTCCTTGCGATAAATGACATTATTGACTTAAGGAAGAGGTATCAATGAGTTCAGATAAGAGTACACAGACTCACAAATTTGTTACGTCCAATCACTGGGGAGCTGCTATCGCTGAAGTTAAGGACGACAAACTCGTTGCGATTCATCCACATCGAGGAGACAACGATCCTTCTAAGATAAATGATAACTTGGTTGGCATGGCCGATAGCGAATCACGAGTAAGAAAACCAGCCGTTAGAAAAAGCTACCTCGAGCACGGCCCTATGCCCGGAGCTACTCCGCGCGGAGAAGACCCTTTTATAGAAGTATCATGGGAAGTCGCGTTTGATTTGATCGCCAAAGAGATAAGTAGAGTCCGCTCAGAATACAGTAACGAAGCGATATTTGGCGGCTCGTATGGTTGGAGTAGCGCTGGCCGTTTTCATCACGCTCAAAGTCAATTAAAACGCTTTTTAAATTGTGCCGGCGGGTTTATCAGAAGCGAAGGGAACTATAGCTATAATGCAGCATTAACTCTCCTGCCTTATATTGTGGGGAATTTTCGTCAGCATGTAAAACACGCGACAAGGTGGAAATCAATAGCGAAGCATGGCGAACTTGTCGTTATGTTTGGCGGTATACCTATGAGAAATGCTCAAGTCGGTGGAGGTGGAATGTCAAAGCACCGATTACGTGATGATCTGTTAGCATGTAAAGATTCCGGTGTTGAGTTCATCAACCTTAGTCCCTTAAAAAATGATGCACTTGAAGATCTTGATGCTCAATGGATCCCGATTAAACCAGGGTCTGACACGGCTCTAATGATGGGAATTGCGCACACATTACTAATTGAAGAGCTCCATGATCAAGCCTTTCTTGACCGCTATACCACTGGGTTCGACCACTTTCGACGCTATCTTATTGGAGAAAGTGATAGCATAGTAAAAAGTGCTGAATGGGCCGCCGAGCTTTGTGGGATCTCCTCAGAAGATATTACGTCGCTGGCTCGTCGTATGGCCGGTTCAAAGACACTGATTTGTGCAGCCGTTGGCTTGCAACGAGCGGAATATGGCGAACAACCGCTATGGATGACCGTTACCCTCTCTTCTATGCTAGGCCAAATTGGTACTCCAGGTGGAGGTTATGGCATTGGTTATGGTGGTGACGCCAGTATAGGAACAACTGATCGCCCTATGCGTTGGCCATCCTTTCCTCAAGGCAATAACCCGATAGAGACCTTTATCCCTGTCGCTATGATTACCGATATGCTGCTCAACCCCAAACAAAGCTATCAGTATAATGGCCAAACGCTCTCTTATCCTGATATTAAGCTAATCTGGTGGGCTGGAGGTAACCCATTCCACCACCATCAAGATCTTAACCAATTACTCAAAGCATTTCAGCGACCTGAAACAATAATCGTTAATGAAATTTATTGGACCGCAACCGCAAAGCACGCCGACATAGTATTACCGGCAACATCCCCTCTAGAGCGAGAAGACTTTGGTGGTGGCACACAAGATACTAGTCTCGTACCCATGCCCAGAGTGTTGAAACCAATTGGTGAAGCCAAAGATGAATATGACATTTATGCAGAACTTTCTTCACGACTCGGCTTTGAAGAACATTTTACGCAAGGTAGAAGCTCTAGAGAATGGCTAGAGAAAATGTGGCTAGAGATGCAAGAAACCGCTTCACAGTCCAATTATTCATTGCCAACGTTCACTGAGTTTTTAAAGGGAGATGTCATAGAATTCGATGATCCTTCACCAGAGCATGTTTTTTTAGCCGATTTTCGTGAAGACCCGTTAGATAATCGCCTCCCTACGCCAAGCGGGAAAATCGAAATCTATTCCGAAATCATTGCCAGTTTCAATTATTACGATTGTCCTGGTCACCCTACTTGGCTTCCTCCGACTGAGTGGCTTGGTAGCGATATATCGACTACTCATAAATTCCATTTAATTTCAGGTCAACCAGCAACGCGCTTACACAGCCAATTGGATCCAGGGGAATACAGTAAAAGTAAAAAAATACATGATCGAGAACCTGTATTAATTCACCCCGATAATGCAAAGAAATTGGGAATTGAGCATGGCGACATCGTAAAACTTCATAACGATCGCGGAGCCTGCTTGGCTGGTGCTGTCGTGACCAACCGTATTCTAAAAGACGTGATTTTCTTATGGACAGGTGCTTGGTATGACCCCGAAAAACCAGGAACAATTGGTTCGATGGATAAACACGGGAATCCAAATATGTTAACCCATGACCGTCGAACTTCACGACTTTCACAAGGTTGCGCCGCTCACAGCACGTTAGTGAGTATTGAGAAATACGTTGGTGTCGCGCCAAGTGTCACGGCATTTAAAGCACCGCTTTCTCGCTACCAACGTTAACTACGAAACCAAATCATTAAGTTGAGTACATCAATTACTGACATTTCAATGTTGGTATTGATGAACTCAATACGATTTACTCGTGTAATTTTAAAAGATGTTACCAACTAAATTAAAATATCAAAATACGGTACTAGTGTTTTACATATTGACACCGAGTTAATAGTTGTGCATCATGACTACTGTAGGAATTGGGTATTTCACACTGATCTTTTTACTGCATACCGCGACGATGGATAGTCGTTTCTTTTAACAATTACTTTTAATTTCTTAACATTTATTCCGGATTTATTTTTAGCCCATAAATACTTAAATAATCTCAGCGCCAGGGAGGCAAATATGAAATCAACATCTATCGCATTAGTCACAGGGGGCGCCAAAGGTATTGGTCTTGCGTGCGCAGAAGCACTTGCCGAAGATGGGATGCAAATCGTAATCATAGATATTGATGTACAAGCTGGTGAAGCAGCAGCGAAGGCGCTTGGAAATGGAGCACAATTTTTACCTTGTAACATGGGTAATAGTGATGAAATACTAAAAACTTTCGACATTATCGAAGAGGAAGTCGGTCCTGTATCTGTTCTCGTCAACAATGCCGGGATTGCACGTCCAGGTGAGTTCTTAGATACGACAATCGAACAATTTACTTCGGTTATTAACGTCAACTTAACCGGTTCGTTCATTGCGGCTCAGCGAGCTGCACAAACCATGATTAAGCATGAAATAGCTGGCTCAATTGTGAATATGAGCTCTGTCAATGCCAAAGTCGCCATTCCAACTATTTCAGCTTACTGTGCGTCGAAAGGCGGGATTATGCAGTTAACCAAGGCAATGTCACTTTCTCTAGCGCCTCACGGTATTCGGGTAAATGCAGTAGGTCCTGGCTCAATCGACACTGAAATGATGGCTGGCGTCAATGCGAATCCAGAAGCGATGAAAATGGTAATGTCACGCACTCCGTTAAAACGCATCGGTAACCCTCGTGAAATCGGCGATGTTGTTGCATTCTTAGCTAGTAAGAAAGCCAGCTATATAAGCGGTGAAACTATCTACGTAGATGGTGGCCGACTAGGAATGAACTACACCTGCTAGAACAATCTCTTGATCATTCGTACACATAAATAGCATTCGTGATTGATAACTTCATTGAGTTAATTGGTCACGAATCCGCTATTTTATTTAAGGCTTTTCAGTCTATATTTCACAAGTATTCGCACTCATCCCATTAAACTCACCATCAATAAGTAGAGCTCATGACACAACAATACGAAAAGCAACTCCAACGATATAAGGTTCTGGCTGCTGGGGTATTAAGCATGGTAGTAACATTAGGAGTCGCCCGCTTTGCTTATACCCCTTTACTTCCGATCATGCAGAGTCAAACGGGCCTAACCGACGCAGCAGGTGGTTGGCTCGCAGCATTCAATTATGCTGGGTACATGAGTGGCGCTGCTTTAGCGATGTCGATCAATAAGCTATCAATTAAAGACGTACTGTATAAAGTCTATTTGCTTATCGCCATCGTAACGACATATGCCATGTCATTAACGGATAATGTCTTGGTTTGGGCTGTACTCCGTTTCCTATCTGGATTAAGCAGCTCAGGAGGGATGTTGATTGCTTCTGCTATTATTTTGAACTGGCTAATGAAAAATAATTACCGTGGCGAACTTGGCGTCCATTTTGCTGGAATGGGGATAGGTATCATCATTACATCGTTATTAGTCGAAGTTATGTCGTACTTTACCTTTACATGGGAACAATATTGGTTTTGGTGCTCAATCGCAGCTATTGTCTTTGCAATTCCGGCTTGGCGGTGGATCCCTCACACATCATCGGCTCCATCCAACCAATATGCTCATTTAATTACCGATAACCCACCGCATCGCTACTTTTTACCAATTATGCTCGTCGCGTATTTTTGTGCTGGTTACGGGTACGTTATAAGTGCAACCTTTATTGTCGATATCATCGAAAGCCAGAATGGTCTTGAAGGTAATGGTTCCTTGGTATTTTTTGTAGTCGGTATTGCAATTGTTCCAGCAGCCGTCATTTGGGATAAGATTGCTCGAAAAATTGGCTATTTACATGCGATATTTCTCGCTTATGTCATCCAAATTATTGGCGTTATATTACCTGCCATTTCTCAAAGCCTCTCTAGCGTAATAATCGGCTGTCTACTTTATGGAGGGACATTTATTGGTTGCGTAAGTTTAGTATTAACTATGGCGGGCCAGTTTTATCCAAGTAAACCGGCTAAACTTATGGGCAAACTCACCTTAACTTATGGTACAGCGCAAATTATCGCTCCAGCATTAACCGGAACCATTGCGCAAGAGACCGGTAACTACGATTTAGGCTTATACCTCGCCAGTGGTATTCTTGGAATAGGCTCACTGCTAATCATAGTGTTGATTATCATTGAGAGAAGTATCCATAAAAATACTCTTATTGCTGAGTAAGCAATACTCCTTTGCTCAATTCATGCCATTACTGGATTGATTCAGCATTCCTATTTTATATTTACATTCGACTGAGTTGGGGCTCACCAGAATATAGGTAGTCCGATCAAATTCGATGCAATTAACTCTTTGGTTTATTACTTAGAATCGGTACACTTTCGTTTATCAATATTTGACACAACAAGAGAGAACGATAGTTTGAGTACAATGACCGATAAAACAGGAGAAACTGCGCAAGTAAAAGTGGATTCAACCCTTTCTAAAGGATTAAAAATACTTGAAGCACTGGCCAATTCTGAAACAGAAAAAGGTGTGACAGAACTGTCGCTAGAACTGGGTATGACTAAATCAAATACATTCCGTTTACTTCGTTCACTCAGCGTCCTTGGTTATGTAAAACAACCTGATGGAAAGAACTATTCCTGCACAATGAAAGCGTGGCAGCTTGGTCAACGAATTATGGATCATCTCGATCTCCCCGCAATTGCTGCTCCTCAAATGCGTAGATTGTCTAGAGCTACAGGAGCTACAATTTACCTCGCCGTTCTTGAAGGAATGTCAGTGCTTTATATTGATAAAATTGAGAGTACTAACCCAATACGCTCATGGTCACCAAAAGGGGCTATTGCTCCACTCTACTGTGTGGGCCCGGGTAAAGCGATTTTAGCTGAACAGTACGACCTTTTTCGCGAACAGTTGAAAGGTGAGTTAACTCGATATACCGATAAAACCATTACGACTATTCAACAGTTAGATGCGGATATGGCTGAAACCAAAAAACGGGGTTATTCCATCGACACCGGCGAATACCGAGATCAAATTTTAAGTTTTGGTTCTGTTATTAAAGCACCAAATGGAGAAGTGTTAGGCGCATTAGGGGTTTCAGTGCCAAATATAAACTTGTCAGATGATGATATTGAAAAGATTTGTCTTGCGGTTCGTGACGCTGGAATTATTGTTTCCGATGCGGTTGCTCAGAATTAACGTATGATAAATCAATCGGTTTGATATTCGCATTTCCGAAATACAACTTAGAGTACAAAAAAAAGAGTATGGAGTTTAACTAACGTTACTCTTCATACTCTTTTTTAGTTGTCTCTTAAACTCGTATCACTATAAGGCTAAATTATATTCATCTCTCGCTTGGACAGATGTAATATAACCCGACTCTAAATCCGCACGAACTAATGCTGCGCTTCGATCTTTAGGGTCGCCATATCCTCCTCCACCGGGTAACTCGAGAATAAGTCGAGAGCCAGCTGGAATTTTTTGTCGGCCCTTCCCTTTCAAAATGGTGCCGTCATCGAGCATAACCTTACCCGCTGATCCATTTTTACCATTGTTACGCCCACGAGCGGGATAGTGAATACGGTCAAACATGGCATTGAAGTACAACTCATAACCTTCGCTTGCACTCAATTCGATTATTTGCCCTAAACCTCCTCGATATTCACCACTGCCTCCCGAGCCTACCAATAACTCTTTACGCCATATTGTTAATGGTCCTACTTGCTCCGTTGCTTCAGTGGACATTGTGCTCACCCCAGAAGGAAAGGCGGTAGCACTTAACCCATCAAGACTTGAGCGAGCTCCCATGCCTCCGGAGTTAAACATCGATATTTCAACCGGAGGTAGCCCAGATGAGGGATCAATAGGCCGAGCACTAACTAGAATATTCCATAACGCACTTGCCCCTTCAGCGGGAGAAACACCTGGAATGCAATGATGTAACGCCCCTAATACGACATCTGGAACTAAATGTCCCAATACGTGACGAACAGAGACCGGAGCCGGGTGCGGCGCATTCAAAATACACCCTTCTGGTGCAATGACCGAAAATGGAGTAAGAGAACCGGTATTATTCGGAATATCCGCTGCAATCGCACATTTCAATCCATAACACGCATACGCTCGGGTATAAACTATTGGAACGTTGACACCAAACTTGCTAAGACCTGATGTACCATCAAAATCGGCTAGAAGTGTGTTTCCAGTGATCGTTAAACTCACTTTCATATCAACTGGCGCTTCGTAGCCGTCTACCATCATTTCATTTAGATAAACTCCGTCTGGTAAATCAGCGATACGTGCCAATGTCGCTTCACGGCTGTTATCGATAATAAAGTCCGATAGTCCTTCAAGTTCGGTCAACTGGAATTCATCCATCATATCCATTAAACGATTATCGCCCGAAGCATTACACGCGACTAAGGAATACAAATCGCCGATCACTTGATCTTGTTCGCGTACATTATGACGGATGATTTTGACCAGATCATGATTCATTTCACCTTCAATCACAAACTTCATTATGGGAACAAGCAAACCTTCTTCATAGACTTCGTTCGCATCAGGGCCATAACCTCGGCCGCCAATATCAACCACATGCGCTGTTGCCGCGAAGAAGCCAATATGTTTTCCGTTATAAAAGGAGGGAGAAACCATTGTAAAGTCATGTAAATGACCCGTTCCTTTCCATGGGTCGTTGGTGAGATATACATCCCCTTCTTTGATATTATCTATGCCAATTTCACGAATAAAATGTGGTACGGATTCGGCCATTGCATTCACATGACCTGGTGTACCTGTAACGGCTTGAGCCATCATTCGACCACGTTGATCGAATACCCCAGCCGAAAGGTCTCCAGCTTCCCTTACTGATGTCGAAAATGCAGTACGAATTAACGTGGTTGCTTGCTCTTCCACTACTGCTACCAGACGCGACCACATTATTTGATAGTCAACATTACTTAAACTCATGCTTGCGCCTCCATTTTTGCTTTACTCACTAATAAGATCGACCTATCATCTTGCGCGATTGCCGTATAACTAGACGTGACAATGGTTGATGTTTCATCTTCCACAATAACCGCAGGCCCACAAACCGCATCACCGGGAGTAAGAGAATCCCTTTCTACTTCGCTAGCTGTAACCGTTTGTCTAAGAGCCGCATCGAAAAATACGCGCGTCTTCGTTACGTCAACTTGTTTACCTGAACGACGTAACGTAATTGTCTCAACTGGACTAAGTTTAGAAGCAACCGTAATCGACCAGTTCGTAATCTCTATCGATAGCCCCTCTATCACACGACCAAATAAAGTATGGTAGCCTTGTTCAAATTTATCCCTGAACATGGAGACATCAGCATCACAGTACTCTTGATAAGGAATATCTATCGAGATTTCTCCACCCTGACCGGTATATCGCATAAAGGCTTGAACATGAGTCACAGTGTCTATATCTCCAGCGCCTTGTTTAACGAACTCTAGTGCTTCTGAACGCAGTTCTGCCAACACTTCATTTACGTGCTCTGCGTTAAAGTCACTCAGGCGTTGATACATTCCTAAAGTCGCTTCATAAGAGAATGGCGCATTTAGGAAACCAATCGCTGAACCAACACCCGCACCAGGAGGAATGATGAGTGAGTCAATACTCAATTTTTCACAGAGACGACAAGCATGCAGTGGAGCACCACCACCAAATGCAATCATAGTGAACTTAGCAACTTCACGACCATTTTCAACAGTATGAACCCGTGCAGCATTTGCCATATTTTCGTCGACAACTTCTGTCACACCAAATGCCGACTGTTGCGCATCAAGGTCAATCGCAGAGGCGACTTTATCTACCATAACTTGCTCTGCACTCTCGACCGAGAGTGGAATCGCACCGCCGGCAAATAAATCAGGGTCTAAGCGGCCGAGTAGTAAGTTAGCATCTGTTACTGTTGGATTCTCTCCCCCACGCTGATAACAGGCAGGTCCGGGCTCAGAAGCAGCGGATTTTGGCCCTACACGTATTTGTTTCATATCATCAACATGGGCAATTGAGCCACCACCAGCTCCGATCTCAACCATCTCAACAACAGGTGTCGACAGTGGCATTCCTGACCCTTTTGCAAAACGGTAGGTCCTCGCCACTTCAAATGTATTTGCCGTTTTAGGTTTACCATTTTCAATCAAACAAATTTTTGCGGTGGTACCTCCCATATCAAAAGACATGACTTGGTTATTACCATAACTGTTGGCAAACTTAGCCGCAAAAATCGCTCCACCAGCGGGGCCAGACTCTAACAGGCGTACCGGGAATTCTGATGCTGTTGCAACGCTAACCAAGCCACCTGCAGAATGCATCATGAATATTGGACACTTGATACCCATTTCGTTAAGCCGATGAACCAATCGATCTAAATAAGTCGACACTTGCGGGCGCACATAGGCGTTAGCAATCACGGTATTGAAACGTTGAAATTCTCGCATCTGTGGAGAGACGTGACTCGAGATTGATACCGACAACTCCGGCGCTATTTCTGCAAAGGCTTTTGCAACCTGCATTTCATGTGCGTCATTGACATATGAATGCATAAATCCGACAGCCACAGCTTCGTAGCCCGATGAAACCACATGTTTTACTAAGTGGTTTAATTCATCTGCATCCATCGGTGTAAGGACGTTACCCGATGCATCGATGCGTTCGTTGATCGTATAACGAGATGCTCGACTCACTAAAGGTGTGGGCAAGGTCAAGTTTAAGTCATACTGCTCAAAACGGTTTTCAGTGCGCATTTCTACAACATCGCGAAAACCCTGCGTGGTGATAAAAGCTGTCTTTGCTCCTCTGCGTTCAATAAGTGAATTCGTAACCAAAGTTGTTCCGTGGATCACCGTCGACACTTGACCTACTTCAATACCACCTCGCTCACACACTAGTTGAATCCCATCGAGAATGGCTTGTTCAGGCTGTGAATAATTGGTTAACACTTTGCCTGTAAACAACTCACCATTAAGATCTAATGCGACATCGGTAAACGTACCACCGATATCAACTCCAATTCGTGCTACTTTAGACGTCATATCCTTCTCCAATAGTTTAAATCCGTTATACGCTTTTGTAGTGACGCCATACCTTGAAGCACGTTTCATAAACGGGCTCGCGGACAGGTGCAATAATATCTGCTTTCATATTTGTGATTGGCAATAACAACTCTTTTTCCGGCATCCCAGTAAGAAGATTCGCCATTGCTCGACCAAATATCGAGCCTGTAGTAATTCCGCGTCCATTGAAGCCAAGCGCGCTATACAAGCCAGGTGACAAATTATGAATACGTGGAATATGTTCAGGTGTAAGTGCAATGATCCCATGCCATGATTTTTCAAAACGTACTTTCCCTAAGTGTGGGAACATTTTACTGATTTGTCGTTGCGCCCAAAATTCAGTACTAATAAAAGCTTTATCGGCAAGTTTACCCATGCTACCTAAAATCAAACGACCAAATTTATCCTTACGTACCGAGCACATCACTAGCCCTGTATCCCATACACCTTGTCCTTCAGGGAGAATGTTATCCGCAAGGCTGCCTAGTGGTTCAGTCGCAATTTGATGGAAATAGATATCTGACCACGATTTATTTAAGTTTGGCCATAGGTCATCGCTATATCCATTGGTGGCAATCAACACGCGGTCTGCGGTGACCGAACCACTTTCTGTGTTTAATACCCATTTTTCGCCTTTAGGGGTTAGTTTTGTTACGCGAGACTTTTCATGAATTTGCGCTCCTTCGCTCGCTGCAGCGAGTGCTAAACCTCGCGCGTAACCCATTGGATTAACCGTCCCAGCATTGCGGTCCAATAACCCGCCAAAGTATCGAGACGTACCAATTTTTTCTTCCGCAGCGCGTGCATCCAATAATTCGACTTCACGGCCACGACGTTGCCACTCTTCAGCACGAGCGGCCAATTCACGATACCCTGATGGCGCGTGTGCCGCATGAATGGTTCCAACGCGAGTCGCTTCACAATCAATATTGTATTTTTCTATCAATGAAAAGACGTAATCTGGACCGCCAGCCATTTCTTCTAGAAACACATTCGCGCTTTCTTCACCTAGATGCTTGCTGACGTCTTGTGGTGGAATCCAAATTCCAGGATTGACCATACCGCAGTTGCGGCCTGCACCACCAAACCCTATTTGCTGTGCTTCTAGTACTCGACAATTAACGCCTTTTGCTGCGAGGTTTATTGCTGTCGAAAGACCAGTATACCCACCACCAATGATTGCAACCTCGGTCTCAATATCATCAGTAAGCGGTAAGTAATCAGGAATACTAGGAGCGGACATGTTCCATAAACCTAAGTCTTCTGATAAAGCTGCTGCACTATTATTAGCCATTTTGATTCCTTCCAAGAGTGTTAATTCTAAAATCCATTTGGTATTAATATGCGGAACATTAATGCCACATAACAAAACACTATAATAAAATCATATAAAGATCCAGCAACTTATTTAGACTTAGGTCGATCAAATTGATAATTGGAAAAAGTGACCACTATCACTAAGAAATGGTGTGTAATTTTGATACAACTGTTGGTGAAATTATTGATGTGTAAATTGGACTATCAAATGCTCTGTCGAACCAAGAAACCAAATGCATTTATATCAAAAAGCCCCCTAACTTCATCTAAGTAAGGGGGCCAGAGTCATCGAGTAAAATAGCACTAGATTAAGATACAGTGACAATTTCACCATCTGAGCGAACTATTTTGAAGGATATGGCTTTATCAATTCCTGCACTCACAGACGCCAAATCGCCAACACCAAGCTTAGTTAGAATACCAGTCAACCATTCAGGTTCTGGATGAGTAATTTCAATAGATTTAAGCGTTAAACCTAGATCAGTCATAGCCGAGGATGGATGTGCGCCGGGCGACCATTCAATAAATGTTGGAATAACGCCCTCTTCCAACATTGATCCATCACTTGGAATATTTAATCGCCAACTGCGTTCCCCACGAGTAAACGTGACAATTTCTCCTAATGGAACTGGACTACTTTCTATCAATGCATCTAAATCGTCAGTGCCTACTACCCAGTGATGCGCGTAGGCCGACTGTTGTAGCTTTGTCTTAACGTCCTCTTCATCCATCGCAAACCAACGAGCCCGACCAGGATTTGGTGCATCAGGATCAATTGACAATATTTCGAGAAACGAATCATTTCCGGTAGGTGCAACACAATTATGCGTACTCATCGCTTCATGCTTACTCGCTTTCGGTAAGGTAACACCTAAATTCTTCCTAAGAAAATCAATACCTTGTTCCAGACTTTCTGCTCCAACCACAATATGATCAATTTTGTTTGCTACACTCATCAATTACCTCCATGTTTTGTTGTACTTAGGCACATTATGTTAAATAACGAAATCCAGTCTGTAGATCACTAATCAATGTTTCTGGGTCTTCCAGTCCAATGCTTAAGCGAATTAATGGACCTCTATTTTCCCACTGGGTTGCAACGCGAAATGGGGCTGGTTCGACAGGGATAACAAGACTTTCAAACCCACCCCAACTTAATCCAATCGAAAAGAGTTCAAGACTATTGATCATTTTTCGCAGCCGATCTTCAGAAAGAGATACGAACTCGACACTAAATAATCCAGTTGAACCATTAAAGTCGCGTTGCCAAAATTCATGACCGGGGCAATCTGAAAAAGCGGGATGGAGAATTCGTGATACTTGAGGTTGAGCTTGTAGCCATTCGATCACTTTATAAGTGCTTGCTTGATGTTCGCGCAATCGAACCGCCAAAGTACGTAACCCTCGAAGTGCGAGAAAAACATCTTGCGACCCCGCTCGGTCACCAAAGGCTAAACTCATTTTACGAACTTTGTCATAGTGTTCATCTGAAGCCGTAACAATAAATCCTATCATTGCATCAGAATGCCCACTGATATACTTGGACCCAGAATGAACTACGACATCAATCCCTAAAGTTAATGGCTGGCAACAAAGTGGTGTAGCCCAAGTACCATCAATAATAGAAACGACGCCAGCAACCTTGGCCGCACTAGCAATAGCTGGAATATCGGGGATTTCAAACGTACCAGAACCTGGCGCTTCAAGAAATATTACCGCAGTGTCAGGTTGAATAAGCTCTGATATTTTATTGCCAATCATCGGGTCAAAATAGGTGACATCTACACCGTATTCTTTTAAAACATTATCACAAAACATTCGCGTCGGCCCATAGACCGTGTCGGCCACTAATACATGTGATCCGGCAGAACAAAATGTCATCAGTGATGTTACGCAAGCCGTCAGACCAGATGATAAAGCAATGCAGCCAGTTCCCTGCTCGAGTTGCGCCATCATGCTCTCAAGTTCAAAAATCGCCGGATTGCCATAACGACCGTAATAGAGTGTGCCTTTTTCATATCGGGCACTTTTTGCTTCTTCAAACTCTTCCAATGTATTGAAAAGCATGGTTGAAGATTGATGTAGTGGTAGATTAACAGCTCGCCCTACCGAGTGGTTATCACGCCCAAGATGAACCAGTTCATTATTGAGGTTAGTTTGTTTTGAATTCACTTTAACACTCCTTATCAAAGGTAAAACTACATTACCGGAGTAAGCATTTTGTGTCAATATACAACATTACAATGCCAATATGGAAAACTAACAAGCATGACACACTTAAATGATGCCGTTGTTTCTCAGTTAAAGACTCATTCACTCGCGTTGACGCCAGACCATCTAAGAAAGGCATCCGATCTTCGATTTTAGTAAAATTCACCGCTACACCAGTATCTTTGTTAATTAAAAGTGTTATTTAGTGACGAGAAAATACTTCGCATGTGCTTTACTATTAAATTTACACACTTACCGCTCATTCGCCATTATTGGTTTTGAGAACTTTCTCACCAACTAATTGTGTTATTTACTATAATTATGCATTGAATCTAAAATTGGTTCCGGCAAGCTGCATCACAACTGCGAAGTTTATCTGGTACATTTTTCCTTGATCTAACTCCTTGAATTTTCTCAAAAATGAGACGTAAATATCAATAGCTAATTTTCAGCTTTTGGTGCTCCCCAAATCACACCATCTCTTAACCCTGAATTTAAGATCACGAACATCTTTCGAATACAGACAATGAGAGCTACTTTTTGGGGTTTTCCAGTAGCAACTAGTCGCTGAAATTTCGCCTTAAAAACAGGATGGGACTGTATTGCAAGCACCATTACCATGTATAAAACTGTTCTAATTTGATGCCTTCCTCCTTAGACTTTTCATTGTCCTTGGATGCACCCACTTTCTTTGTTCATTGGCACTACTCCAACTAGAGAGCTTGCTACTTGATTAGTGATAAATCCTAGCTCTGGCAGGTTACTAATTATTGAACCCGCTGCTATTTTCCACACGCCTTTCATACTATACTGGCTGATGTTTTTCGCTATATAATTTGAGTCGATCTCAATAAGAGCAACGATTTTCCTTTCAATTTTATCTATCTAGTTTTTAATGAACTGTAAGACCTGAAGTCGATTCTTCTTCATGGTTTGCATGACCAGAAATTGGTTTTTCTCTCGAATAAATAGCTCATAGCTTGTATGACATCCGGCTCCAAGCTCGACAACTTAGGTTGTATAGCCTCTGCGTTGTGTGCAATTAACTAAGCACCAAGTTTATCAGTTTTTGCGCGTTGTTCTTTAGCGCCAGTGTAGCGTTTTACGTGTATGGGGTGAGCGATAACAGAGGGAATTTTGTTTTGAGAGCGTGTGCTAATAAATGGCATTTCCAATCATCCTGCTGCTTCAATTACGATTCGCAGGCACGAGCAATAACAATGAGTCTCTCATTGATTTCAATGTTACGAATATGAGATAAAACAGTGCGCACAAATTCATGTACGCACAATTAAAACTAGATGTTTCTGTATCTATTGGAAATCGCGTTCTCTAACGCACACAGAATTCTTTCTGAATCGATATTTTCAGGGTGCTTATTCAGAAAACACAACACCCCTAATATTTTTTGCGTTACATTTTCTGTCTTAGATTCAATATGCTCACATTTATCGTGCACTGTATGTAATCGCTCGTAAACCATATCATAAACGTCAGGGTAGAAATCATTGATATCACTGTCAGTGAGTTTAGAAAACAAAGAACTGTAAGCTACGTCCAAGCACAGACTAGTACAATGCACTGCTAAGGGTGAATACTTCATCATTGGCCTCCTTTTTGTAAAAAGGCTTCAAATGCACTGCCATCATCTCTGGTTAAGTTGGGAACAAATCGGGAGTAAACTCGAAACAACATAGTCGTAGTTGTATGCCCCATTTGATTGGCAATCCACTCTGGTGATTCTCCCGATGCCAACAGTAATGTGGCAAAGGTGTGACGCGTTTGGTAAGGGTTACGCTTTTTTAAGCCTGCTTTCTCTAATGTCGGGTACCACATAGTTCGAGAGACTACTTGATAATTAAGAGGCAACCCTTTTTCATTGGTGAACACAAACGAGCTATTATTACCAGATTTCAATTTATGCTCACGCAGTGCGTTAACCACGCGGTCTATAAGTGAAATAGTTCGATAAGAGCCTTGAGTCTTTAGTCCAGAGACTTCGCCACGATTTAAGCTTTGGCTTACCGTAATCACCTTGTTGGCTAAATCCACGTCTTTCCACATTAAGCCATCAATCTCTCCGGTACGCATTCCAGTAAAGAATCTAGTAATTAAGTAACACTTAAATTCATCAGGAGCACTTTCAATAACCTTTTCAACTTCCAGTACTGAAAATGGAGCGACATCGGTTCTTCCCACTTTCAGCGCTTTGATATTTTTCCATGGTGACGTAAAATTATAACGATCAGCGGCTTCATTAAGAATCATCCTAAGCGGCGTCATAATATGATTGATACGTGATGGGCTAAGAAAGCCTCCAGTTCGTCCCGGTACTTTGGCGAGGATGGTACGAAACTGTAGGATTTGCTGTTTAGTGATGGCGCTGGTCTTCTTACTACCGAACATTGGAATTAGGTATTTATTCACTATCCCTTCTACATCAATAATATGCCCCTTTGACCATTCTATTTTCATTTCCATAAGCCATGTCTGAGCAAACTCTTCGAACTTCGGTGATTCCGGCGAATCAAAGTAGCTTCTCGCGGATACCTCACGACGCT
Source organism: Vibrio phycocola (assembly GCF_053850235.1). NCBI lineage: Bacteria > Pseudomonadati > Pseudomonadota > Gammaproteobacteria > Vibrionales > Vibrionaceae > Vibrio > Vibrio phycocola. The sequence goes on along the minus strand of NZ_JBSQDJ010000006.1, from coordinate 294,191 downwards.
TTACATCTGCAAAACGTTTAGCAGCACTGCTATTTGGAAAGTATTTAGAATAGTCAAACGTATCTAGAACAATCTCAGCTTCAACTTTCTTCATAAGTCGTTCTAGGCGATTTCTGTTAGTTTTATTATCAGCTAACTGGGTTTGTTCTCGACATCTCTTTCCTTTATAGCGAAATTGCAAAACCAATTTCTCATTGCGCACATTAATAACTCCCATAGTTCTCCTCCCCTATAATCCCGTGAATAGAGAATGAGTCGAAATACCTGACATCATTTCTTCTTCTACTCGTTCCCAAATAAATAAGATCTTACGTCCGCCAAATGGGCGAATATAATGAACTCCTTCGAATAAAACAGAGTCCTTCAACTGTTCTCTAATTACTCGAGCGTCATATTTAATTCGTACTGCCAATTCGGCAGTTGTAAGGTAAGTGTTATCCATCGTACAATCTCCTATTGATATTATTTATCTACAATTGAACTTAATAACCTTCTACAGAACAAAATGTATCACAGGAATTACCTTTTGCAACCATTTTTAACCTGTAGAAGAACATTTTAATTAGAGGAAGAGCATGCTGAAGTGTCACCTATCGAAGATAATGGGCGAAAAAAGGTTAAAAATTGCAGATGTTGCTAGAGAAACTGGGATCAACAGAGGAACTGTTACTCGCATGTATAACGAAACGGCAACTCGAGTGGAAATCGACGTGATAGATGCTTTATGTAAGTATTTGGATATTCAGGTCGGTGAACTCTATGAGCACATAGATAAAAGCACTGATGATAAGATTTGAACACGATAATCAACTTACTAGTCTCAGTTAACCCCATTTAAACTTTCAGCGAACTAAAATTAAATGTGGCCACCGATTTGGCCACCAAATGGCCACCGCTAAATATCTAGTTGTTCTATTTGACTAGACCACAAACGGCAGAAACACAAAATAACGCAACAAAGCGTTTAATTTTCAAAAACTTGGGAAGTTAAAAGTAGAAAGGAAAACTTGGAGCGTGCACCGGGAATCGAACCCGGATCATCAGCTTGGAAGGCTGAGGTAATAGCCATTATACGATGCACGCTACATCGTGGAACGGGTGTTAATATGCCACAACTGGATGAAAAGAAAAGAAGAATTTTGCGTTACTGTGTTTGAATGGCCATCTTTTCATCAGTTTGGCTATAATCCGAACGAGATACAGTAATAAGTGCTCGCAAGTTTACAAATTCCGGCTTCGAGTTAATAAGAAAATAAAGTACGTTCCCCCAATAACCGATACCACCGTTCCCGCTGCGATTTGAGCAGGAAATACGATCCACTGCCCGATTAAATCTGACGAACACAGTAAAACCGCACCAATCATTGGGGCTAAAACTAATTGCGTTTTCACATGCCTCGCTCCCAACAAGGTCGCAATATGTGGTGCGAGTAATCCGACAAAAGCAACCGGCCCCATGGTTGTAGTTACCGTCGCGCAGAACACTGCAACTAACGCCAGCAAGCTAACATAGCTCATCGATACAGGTAAGCCTCGTGCCCGCGCGAATCGATGCCCTGTCGATAACAATGTTAACCATCGGCTGAATTGCAAGCTGAGTCCAATGCCAGCCAGTACAACAACAAATGCGATCAGCGCTTCACTCGCACCAACTCGATAGGTTGAGCCCGAGAGCCAACCGAGTATGACGTATTTATCCGACCCTACTCGAGTTAATGAAAATTGGACTAATGCCTCTAATGTCGCGGTTAATGCAACACCGGTGAGTACAAGCATCGACGGTGAAAATTGATGTTTACGTCCTAAGAGCAACAACCCAACCAACGTGATAACACTACCGGCAATGGCAACACCATAGCTGGTTTCATGAATCGAAACACCCGTCACCAAGCTCACTGATACCAACGCAAATACGGCTCCCGATGACACCCCAAGAATATCTGGGCTAGCTAATGGGTTATAAACCAAACGCTGCAAAATAACACCTGCCACTGATAGCCCTGCGCCAGAAGCCATTCCTGCAACCAATCGTGGCCACAAAATACTCCATTCAAAACTGTCTGGAATGCGAAATGAAGACACATCTCCCACCGGTACAAACAGCATCACCACAACAATAATGAACGCAATTGCGCAGACCGCGGCATAAACGCCAGTCGATAAATAAAGCCGGCCTTTTGGCAACGTAAGAGACAATACATCTTGAGCTACGAATTTACTTCTTGCGATCACGATAAGCAGTGGTGCCCCAATAATTGCGGTCGCGGTTCCCGTTGGGATCAGATCCAACGACCACTGGCTAATATATACAGCCAAGCTGTCAGTGATCAGCAAGACCGAAGCTCCACAAACCATCGATGCAATCAATTCGTGCCGCGAGCGCGTAAAACCAAATGATCTTGCTAGGTTTGGAGCAATAAGACCCACAAAACTGATCAAACCAACGCTTGTCACCGAAACCGCGACAAGCCAAACGCCAATAAGCGACAAAATAAAAAAGGCCATACTGGTGTTAAGACCACGACCTTCCGCTCCTTTCGATCCTAAGCTTAATATGGTTAATATTCTTGGTGCAAAGACAAGAATACCAAGACTTAACGTCAATTTAGGCAATAGCCATTTAACGGATAACCATCCATTTTGCGCGAGGTCTCCTGCCCCCCAGATAAAAAGGTTATCGGCGTATTGCTGGTTGAGCAAAATGATCGCAGTGGCGAACGCGCCCAATAATAGATTAACCGCCATACCCGCAAGAATGACTGGTAACCCGGTTAAGTTGCGAACACCGACAATAGACACAACCAATGCCATCGAAAGCAGTGCTCCAAATAAGGCAAAGGACGGTTGCCACGACGACGATAACGTTGGAAACATAACAGATAAAACCACTAACCCTAGCCAAGCGCCCGCTGAAGTACCTAACGTAAGCGGCGACATTAAGCGGTTTTGGGTAAGCTGTTGGAATAGACTTCCAACCAAACCAAACATCCCGCCAACCGCTATCGCCATCACCAATCGTGGAAGGCTGGCATCCACAAATGTAGTCCATTCAAATGACTCATTAAGGGTTTGATGGGCAAATAATACCGTGTTAAAAAACGCGAGGCTGGGGCCAAACTGATTTTGAATCGTTGTCAGGTGCAATATTACCGCGCTGCAAAATACACCAATGATAAAACCTAACTTCATTGAGTTTCAGCTACCTCATTTAACGTATTCGCTATCGCTCTGGCATTGTACAAAATGGACATCGCGCCACCATAGCTCCACACCGCAGGCACCGAGTTTACCAAATCAGATTTTACAAACGGCATACTTTGCCAGATCGCAGATTGAGCGAGAAAATCTTGCTGATCGAAAGGTTCAAAATAAAGGGCAATATTCTCTCCGATCTTATTTAGCTGCGTAATGCGCATTTGAGTAACACCCCATTGAGAACTCGGGCGAGGTAAAGCACTTTCAAACCCCAACTTAATTAACGCGTATTGTGGCATTGAGTTATCCGCATACAAGTAAACCGACGTTGTGCTAGCAAATCGAAATAAGGACACCTTTGGCTTACCTTGGGGAAATGCGACGGACAATTGCTGATTCAACTGCGCCAACTCCGCTTCCATATTGGCTAATTTTGTTTCTGCTAGATCGGATTTCCCCAACACATGGGCTATACGTTTAAAATTGGTAATAGCGGTCGCGGCGTTGTCGTGAAGTTCACTGTACGTTTCGTAATACAAAACTGGTGCAATTTCGGAGAGTTTAGGCGCTAAATCTTTCTGTGGAGAAGCGACCAAAATCACATCAGGCTTTAATTCTCGTAACACAGAATAGTTGGGTTCGCCTCGAGAGCCGATATCCTGCGTTTCCGGTGGAACTGCTGGGTTTACAACCCATTCGGTGTACCCTTTAATATCCGGCATTGCAACAGGAGCTACGCCAAGTTCAATTACCTGCTCTGCAATATCCCAATTTAACGCAGCAACGCGAATCGGCACGTCTGGCAAGGTTTGTTCTCCCAAGCTGTCGACGACAAGATGCTGCGCAAATGCGGCACTATTTATGGAAACAACGAGAAGCACAATCTGAAAAGCACTTCTCCAACAATTAAATGAAATTAACATACGACGGCGACCTTATGTTTATGGATTGGATGATCGACCAACTTGATTGGTTTTTGATATAAATCTGACAACGTATCTTCAGTCAGCACCTCTTCAGTACAACCTTCTATACTGACCTGACCACTTTTTAGAGCAATGACATGTTCGGCGTAACGCAAAATCAAATTAAGGTCGTGCAATATCACAATGACTCCTCGGTTTTGCTCTTGGTTTAATTGAGTCAGTAGATCCAAAATCTGATACTGGTGTTGGATATCTAATGCCGAAGTCGGTTCATCGAGGATTAAAATGGGAGAATGTTGAGCGATCAGCATCGCTATCCACGCACGCTGACGCTCTCCCCCGGATAGATTTTCAGCAGAGTCCTGCTCATATTGACTCACACCTGTGCTACGCATTGCTTCATCTACGATATTGTCGTCTTCTTGGTTAAACCGTCCAAACACACCCCGCCAAGGATAACGCCCAAGTTTGACTAACTCCCGAACAGTTAACCCTGACGCTTGGGGTAAATATTGAGGTAAGTACGCAATCTTTTGAGCGAGATGTTTCGCCCCAAGTGAGGTGATACAGGTGCTTTCAAGCTTGACCATCCCGCGATCGGGTTGTAATTGCCCCGCGAGTAAATCAACAAGTGTCGATTTCCCTGAGCCATTGTGGCCAAGAATCACCGTAAACTTATCCGTGGGTATTTCCAAGGCAGCAATATCGAGTATCGTTTTTTCGCCTTTTACAACACTGACACCTTCAAGCTGAAACATAACTACTTCTCTTTTAACTAAAAACGCTCAAAAACAGCTTCGCAACTGTTTTTGAGCATCATAACAATGGTTTAACGGTCAGGTTAGAATTTAAAATCTACATTAAATTCGAATGAACGTTCTGCGCCATATGCGCAGTATGTTTTGTCGATACACACATAGGATTCATTAACATACTAGCGACCTTCTAACTCCAAGCCTTGCGAGGTAAGTTCACCAGCTTGTAGCGCAGCAGCCCAAGGATCATCTAGGTTCGGCATTAAGGCGTTGAACCCCATGACTAGGGCATTTTGGTAATAAAGGCTAAAGTTAACCAAAGTGCGATCAGACACTTGCCAGTTAAGCGACGGCACAATGACGTGACGGTTTCTAAGTCTTCGCTTACCACTTCATCTGCCACTGCAGCGCCAGATAAAAACCAAGTAATGCAATTGAAACAGCTGAGCGTTTAAATAAAATTGAACTGTCCATTGTGTAAGACCAATCATGTAAATGATAATTAATATCGTTTTTGGGAATTTTACAAAGTTTACATTTATAAAGTTAACAATTTGGTGCAAAGTTTAATTTATATATAAATAATTCTCATTACCACAACCAACGGGCAAAATTTTACTAAAAAAAATGCTCATCTAGCCCCATATAACTGAAAACAAAAGTCATTAGCATGCTTGAATCGGTATCCAATACTCCAGAAGGTGTTCTTGTGTACTTTGTTCAAAGTTGGCTGGGTATTTCTCTATTTCGTAACCATCAATTGCGGTATACCCAGAGTTAGGTAACCAATGCAGCAATACCCATTCAATCGAAGATGCAAGTTCATGAATAGGCCCTGAATGTTTGATCACTGCATAGGTTTGCGCAGGAATATCTAATCGATGTAACGAACTCATTAATTCAGGTGACGAGAGACCCTCGAATAATTCTAACTCGATCCCTGCCCAATACTTAATCTGGGTTTGGTCATTAGAAATTAAATCAAACACACCGATGTGGTTTATAGGTCGACAATCGATCAATTGATTTAATTCAATCCAAATTTCCGGGACTCGCAAGTGGAAATCAGGGTTACTATCGAAAATACCATTAATTTTTCCGCAGATGCCAAACATTGAGAATGCTTGAGAACTGTTAATTCTGACATCAACCAAGGCGGTAGCAGTTTTCGTATATTGGAGTGGACGTGTAGGATAATGCAAGGGTTTACGTAATCCGGTTCTGATTCCTGCTTTTCTGTAGCCGCGTGGACTGACGTTAAACATCTGCTTAAATGCTCGGCTAAAACTGATCTCAGAATTAAACCCATGTTCAAACGCGATATCGATAATTTTATCGGACGTATCGAGAATTCGTTCTGCGGCATTACTTAGACGAAGCTCACGTACATAGGTTGCAACACCAATCCCTGTTTGGTGTTGAAATACACGCTGCAATTGCCATCGTGACCAACAACTATGAACCGCAATTTCTTCCAGAGAAATGGATTCAGAAATGTTTGCATGGATGAATGCTAACACGCGCTGTATACGTTGATGTCTAGCATGAATTGATTGCGGTGCTTCCATTTCGTCCATCATTTAATTCCAATCACAAATTCGTGACTCATTTTATCAAATTATTAAATGAGAATTAATCTCTTTTAGCTCAATTCAATTTTATTGTTGGTTCACTATGCTCAAAACGATATGGCACTTCAGCGGTTGGGCTCTCGCCTCAGTACCAAACCCTTTGATTTAACGAAATAAAGAAGGGAAGCGTTGTACAAATTGTCCGTAAATAATCTATTTTTTCTGACAGTAGTTCTATTGAGGAATTTTAATTCACAGTGTAAATTCTAACGTTATTAAAATCTTCTTTTCTGATTCAAGTTTCAGTAGGTCAATCTGTAATGTCAAAAGCGATTATCATTGTCCACGGCTTATTTATGTCACCAACTGCGATGCGAGTAATTGAATTACGTTTTCGGAAGCTCGGTTACGATACCTACAACTTTGGCTATTCATCTCGTCACTATTCTCATAAAGTTCTCGACCGCTTACATGCGTTGTGCTGCTCTCTTAAACACGACAACGTATACTTCCTAGGCCATTCCCTAGGCGGTATTGTCATTAACCAATACCTTGGTGAATATCAAGCTCCAGCGAACTGCAAAAGTGTCGTAACACTTGGTACGCCTTATCACGGCAGTAAGATAGCACAATACTTCTCCAGCACACCTTACCGTGACTTTCTGTTTGGGCATGATAAAACATCACAAGTGTTATCAAACGGAGTTTCAGAATTTACCCGGCTTCCCATCGGCGTAATTATCGGAACGAAGAATATTGGGGTGGGTTTGGCATTTGGTATTGAGCGTGGTGATGGGACAGTTGATATCAAAGAGGCGACATTTGATGGAGCAACCGATCAGGTTCTAATTTCTCTAACCCATACTGCCTTAATTTATTCGAAACAATCAGTAAAACTCGCGCATTCATTTTTTATGAGCAATAAATTTAAATAGCTTAAGCCATCCAAGGCCGACTGGATCAAATGAATACAGATAGATTTCAGATACCGATGAATATGAGTAGAGGGAAAGAATTATTAATGAAGATACCTAGAGTGACACCTTTCATAATTGAATGCGCGACTAGTTAACTTCTATAGGGAAAATCTTAAAATCTAAGACTGACCAGCCGCGTATCGATTTGATCAATTCCACTTCAACAACCGTTGTTGCCTCTTCAAATTCTACATACGCTTGATATTTGGCAGTAATGCTATGCTCTGATGTATCCCAAAATTTAAACCCCCTAGCTGCTTTTCCTGTCAAGCCAGTAAACTCTACAAAATCTCCAAATTCCGTATAATCGTTCATCATGGTATCAAGTTCATTAATCGAATAGCGTTCTTTAATCTGGCTACTCGCAAATTGCAAGAAATTATTACTATCAAAGCGACGAGAAATTGCTGGGATCGCTCGTTCAGCATAAACTCGGCTTTCATCATCAAGTTTTGAACCTGTGAAATATCCTGTAAATAAGCCCAAAAAAACCGCTATTAGAGCGATGGCAAAAAGCCATTTCTTCATGGTGTAGGCGTCCTTAAAACAACGATTAAATATATAGAAATATGAGGATAATTGTAGACTGAATTTTTGGCTTATGCATAAACTAACACTCCAAAATCATAGAATTGGTAAGGTTTTATTCTATTTGTTTTATATCCGAGACATCAAAAATGTTTGATTTTATACTGACAAAGATCAAATAACCCTTAACAAATCGATGACATTACTCAATCATTCCTATTGAGTTTTTACATAATAATGACATAAAGTGATTTCACGCCAGAAGAAACCCCTATTACCTGGCTATTTATAATTAAGATAAAAAATGGCATGAGTTCAATCTACGAGTTTAACTCCTAAGCTCTCCAATAAATTCAGTGCTTCAAAACGACTAAATACCGCATTCTCCACTTGGTTATTTAGTACATTGATGTCGTAATAACATGACTCGCTCAAATCGACATTTTTCAGATTAGTGTTCATGAATAAGCTATTTGAAAAGTCACAACCTTTCCAATTTGAATCGACAAAGTTTCCTTCTCGAAAATCGGCGTCTATGACTTTACATTCAGCAAAGATCAATCGATTCAATGTCAAACCAAACATAGAAATACCGTTTAATATTGAACGGGAAAACTGCAGTTCAAAGTCAACATGAAACGTTGGCCAATCAACCTTAGTAAAATCAATACCAACCAACTTTGATTCACTGAATATAACATCGAATAAACGACTCGCGGGTAAATTCACTAAACTCAAATTACAGTTAACAAATTTGCATTCATTAAATGTACAATTGAGAAAAGTAGATTGAGAAAAATCACAGTCGACAAATTCACAAACTTCAAAAGTAACACCTTCAAATTCGAATTCTGAATAACAGAGCCTATTAAACCGCTGATCATAATATTCATCGTGAGAATTAATTTTAGTTTGCGACATATTTGCTCCAAATAAGCCTTTATACTAATAGATAAGATTTTTAAACGATTAAATGAGTCGCTAACGCATATTTGGTTTACGTGTCGAAGCGAGTACCAAAACTGATTGCTTTTCTTTGATCGTCATCGTGTGCCAAGAAATAATTTCCTCGTAACTGCGAAAACAACCAACACAAATATCATGTTGATCAAGACAACAATTCCGAATGCAAGGATTTTCAATCTGCGCAGCACCATTGGCGTTCGATTTATCTTTCATTATCACGATTCCAACGTAAGTTACCCAGTAAATCTAATGAAATGTTTCGATATATACTGCTTCGACTTTGTTTCTTGCCCATTCGGTCCGACGTAAAAACTTCAATGACGACTTAATTGATGGGTTTGAATTAAAACAATTAATCGGAATCATTTCACCAAGGCGTTTCCAACCAAAATGTTCGACCAATCTCGTTACAATCATCTCTAAGGTAACGCCATGAAGCGGGTTATTGGCTTGAGAGGTATTCATATCACTTCCTTATTCATATTTTTCTCGTGATGCTCAAGACGGCAAGCCTATCATAGTTCAATACGCCTTCGCAGCACTAACAAAACCCGTTACACTAATGATCTAATCCTCGATATGACCCAGAATGTGAAACTCGGAACTCGCTTAACTCAACTTGCCTCCATGACAGACGGACAGTATGACCATATTTGGGATTGCTGCTGCGATCATGGCTACCTAGGCTCACATTTGCTCTCTAAAAGCTCCACAAGTACGGTGCATTTTGTTGATATTGTTCCTGAATTAATGGCACAACTTGAAGATAAACTTAAGCGACACCTGCCCGACTGTTCCCAGCGCTGGCAAGTTCATTGTGCAGATGTCGCCAAACTGCCCTTAGAGTCCTTTTCAGGTCGCCATCTTGTGATTATCGCTGGTATTGGCGGTGATTTAATGGTCACGATGCTAGAAGCTCTGCTAAAAAACACCCAATACGACAATATTGAGCTGTTGCTGTGCCCTGTCAACAACGCATTTCACGTTCGAAAAACGTTACGACATCACCACTTATCGCTCATCGACGAAACCGTTTTAGAAGAAAACGGCCGTTACTATGAAGTCATTAAAATTAAAAAGCAGATAGATACAGCAGGCTCAGACGTAGCGTTAGTTGGAAGTAGAATGTGGCAGGTTAATCGCCCCGAACAGTATGCAATAGTGCAACAATATTTAGATAAAATATTGTTGCACTATCATCGCAGTGCCAAGAGTGACCCAATAATGGCGAGCAAGATCATCGCGGCTTACCAAAAGGTGAATATTAAATCAACGTGTCGTAGCAATTAAAGGTCGAAAAACGTCATAAATTGGCGGTAAGCATCAGATTCATTCTCAATTTCAGCTCGATAAAAATTTAACCGCGTTCCTGGCTTGGCTTGAGCTAACTTCATCAAACTCATCTTTGAAACACAGCCAAGCTTGGGATAACCACCGAGCGTTTGACGGTCATTCAATAAGATAATCGGTTGGCCATTGGCTGGAAACTGAATAGCTCCTAACGCAATGCCTTCGGAGATAATGCCCGACACATCACACTGAACCACATTCCCCTCTAATCTCATCCCCATTCGATCCATCTTATCAGTCACCATATAGGGTTTCTCATAAAATGCACATCGAGCCTCAACAGAAAACTTGTCTGCTTGATAAGATTCAATAACCCCAATGCTTAAGCAATCAGAATACTTTGGAATAAAACGACGTGGTACCCAATTATCGATATCATCTCTTATAGCTTGTTCATTTGCCTTAACAGGTAGAATATCGTTCACCGCTAACGCCTTTCCAGCACGTTCAGCTAACCCACCTATCCCGTTCCTGACGACTGTTGACGCACTATCAAAGACCATCGGGACATCATATCCACCTCTCACAGCAAGGTACGCTCTCATACCTGTTTTAGCGTATCCCAGCTTAAGAGTTTGACCTTTACGGAGGGTAAATGAGCGCCAATTCCCTATCGGTTTTCCGTCAACGTTTGCACACAAATCGGCACCACAAATAGACAGCATCACGTCGGAAAGTGCGCTAAAAGCCGCTCCCCCCATCGTGATTTCCAAAGCAGGTGTATTGGCTGAGTTATCTAATAAATAATTCGCCCAACAAAATGCATGCATATCGACGGGACCACCGACGCTCAAACCTTGCCGTGCAACACCCATTCTTCCTAGATCTTGAATTAGCGACAACACACCGGGAGCAACGACCTTTAATCCCATTAGATTATCCCCCCAAGATCCAAAAACTGTTCACGACTAATTGCAGAAAACTTAATACGGTCACCGACATTAAATGGCATCATTGGATCACTGTTCACATCAAAGAGCGCCAGCGGGCAATTTCCAATAATGTTCCAACCTCCAGGAGTTTCCAGTGGATAAACAGCGGTTTGCGAATCGGCAATACCAACGCTGCCTTTCGCAACCTTGAGTCTCGGCTCTTTATGACGAGGAGCAGAAATTCGTTCATCCACCGATCCTAGAAAAGCAAAACCCGGAGCAAAACCTATCGCATATACTGTGTATTCAGCCTGCCGATGAATATTAATGACATCCTCAACTGAAAGGCCTTTAGCAAACGCGAGCGCCTCAAGGTCTGGAGCGACTTCTGGGTGATAATAAACGGGTAGCTCTACCACATTTTTCAGATCGTTTTGGGACGTATCTCGATCTAAATTCACAAGTTCGGTTTCGCACCATTCGAGTAACTCTCTAACTGCCAACTTTAATGGATGAAATTCAATCAAAACTGACGTATATGAAGGAATAACATCAGTTACTTGCAGAGGAAATTGTGCATGAACCCGTTGTGTAAACAATGACAGTTTGTCTACTAATTCTGGAGAGATTTCATCACCAATATAGGCAATAACACTCGTCTCCGATATTTGAGAAACCTGTATTTCCATCAACGAATCGCTTTTCGTAATTTTTCAATTGTCGCCACGGATTCTTTATTGTCTCCATGAACGCATATTGTGTCAGCTTGCAGTGCCAAAGTATGACCATCAATGGTTGTCACCGTACCTTGTTCTGTGAGTTGCTTAACCTGGTCAATAATAAGCTGAGGATCGTGATATACCGACCCAGCAATCTCACGTGATGATAAAAAGCCCTCAGTGGTATAGGCTCGGTCAGCAAACGCTTCAAATAGCAGTTTTACGCCATAAGACTCTGCAATTGCTTGGTAGGCTTGGTTATCTGCTTTTGCCAGAATCATCAATGGTACTGAAAAATTCGCTTCTGAAATGGATTCAACAATTGCGGTAAATACACGCTCGTTGGCCATCATGTCATTGTATAAAGCACCATGAGGCTTGATGTAATCCATACTCGCCCCATTTAGCTGACACATACCAAGCATTGCTCCGACTTGATAAGCGACTAAATTCTTGAGTTCGTCATGGGTATGCGGAATTGAACGGCGCCCAAATCCTTTCTTATCATCATACCCAGGATGTGCACCGATCGAGACACCATGGCGCACTGCATTTTTAATTGTTCGTCCCATAACATCTGGGTCTGAGGCATGAAAACCACACGCTATATTTGCCATATCAACAAAAGGCATTACCGCGTCATCCATGCCAATTGTCCAACAACCGTAGCTTTCACCTAAGTCACAATTCAGTTTCATAACAAGCTTCCTTATTCAACTAACGTCATCCATGATAATACAATTCACTTTTAAATACATTTTGTATGCACTTTAAATCCTAATCACTTTTTAATTGTTGTCAAACTGTTTAAATGCCGTTAAGGTAAAGTTGAATTCGTTGATTATTCCAGCAACAAGCTAGTATTTATTATGCGTTATGGAATATTCAGGTGATTTTTACTCCACATCCAATTTTCAGTGCCATGGAATTACTTTCGAGGAATAGGCTATGATCAAACCAATATTGAAAAAATCTCTCATCGCGATTGCACTTCTCACGAGCAGCACCAGTTACGCTGCAACTCGTTGGGACATGGCAACGCCTTATCCAGATGCGACTTATCACACCCAAAACATTGTCCAGTTTGCTAACGAAGTGAAACAAGCAACCAATGGTGAACTAGAGATTGTTGTACATACAGGCTCATCTCTAATCAAGCACCCAGAAATTGCTCGTGCAGTTAGGACTCAACAAGTCGCGATTGGCGAAGTTTTCATTGGTATCTTAGGGAATAGCGACCCAATTTTTAAACTTGATAACATTCCATTTTTAGCGACCAACTTTGAGCAAGCTAAAGATTTATATGCCGCATCCAAAGCCGCTCTTGAAGCAAGACTAGACGAAGATGGTTTAATGTTACTGTATTCCGTTCCTTGGCCACCTCAAGGCATTTACAGTAAAAAACCAGTCAACTCTGTCGACGATATCAAAGGCTCCAAAATGCGTGCTTACAGCCCAACGCTCTCTCGCCTGGCGGTATTGCTTGATGCGACTCCAACAACCGTACAAAACGTTGAGATTCCGCAAGCCTTCTCCACTGGTATTGTCGATATGATGATCACTTCATCAAGTACTGGTGTAAATAGCCAATCTTGGGACTATTTATCCAACTATACCGATGTACAAGCGTGGATTCCGAAGAACATGGTTATTGTTAACAAACGCGCTTTCAAACGTTTACCAAGCGAAGTGCAGAGCGAATTACTGGCGACAGCTGAGCTTGCGGAAACTCGCGGTTGGGAAATGGCAGAAAAAGAAACTGTTGTTCAAACTGCAGCCCTTGCAGAGAACGGAATTGAAGTGGCAGCGCCAACGGAAGATCTGATGACATCGCTTAAGTCTGTAGGCGAAACAATGGCTAAAGAGTGGGCCGAGGAAGCTGGAGACAACGGAAAGGCCATTTTAGCTGACTATCAAAAATAGTCTCTCATCTCAAACTAAGTCATAAAATGCGAGAACAGGGAGTTCGAACATGCAACGGATACTTGATAAAACCTATGCCATGGCAGGCGCAGTGTCAGGGTTATGTATCGTACTAATTTGTATCACTATATTAGTTCGAGTCATAGGTAGATGGTTTGGCATAGTCATACCGTCGAGTGATGATTTTGCTGGATACCTTTTAGCCGCCTCCAGCTTCCTTGCTTTAGCCTATTCATTTCGCCAAGGTTCACACATCCGTGTAACGCTGTTTCTTCATCGTTTGGATGAAAAGCGCAATGTTGCTATCGAACGCTTTGTTCTCGTATTGGCTTCTATTTTAGTAAGTTACCTCTGTTATCAACTAAGTTATATGGTCTGGGAATCATGGGTTTTTGAAGAACTCACTCATGGCTATATTCCCATTCCACTTTGGTGGGTTCAACTTCCCGTCGCTATCGGAGCAATTGTTTTCTTCATTTCAATTGTCGATACAACGGTGAGACATATTTATAACGGCGACCGTATTCCAAAGTCTGACGAAGAAGAGCTCGCAGAATCCCAACCTATCGAATTGTCTTCTGAGAAAGGAGATTCTCTATGAGCGAAATATCCATTGGCATTATTTTAGTTGTCCTGCTTTTAACTCTCCTTGCAAGCGGGACGTGGGTTGCACTGTCTCTTATCTCTGTTGGTATCGTAGGTATGATGCTGTTGGGTAATGACTCTTTTGGGCTTATATATTCAACATCGACATGGGGCGCCATTTCCGATTGGTCTCTAGCTGCACTTCCACTTTTTATATGGATGGGAGAAATTCTCTTTCGTACTCGATTATCGAAAGATCTTTTTGAAGGATTAACGCCTTGGTTAAGCCGAGTGCCAGGTGCTCTTTTACATGTGAACATACTAAGCTGTGGGATCTTTGCTGCGGTTTCAGGGTCATCCGCAGCCACCGCGGCTACCATTGGTAAAATGACACTTCCAGAGCTTAAACGAAAAGGTTATGACGACAAAATGGCGATTGGCACATTAGCGGGTTCTGGTACGCTGGGTCTGCTGATTCCGCCATCAATTATCCTCATTGTCTACGGCGTATCCGCTGAGGTATCCATCGCTCGTTTGTTCATAGCGGGTGCTATCCCAGGAATCATGTTGCTGTTATTGTTTGTTGGCTACACCATGCTTTGGTCGGTCAAACACAAATCAACCATTCCTCATGAAGAAGCTCGTTACACCTTTGCCGATAAACTGGCTGGGCTAATCAAACTGGTCCCTGTCAGTTGTCTCGTTCTCTTTGTACTTGGCTCTATTTATGGTGGTATCACTACCCCGACCGAAGCGGCATCATTTGGCGTCGTTGGTTCACTCATTCTCGCCATTACCAGTCGAACATTAAGTTGGGATACCTTTACTGATAGCTTGATGGGTGCGGTAAGAACATCCTGTATGATTATTTTCATTCTTGCTGGCGCGGCCTTTCTAACAGTTGCAATGGGCTTTATTGGCCTCCCAAGAATGCTGGCTGAGCAGATAGGATTACTCGAACTGTCTCCATTCATGCTGCTATTTTATCTTACAATTCTGTTTGTCATACTTGGCTGCTTTCTCGATGGTATTTCTGTTGTCGTGTTAACCACATCAGTAGTACTACCAATGGTGACACAAGCCGGTATCGACCCATTGTGGTTTGGTATTTATATCGTCCTCGTGGTGGAAATGTCTCAAATAACGCCCCCTGTCGGATTTAATTTATTTGTTATTCAAAGCTTAACGGGTAAAAATATACTCTACGTCGCGAAAGCAGCATTACCTTTCTTTTTCGTTCTGCTCTTCGCCGTAATATTAGTCACAGTATTCCCTCAAATTGTAACGTGGCTACCAATGAGTATGACTCAATAATAAAGGAATCAACAATGGGTAACTCCGACTCAAATACACCACATTTGCCGATAGTTTCCTCATCTCATTTAGCCAGTAATGAAGCGATGGCCTTGAGTGAATTTGAATACGCATTAACTATGATGCACAATGCTTTCCAGCGCTGGACCCAATCGTGCAGTTCCACCGCTGGCATGCCGGAGCTTAGCCCTCTTGATATTCTGGTCGTTCACAATATATACCACCGCGATCGACCAAAACGCATAGCCGATGTCGCCTTTACGCTTAACATCGATGACCTTCACACAGTGTCTTATGCAGTGAGAAAATTAGTCAAACTCGACTTAGTAAAAAGCATTCGTCAAGGAAAAGACACGTTTTATCAGGTCACCGAATCGGGTGAACAGTTTTGTATTCAATATCGAGATGTCAGGGAGCAATGCCTCGTCGATGTTATTCAGCGTATCGGCATTAACGACCAATTGGGAGATGTCGCAACATTAATGCGAACCCTTTCGGGATTTTATGACCAAGGCTCTAGAGCGGTTCGTTCATTGTAAGTGCATCTCCATCCCCATTGGGCTGGGGATTATATGAATGACTGCAACTAATCAAAAAGAGTTAGAAGAATTACCGCAAGCGATCCAACACGACGGCTTGATCTAGCTCCATTTGATAATCGCTGTAATCCAGTCCTTTATCGAAAACAAATTCGGTGATTAGAGTCCGCACACGAGCCACTAGCTGCTCTGATGTCCATGGTTTTTCAAAGTAGCTGTCTATACGAGCATGATTGATTGCGGTAATGGTATCGCTGTGAGTTGCTTGGCCAGTAAGTAAGATTTTTCTGGTTTGACGAAAGCGATCGTCTTGAGAAATTTCGGTTAACAGCTCGACACCAGTCTTAATTGGCATAATATGATCTGAAATAACCAGCGCAACAAAATCTCCTTCAGCATCCAGCTCTTCCATCAATTCCGACGCTTCATTTGCAGATTCACAATCCTCGATATAAACCCAACTACTTAGGCTATCAAGATCATTCAATACTGCATCCAATACTTCTCGCTCATCATCAATACAAATCAGATTTAGCTTTTCCATGTCATTCCCCTATTGGTAATCAATTACTGTCGGTTGCTCTACATGCTATTTCTTGTACCCATACCTTAAAACTTAACCTATAAATCCCACAATATTCAGAATCCACACTAAGACAAAACTGCCCAATACCCCAACAACACCCAACACAACGCCGACTTGTGCCATTTGATTACTTTGAACGTTCCCCGTCGCATGTGCCAACGCATTTGGTGGCGTGCTGATAGGCAATGACATACCGAGTGAAGCAGCAAACGTCACCACAAGTATGAGCGTCATTTCCCCACCAAGTGGATCCAGCGATACCATAGACGCGCCAAGTGCAGCCATAATCGGCATTAACAGGTTTGCCGTTGCGGTATGAGACATAAAATTCGCCATCAACAAACAAAGGAAGGCCGCTCCAAATAACACGACATAGGGCGAATAAGCATCGAAAGGAATACTGTGAACTAATGATTTGGCTAATCCGGTTTTATCAAGTGCTAAACCAAGGGCAATCCCCCCCGAAACGAGCCAAAGTACGTCCCAGGAAATTTTCTTTAGGTCTTCTCGATTGATAATTCCAGTAATGGAAAATACAGCAACAGGAATTAAAGCGACCGTATACGAGTTCATACCGTGAGCTGATCCCATCAACCAGAGCAAAATCGTTCCTGCGAAAGTGATATATACCGTAATTGCTTTAGGCGTTTTTAAAAACTTACCTTTAATATTTAACTCAATCGTTTGCTGTTCTGCACAGTACAAACTTTTGATTAGAAACCACGCTAACGCCATCATAATAATCACAAACGGGACACCAAAAACCATCCATTCTCCGAAGGTGATCAAGCTGTCATCAACCAAATATTTTAGCGCGATGGCATTTGGTGGCGTGCCAATTGGCGTACCTATGCCACCAATATTTGCCGCGACTGGAATACTCAACGCAAAGGCAACACGCCCGGGGTCTTTCGGCCCAAATACGGCGATAACCGGAGTAAGAATCGAGAGCATCATCGCTGTCGTGGCGGTATTGGACATAAACATTGAAAAAACGCCGGTAATCAACATCAATCCAAGCATGACGAACTTCGGATCTTTACCAAACGGCTTAAGGAGAATTCTCGCCAAGTTGACATCCAAGCGATACTTAGTTGCTGCAATCGCAAGAAAAAAACCACCAAGAAAAAGCATAATAATTGGGCTTGCGAAGGTGGCCATAATGTCTTTGTAACTTAGTAAATCGCCAAACCCAGCCTCCCCGGCACCACTGCGTAAAAAGATGATCCCTTTATCGGATAAGAGCATCAGTTCAAGCACAATAATGACAACGGAGGTGGCATAAATGGGGATGGGTTCAAACACCCAACAAAGTGCCGCAAGTAGGAATATTGCAATCACGCGCTGCTGGATAACAGTAATATCGTCAAATGGAAATGCCGATTGAGGTAATAGCAAAATTATCAAAGGGATGAGGAGCGGAATGATATATTTAATATACTGACGCATGATGAATTAGCTTCCGGTTAAAAATTAAATTAAGACCAGAAAGTACCGTCGGGCAGGATGAAAAATACGATGGCATTTTTCACACAATCAAGCAAACTCGTAACGGACTTATCAATGTAGTTGTCGCCAACTGTTAGCATAACCACATTAAGAGCTTAAGCTCAAAATAGGTTAAAGAAAACACAATTAGTCCGAGACCGTGACCAGTGTAATACCATTCATTTTAATAAGGGTATTAACCTAAGATCTTCCCATCACTGATCTACGCAAACACCGTTCTTATAATTAGCAGATGCCATTTATATTTGATAAGTGTACACTATTCAAATCACACTGATAATGAGAGCTGATTGTGAACGATCACGACAATAAAAAGCATCGTTTCTGCAACCGAGGTGGACCAAGACCCGGTTGTGGTCGTAAACCTGGCGTTAAAACTCGACCAGTACGCATTCCTGAATGGTTACTAGATGCATTAGAAGAAATCGGCGAACCTCGTAAGTGCATTGTTAAAGCCTGTATTGCTCATTATGGAATTGAACACCCACGTAAGAAAGAATCTCATGACTAAAAAAGCGTTCATCATCCACTTTCTACAAATGAACCGCACATCATACCTACTAGCAATTGTTCTGATTATTCTTGTTAACTGGTTGCAAGTGGAAATTCCGCGTTATATTCAATTGGCGATTGATTTGATCGACGATGCCTCCGTTACGGGTCACGATCAGCTTATAACCTATGTATCAATCGTCATATTGATGTCGGTTGCTATGATCATAGTTCGAATTTTTTCACGTATTTATGCACTCAACCCAGGCCGTATCACCGAAGCGGCATTAAAAAATATTCTTCTAAATAAACTCAACCGCTTACCTAATCGGTTTCATGGTCGATTTGCATCGGGGAAGCTTATTTCGATCATAAATAACGATCTAAATGGGATTCGCTTGTTCTTTGGGGCCGGCTTTCTTCAAACATCTAATGCGCTGCTTGCTCTTTCATTTACACCAATCTGGATGTGGCATATTTCACCAGAGCTTACTCTTTATTCTATGATCCCAATTGTTATTGCATTCGTGATATTTCGAGTCGGTTTTAGAAAAATGAAAACATTGCACATGGAACACATGCACCGTTTACAAAATCTATCGGCTCAATTGATGAATTTTTTATCCGGTATCGACCTTATAAAAAGCCAACAAATGTCGCCTTGGGTACGTGTAGAGGCTGAAAAACTGAATCAACAGTTGCTCACCTGTCGGATGCAAATAACCCGCATCCAAGTGTTCATCATGCCGGTTCTCGATTACGCCAATAACCTAATGAAAATCATGATCCTTGGGCTTGGAGGCTACTTGTTAATGAGCCAGCGGTTAACGTTGGGAGAAATTACCGCTTTTCTCGCCTATTCCGTGTTGCTCGCAATGCCGTTAATGCAATTAGGTAGAATTGCCACGATTTATCAAAGAGGCATGGTCGGTATCGATAGTGTCCAAACAATATTAAATGCAGAAGTACCTGAACAAGATTCGCAACACCTTCCTCAAACAGAGGTAGAAGAATTAAAAGGCAACACTCTTTCGGTGCGTAATTTGAGCTTCAAGTACCAAGGTGATGATCGGTTAATTTTGGATAACATCAGTTTTGATATACCGGCAGGAAAAAAAATAGGTTTTCTTGGAAGTATCGGCTCGGGTAAAACAACCTTGGTTAACTGCTTAAATCACCATCTTGATGTTCCAGAAGGCACTATTTTCCTCGGGAACAAAGACATCACCACATTTGCTCGTAACGATTTACGCCGCTATATAAAAACCGTGACCCAAGACCCCTATTTGTTCTCAGCAACCATTGAAGAAAATATCCGTTTTGGCAGTGCCAATAAAGGTTTCGACAAGTCCTACATTAATGAAGTGCTTGAACTAAGCCAATTGGCTAGCGATGTGTCTCGGTTTGAAAAAGGTGACCAAACACTCGTCGGTGAGAAAGGCATTATGTTATCTGGTGGTCAAAAACAACGTCTCAGCATTGCCAGAGCATTACTTAAAACGAGTGATTTAATCATCATGGATAACGTGCTTTCTGCCGTTGATTATGAAACCGAGCGTAAGATTCTAGAGGGTTTGTTTGAACGTCTCACCAATCAGTCGGTACTTGTGGTTTCTCATCGGGTCAATGCTCTAGAATATATGGATGAAGTTATCGTTCTAAATCACGGCAAGATTATCGCAAAAGGCGACCACGCTACTCTGCTTAAAACATGCCCTTATTATTACGAAACCTGGCTATTACAGCAAAATGAAACAGAGGCTGAAGCATGTTAAAAACGGACGATCTTCAATACCTAAAGCACTTTTTTAAGTTTGCGAGAACATACAAAACATCCGCAGTACTTGGAATTGCTATGCTGCCTCTTTCTGTGATCACCAACTTACTGTTTCCTTGGTTGATCATCCAGGTCATCGACATTCATCTCACCCATGAAAATATGGATGGATTGTGGCTCCACATCGGTTATCTACTGATCGTACTCGTTGCTAACTATGTCGTCGATTCAATCTATTCGTATAATTTACGCAAAACTGGCCAATACACCGTCACCGATATGCGCTCGGTCTTGTTTGATCGCGTACTTAAATTACCACGCAGTTATTTCGATAACATTCCAACCGGAGTCACGCTGTCTCGACTAACCAGCGATCTTGAAACCATTGGTGATTCATTTGTTCAGTCTATTGTTGGGCTAGTGAAAGATTCAATCAATACGATCGCCTTACTTATTATGATGCTGTTCATCGACTGGAAACTCACTCTCATCGTCTTAGTTATCATGCCTCCGGTGATCTATCTGACCATGTATGTGCGTAACCGCCTGCGGGCAATGCACCAAATCACACGTTCTGCGTTGGCACGAGGAATTGGATTCTTACAAGAAGTTTTACTCGGTGTTAAAACCGTTCAACTCTATCGCGCAGAAGAAGAAGTCGAACAAAAGTACAAGACCTATAACGACGAATTTTTGAAAGCACAAAAGAAAGCGAATAAGTACGATGCGATATTGTTTGCGTTTATTTCAGGCGTAACGTCAATTACGATGGCGTTGATGATTTGGTATGGTTCAGGGCAAGTACTGCAAAACACACTAACATTGGGCGTACTGATTGCCTTTATAAATACACTGGAGAAGGTTTTCGTCCCGATTCGCGACTTTACCTCACAAATCGCGTCTATTCAAAGCTCGTTCGCCGCGTTCGACCATATTGAAGAACTCTTTGTTCAAGAGACTGAAGAAGAAGGCCGAGAATTACACCCCTCCGCTAAAGTGAGAGATGTATTAAGCCAATTCAATAGCCTAGAGTTTAAGAACGTCAGCTTCCGTTACAACGACGACTTACCTTATGTCCTTAAGAACGTCTCATTTGTCTTAGAAAAAGGCCATCAAATTGCATTAGTCGGTTCAACAGGATCTGGAAAATCAACCATCCTACGTTTAATTTCAAAAACATATCAAGACTACGAAGGCAGTATATTACTCAATGGCATCGAACTATCGAAGATTTCAATCGAAGACTCGACCCATCTATTTTCACTGATGATGCAAGATGTCTTCCTATTTGAAGAGAGCATTCAATTTAATATTTCACTAGGTAAATCTGAAATTTCAAGTGAGGACGTTAAGCAAGCGGCTCGTTATGTCTACGCAGAGAGTTTTATCGAGCAACTTCCTGCAACCTACGACTTTCAGTTGGACAAAAACGGGTCCAACCTTTCTGTCGGCCAAACTCAGCTGATCTCTTTCGCTCGCGCCGTTGCGCAAGGTGGACAAGTTATGATGCTAGATGAAGCGACTAGCTCGGTCGATTCTATTACTGAAGAGTCTATTCAAAAAGCGATGGATCGCCTATTTCAGGAAAAAACGGTGATTGCGATTGCACACCGTTTAAGTACGGTTCGTCATTCCGATACCATTTTGGTGCTTGAAAAAGGAGAGATCGTTGAGCGAGGTAATCACAGTCAACTTATTGAACTCAATGGTGTGTATTCAAGCTTACTCAACGAATCGATTGCACAAGTACCAGAGGTGGATCAAAAGTTGGAAGCTTATGTGTAATATGAAATGAAAAAAGTCGTCGTAAGTACCCATTAATTCCTTGGACAATTACTGCATAGCTTACCATCGGTTTTTTTATAGACAAAACAACAACTTTTACGGGTAAAATCGATTTCAACACCATTTTGTGCAATGACAAAACTCCCCTCAGGCGTTGCAGGCAACCCGAACGCGGCTAACCACAAATGAGACTGTTGAAGTACGTAGTCTGGGGATAATAACGTTGGACTGTATTTTTTCAATTGCAATAGTGCTGTAAGCAATATATCTCCTAACAGAGCTTGCATAAAATGAGGGCGACAACGATAGGCATCATCGAGTAACTCTCGATAATATTCGAAGCTTTGACTGAGTTCTTTGCCCACAAGCTCAATCAAACGCTCTGTCGATTCAAAGTGGAATGTGATGGACGAGAAATACATGCCACGCAATTCAGTTCCTCTTCGTCCCTGTTTAAACTCAGAAAAACTGGGCACATGGTGCAGTCCATAAATACTCACCAAGGCAGCATAAATAGGTTGCCAAACAAGCAGTGTGCAAGTTCGAGTAAGCCAATAGCTATTATCCGCTTCTGGATGCAATAGTTTTAAATGCTGGTATAAGTCGGTAACAACTTTCTGATCTCGTTCCCAATTTTCAGGAATATTTGTTAACAAGAAATCTTCTTCCTGATCTTGGAAATTCATGTCCGGCAAAAAGGATTGAGTTAACTGTTTGAGCTGCGTCGCTAAAAGCGAGTCATTGTGTTTCATTATTTAGATTCACCATTGTATCCGACTATGCTTTTCGATAAGCGACAAGCAGCAGCATAAGAAAATACGCGCTACCAATTACCGACACCATCAGCCCTGCAGGAATCTCATTCGGCGACATAATACTACGCCCTAAATAATCGGCCCACACTAACAAGATCGCTCCTGTCATTCCTGATGCCGGTAGCAAGTGGCTGTGCCTAGATAAACCAAATAGTCGAGCGCAATGTGGAGCAAGTAACCCCACAAAGCTAATTGCACCGATATTCGAAACGCATATAGCCGTCATCACGGCCGCCACACTGAGTAATACGATCCTTTGTCGTTGTAAATGCACCCCTAAGGTTCGAGGTAAGACTTCTCCTAAACTGAGTAAATCTAAATGACGTAAACTTGGCAAAATAACCACGAAAGACAAAGTAAGTGTCAGCAACAATATTAATAACTGCTCGCTTGAAGCTCCATAAGTCGTACCTGCTAACCACATCATGGTTACCGACGCCGTTGAGGTACCAAAGGTCAACAATATCTGAGTAGCCGTGCCTGCAAATGCAGTAATCACAATCCCGAATAGAGCAAGCTGTGACACACTCAGTTGTTGTTTAATTCCCCAAGACAGTAACCCTATCACAATACCGGAGCCAGCAAGAGCAGCTACCATTAAGAGAACCTGATCGGCCGCAGGGTAAACCACCAAAACGCAGGCGATGATTAAAATAGCAAATGCACTCACACCTGATATATCTGGACTCGCCATCGGGTTTTTAAACAATGTTTGCAACAATGCGCCAGCGCACGCCAGACCTACCCCCCCAAGCGCAGCCAACATCACGCGTATATTAACCCAATTCGCCCCTTCTTCATTCCCGGAAGCCAAACACACGTATAATGTGATGATGAGTAGTACGCTTAAAACCGTTAACGTCCTCTTAGGAGACCAATGGAGCAAGGGTTTTAACGCAATATTTTGATTTTCCGTTGCTGCGAGCACGCGCCCAGAGCGTTGAAACAACAAATAAATAAAGTAAGGCGCTCCTAATAAGGCAGTGAAAGCACCGGTCGGCAGTCGATACCCCAAAAACAACAAGCTTCTTGAACACCATTCAGCAAACAATACGAGCACTGAACCTATGATTATGGTTAATAACCATTGCCCCAAGAAATGACGACCACTAAGTTTAGACTTGGTAATCATCAGCCTAGTTAAATGTGGGGCCATCAAACCAACAAAGCCTATCATTCCCACTATCGATGTCGCCAATGCTGCTTGGGTAATCGCCAGCAATAGGATAATCCAACGCCAACGTTTAACC
The DNA here is from genome assembly GCF_053850235.1 of Vibrio phycocola. Classification (NCBI taxonomy): domain Bacteria; kingdom Pseudomonadati; phylum Pseudomonadota; class Gammaproteobacteria; order Vibrionales; family Vibrionaceae; genus Vibrio; species Vibrio phycocola. Next base: position 269,757 of record NZ_JBSQDJ010000006.1, on the reverse strand, counting down.
GATAACCCTAAACGCGCTGCATGGGTATCGCCCAAGATAAATAATGCCAATTTCGGTAGGACTGCGAGAGTCAGTAGCAGGCTTACTAACATCGGCAAAACGGTATGTTCCAATGTATGACTGCTGGTTTGTAACACTTGCCCGCTGCCCCAAAGGAATAAGCCATCCATTTGATTTTCAAAATACAGAATAAAGAGCGACGAAAACGCGCCGGCGCTGAGACCAAGCGTCATTCCAATCAATACAACAGGAAGTTTTCCACCACCAATTAATTGACTCAATAACAACACGAAAAACGAAAGCAACAACGCACCAACTAGCGCACCACTCCAAACAAAAACAAGCGTTGCTTCGGGCACAAATACTCGTATTAGTACAGCTCCAAGCAACGCACCAGACGCGATACCCAGAGTAGAGGGAGACGCAAAATCATTATCCAGCGTCGTTTGAATCAATAGTCCAGAGCTACCTAACAGTGCTCCCGTTAATAAAGCGATCAATGCTGTCGGTAGCCACACGTTATCGCGCATGATCTGACTAAGAGTCGGGTCACTAACATCGGGATGAAACGTTAAGTACCCAAAAACTAACAGCGAGACCAAAAACAAATTGATAGAAAGCAATTTAGTCATTAGATTGAGCCTGCCAAGTGAGTAACGACTGGGTAAATGCTTGCGCCATTTTTAAGCTAGACAGCGGGCCACCAAAACTAAAAAGAGGTTCAACACTTGAATGATTATTTTGTTGCATGAAGGGTAAGTGAGGCCAAACCGGCGATGTCGTCATTCTTTCGCTATCAACCTGATTTCCCGCCAATATTAAATGTGTATTGGTTAATGCTGGAAGCTGCTCTAATTGTAGATGAGTGAAATCTTTGCCCGGTAATGCCGAATTCCAGGTGTAATCTAAACCCAGTTGTTGTGCGATTTCTCCTGCTAGGCTGCGATCACTAAACATTCTTAGCCCATACCCCATGCCGACAAATTTCCCGAAGCTAACCGGAAGGTTCTCCAAATTCGCTTGCGAAAGTTGATGACTTAATTGACTCAATTTCTCTCTCATCGACGCAACAATACTTTGAGCTTTAGCTTCTTCATCAACCGCCTTAGAAATCGCAAAAAACACCCGTTGTGAGGTGTCGAAATAGCTAAAGTTGGGTTGAGACACATCACCAAATTGTTGATATAGCAACGTGGGTGCAATTTTCTCAAGTGCTTCGAGTATATGACGGTGACGAAATTCGTATCCCACGATAAGGTCTGGCTTTAACGCTGCTATAACCGCGAGGTTAGGTTCTTGACGGCGACCTACCTCGGTAACAGAACGCGGCAGTTCTGGGGTGTTTGTCTGCCACTTTCGGTAACCGTTTCCTTCGGTTACTCCGAGGGGAACCACATCGAGTGTCAGCAGCATTTCAGCAACCGTCCAATTTAATGCCACAACTTTTTTTGCTGGCTTAGTCACATCGATGCAAGTCGTTAAGCAAACGGAGCTTGATGCCAGCGAATAAGAAGCCTGAGCCAAACACATACTCAGAAAAAGCAGACGCAATACCAACACTTTCACCTCTGTTCCTCAGGCCACAACACGTGTTGATTACCAAGAGAATGCATCTTCATTGGGGTTTGATAAACCTCGCTGACGTCTTGCGGGTTCACGACCTGATTAACCTCTCCTTGATTAATGATTTTTCCGTCATTAATCAAAATGGCATTGTCGCTAAATAAGCGAGCTTGATTTAGGTCGTGTAACACCCAGACGATGGTCTTATTTTGTTCTTTGTTTAAACGACGAACGATGTTTAAAAGGGTCAACTGATGAGAGATATCGAGCCAAGATGTGGGTTCGTCGAGCATAATGATATCGGTATTTTGAGCCAATATCATAGCCAGCCAACTGCGCTGTAATTCTCCACCAGACAAATCCGTTAAAAACCGATTCGAGTAACAGGTAATGCCCGTTTCACTCATTGCCCAATCGATGATTTCCTTGTCTTCTTGGGCAACACGTTGATACCACGGACGATGAGGATGTCGGCCAAAGGTCACTAAATCCTGTACCGTTAAGGTCGCTGGAACCGGGTTTCGTTGCGGCAACATCGCCAGTTGTTTAGACAATTTCGAAGGACTAATACTCGATAACGCTTGCTGATTAAGTAATATTTGTCCTGTAGTTGGCGGTGTTAGCCCACACAACAGAGAGAGTAACGTGCTTTTGCCTGAGCCATTCGGCCCAAGCAAAGCGGTCACAGAACCAGACTCGATGTCACCGGTCATCTCTTTCAAGATCGCTTTTCCACCAAGTTGAAGAGAAAGCTTGGAAAAATGGAACAATGACATTCCCTAGAACTCTAAATTATAAGTGACTGCGAACGTTCTTCCTTTACCCTTAAAGCTAACCAAGCTCTCGTTGTAACCGCTATAGAGCATTTGGGCACGCTGAGACCAAAGCGTGTAGTAGTCTTTATTTAGTACGTTTTGTATTCCAAAACTTACTTTGCCAACAGGAAGTGAGTAATAAGAGCTTAAATGCACCAAAGAATAACCTTCAAGTTCACCACCATCGTCGTCGTGATAATTTGCAATGGTTTGCAACTGTAGATCTGCGCCATAATCGTAATTATCATAACCAGCTCGTAGCAATGCATTCGATGGGCTAGCAGTTTCAGCAGCTAAATTCGACCAACTGCCATCAGACTTGGTTTCACTTTCGATCAGATGGCCTTGTAATCCAACGTACCATTCGTCAGTGAAGTGATAATTGAGTTGCCCTTCGAGACCATAAATTCGTTTTTGATCATCATTAACGATAATGGCATAGGTGCTCGAGTCATAAGAGGTTGTTTTATCGGACAACGAATAGTACATCGCCAATTGGGTTTCAATTTTATCTTGCGCTAAGCGCCAGCCCAGCTCAAGAGAATTTGTTGTAACGCCTTCTAATTCATTATCAGCAACAGAAATGCTGCTGACTAACGTCGAACCACTGTATGTACCGTTACCGTAGTATTTAGCAGGATCAGGGATTTCAAAGCCTTGGCTAAAATTAGCCCATAGCTGTTGATTATCATTCACATTGTAAATACTACCTAAGTTGGCTAACCACTCCGTATAATGAGTCGTTCCACCCTCGATTTCATCTGCAGCATCACCGTATATCAGCTGTTGTGAGATTCCGGTGTAGTCTCCGATTTCATGCCCAATGTATTGAAACCTTAATCCACCAGAAACTCTTAGATCTTGGTTAACTTGCCATTCAGCTTGTGAGAATACGCCTATCTTCTGTGTCTCGACATCTGGGTAGCGTTGGACGGTATCAGTCTGAGTAAAAGAGGTACCGCCAGACAAAAAAGCGGAAGTAATATCATAGACGAGCCAGTCAGCAGAAAATGACTCCTTCGAGGCATCAATACCGTAGTTCAATTCAACGTCACCAATCTCTTTACTGAGTACGACTTTTGCGCCGAGAATGTCTGTTTCCTGTAACGAGGCTCCATATAAGTAGTAAGAACCATTGCTGTTATAAGGATCAAAAGAAGGAAACGGGAAGAACTGCATTGATTCGTTACGATAATAAGCTTGGGCCAGCATTGAGTGCCCCAACACATTTTTATTGCTGTATTGAACGTTGACCATCACACGCTCGGTGCTCGGTTGGTCGTCCAAATCTAACTCATCACTGATCGTGATTTCATCGCTACCCGTGGCTTTGGTTAACAAAACACCAAGATCTGGTGTGTAGTCAGTATCCTGTTTGCTACTGTAATACTGCGCTGCTACTGAAACAGCTTGATTTTGATCCGGTTCAAATTCAACGTTCGCCATCACATCAATAATTTCGTTGAATTGCATATCGGTTTGAGTGATGTCTGGTAAGATCATCTCTCCATTTGCATCATAGCTTGCACCACTTCCTTCGTAAGACGCTGACAAACGACCTCGCAACTGTTCGCTACCGCCAGAGATAGCCACTGCTATGCTTTTAGTTCCATCATCACTGTCTTGAAAACTCGACGTTGCGCCTACTTGCAACTCTACCTTCGCTTCACCTACAGACGATTTCTTCGTGATGATGTTAATGATCCCACCGGATGCACCTGCACCATAGATAGATGTTGCGCCCGAAAGCACCTCTACTCTTTCAACGTTAAACGGCGAAATACTATCAAGCTGACGACTGATCGAACGGGTTGAATTGAGTGATACACCATCAATCATAATCAATGCCGATCGGCCACGCATATTCTGAGCGTAGTTTGTTCTGCTCTCTCCACCAAAATCATAACCGGGAATTAATCGCCCCAAAGCGACCTTCAAATCAGCGCCAGTATTTATCTCTTTTGTTAGCTGATCATGATCAACAACCCACATTGTTGCGGCAACATCAGAAATCGTTTTATCCGCGCTGTTGGCGGTAACGATAATCGTATCGAGATTACTTTCAGCCTGTGTCGAAAGCGTAAATAGTACCAAAGCAAGAGGCGTAAGTTTGGTGGTTAAGTTATTCATTTTATTCCTTCAATTCATGAATACTGCAGATTATGGCAAGCCTCAACTGATCAAAACGTACGATATCCGTTTTAATCGAATGACCATGTCAATTCCATTGAGAAGTTTGGCTTTAGTTCGAAGTTCTTAAGGAAAGAAACTCATTCTTATCCAGATGATGCAGCATTATTCAAACACTAATGATAATAATTTGTATTATCATTGATCGTTTGTGATATTCCTGTCAATCATTTCTCGAGGAAATTGAACGGTTTTGAAAGCAAAGATTCTAAGCAATTGATTCACATATTGAATCAATTGCCTCATAGATACAGTAAGAGTTATTTATTGAAAGGAATTTCAGCTTCTAAAGCAGGTTTGATATCGATGAGTTTCGTCCCTGTTAAGCAATCCAAGCCTTTAACAAAGATCTCTCCATACTCGATTTTTTCGATTGGAAGCACGGCGATGCCAATAGGATTAGGCCGGTGAGGTGAGCGTAAGGCAAACGTCCCTCTTTGTGTCGCTCCATCTCTGCTCATTTGCTTCAAAAGGTTTCGGTCTGTTCCTTCAAACCAATAGACAAGTAGAATTTCTTGGCCAGCATGTAATCCAGATAACCCAACTTGGTAACCTTCATAAAGAACAATTTTACATAGAGGCCCATCAGGTTGAATAGTATGAGGGCAATCAGCCATATATTGATAAGGCGTTAATATATGACCGATAAAATTGAGTTCAGCGTTCATTTATACCTCCCCAACCGTGTCGATTTTAACGATAAACATTCTCAATGCTAAAATGGATGGTATTCAGATCACGACCCCTCACGAATCGATAAAAACTTGAACATCACTCAATTGCATCAAATATCATCTAACATTAACACTAAATGTGATCTTCTTTCCATAATTTAAAGGGTAAAAGTATTCAGTTAGAATTGAATAACATCAGAAAAAATCAGATACAACAAAGATAAGTTAGGCAGAGGAGTTGGAATACTGAGCGGGGGAAACACGCTGATAAAATCACTGTACCCCCTTTTTTCGAAGCACTATCATATAGTTGCAACTGATTAGCAGTAGTCACCTGCACTGGCGAGATCTTCCCCATCCCAGCACCGTTCGATATCAACATAACCATATTTTTCTTTTGGATTTCGGTCGACAAGAATTCCTGACAACTCCGATTCATGCTTCAATTCGTAATCTCCATTTTCATAAGTCACAACAAACTTATCCGAGGTGTTATCGAATAACATCACAGCACGTTTGTTAAATTGAGTGGTCATTGTACATATCTCCAAAAGGTAATTTCATTGAATAAAATGTACGACAAAAATGCACTCAATCGAACCCTATCGATATGAAAGCTGTTCCCGTTGATGAGACTATGCAACAAACTTACCCAGCTGCGCTTATGACAAAGCAATACATGAAGAAGTCATGTTAACCTGAACGGTAAGCAAGCCCATTGGTAAAAGAGATCACCTCCAAAGGGGTAAAAGACAATGTTATCCCTGTTTTATCTTGGGTGTTGTTTTTGAGCGTTTTGGACAACAAATTATCCCAATGTATGTCACTCTGAACCATAATTTGCAGCCCATCACCATGCTGCCAATCGACAAACAACAAGCTTGCACTAGGATTTAGATGTAAGTTACCAAGCGTATTATAAAACCCATTGCCAACGTAATCTTCGACCAATAATTGCCCACTATCATTAATCTTTACAAACCCCGGTTTCCCGCCACGGTGAGAGATATCTGCACCCCGATTATTTAAAGTTTTTCCATCATTGAAACGACTGGCGATAAAAAATGTATCAGCATTGGTTATGATATCGAGGTCTTTCTCATTGAATTGATGGCGAGTTTGAGTAGAGAATTCACCATAATGGCGATTGGTTAATAACGTCTTAGGTTGAATATACTTAGGGCAATTACCATAACTTTGAAGTACTTTTACTTTAATTATTTTTTGACCAACATCGACCACGATAACATTGACTCGATTACGCCTTTTCGTTTCAAACTCGATTCCCAACAAACCAATCCTATCGCCAACATCAACAAAATCTGGTAAAAAATCACCCATGGTATTTTGGGTATTTATCACCAATTCAGTATCCGATGGCGATTGAATAAACCCTACAGCACCAAATAGGACACTGGCTTGAGCAAGAGAACGGTGATCGTCATAACCAATAAATATCATCGTCAACGATTCAAAAAAATCACGGTGTTGCTGAGGCATAAATTGACGAATGAACTTAGGACCGATTTGGGCCATCAGCTGATCCGTACCTACCTTTTTCTGGACACTTAACTCGCCCTCATGCCATATAGGTGAAGATTCATTCGCCATAGCCATCAATTAACCACAAATCAATTCAAGTCGAATGCCACCTGGAATCGCACACATCATATGATGCAGAGGTGTTCCAGCCAGAGCTTCCGGTGCAAACTCAACGTCAACATCTTCGCGCAACTTAAACTGCTCGTTCAAAGCTTCGAGCTGTTCCAAACTCTCAACTTTAAGCGCAAAGTGGTGCAATCCGACATTCTGTTGGCGATTAAATTCTACCTGATTATTACTCTCTTTTATTTGCCATAGAGTCAGCATTACCGTGCCATCAGAGACAAAGATTGCTGGGTAATCGGGTTTTCCACCTACTTGTGTAAAGTTAAGTAGTTCGATAAAGAACGCCGCCGTGGTTTCAATATTTGGCACACTTAATCCAAGGTGATGAATACCACCCGTACTAATGTTTTCCCCAGTTGGCGTTTGGTTTGGAGTTGGATGACACATAACACGCACCTTTAAATAAGTTAAATAAAACAAGAGTGAACAGATCTGTCTACACTATAGGTGAACAGATTTGTTTACGTCAAGTTAAAACGCGTTATAATTTGAATAAGTCAATGAGGCAGAATTATATGCAACCAAGAAAACAACACTTAATCGAAACAGCGCAAATTCTATTTAATCAGCATGGGTACCACGCCACTGGAATCGATTTAATTCTGGCTGAGTCGAAAGTATCCAAAGCTACCCTATATAAACATTTTCAAAGTAAAGAAGATTTAATTTTGGCTGCGTTAGCTCTTCAGCACGGGCGAGTTTTGGAAATGATCAATAAAAAGTTTATCGAAGCAGAAAATTCAGATGAGCCTCAAGTACTTGCACTCTTTGATGCCCTAGACGACTGGTTTAATAGCGAGCACTTTTTTGGGTGTAATTTTATTAACGCCAGTGCTGAATATTCTGATACCCTTCATCCAATATATAAATACGCTGCTAAGCACAAACGAGCGATGGTCGAACTCATTTCGACAAAACTCGATGCCCACAATGTCGGTAAAGCCGATCAAATTGGCTTGCTAGTCGAAGGGGCGATTGTGATGGCGCATACTCACGGAATAAAAAACTCTGCGCCAATGGCGAAAGAGATGGCTCGACGTATTATCGCCGATTAATAGCAACTGATATTATTGCTAGTGTGACGACTGACATAGGGCAGATTCACCGAACCAACTCGATTGCTTCTGCCATCTATACCAGATCTCGGTATTGTGGACGTTGTAATGAATTTATTTCTTATTTTATAAAACGATGAAGTGAACAAATTCGGCAATCTCTTAGATGTCGATACCATCGCTATTTTGGGTTAATTTATACATGCAATATAGCTCTGCTAATGCCTCTTCAAACAAGTTTCGTCTATGCCTATATAGCGCGCTACTGGGCGTTTTCGTCATCATGCTGTTTTTTGGATTAAGACCGAAAAGTGGACCATTAAATGAGAACTTTTCATTTATACCAGAACAAAGCGCTGCTCAATTTGCCAACGACTCTATGCTTCTTGTACCGTCTCTTGTTATTCCAGAAAGAGATGAACACGATAAATTAAACCTTCACATGGTGTTTAAACCAGGAGATACGAAACGCCTCCGACTAAGATTTCTTGTTCAAGTTCGATCTGACGAACCTCAAAATGACTTCGTTATCGCTCAATGGGATCAATCGCTCATTATTTTGAATGGTGATGATTTTTCCAACGCTAAAAAGCAACCTAAAATTTACGTCAAAATACCGCAAACTGAGCAACCAGTATTATTGTCGATCACTTCCGACAATACAGGCACATGGGTATACTTCGATGGCCAGGAAGCTGCTCACAATAAGCACGTGATTCTCACGCTTCCTGAGGTGTATGCTAATAACTTAATTTTGGGAAATGATGATACCGAAAGTCGCCCTTGGTTAGGTCGCATGTATGGAATAAACCTCTTTTACACACCAGATGAATTTACCAGTACGGTGTTACGTCATCATCAAGAGTGGCAAAAAGAAGGGATGCTACCCACGATATCTGGCAATAAAGCAATTACAAATCTGAATTTCACTAAAGAACAAACCGACAATTTAATGCTGGTAAAAGAGACCCCGTATGCTGATCGCTCTGTACTCGAATGGCCAGCAGCACAGCTATTTCACCTTGACCTCTATTTTATCTTCGATATCGTGATCAATTTCATCGGCTTTATGCCATTTGGTTTGATACTGATGATGCTTCTTCCGACCAACATTTCCCTTAGGTATCGTTTGCTCTGTGTGTCGTTGGTTTCATACGGTTTTAGTCTTTCTATTGAAGTTTCCCAGATTTGGATTCCTCTAAGACACTCTTCTTCTCTGGATCTACTACTCAATACCTCAGGCGGCTTAGCTGGCGCTCTCAGCTTTATTCCATTGTTGAAAAAGAGTGAGCAAATTTGTTCTTTCTATCATCTAATTAAAAAAAGAATTCGACGAGTTACATAACCCACTACCATTAAAAAAATAGGCAACAACCGTTGCCTATTTTCTTCGAATTTTAACCTATTCTACTGCGACAAAATGCCCCGGCTCACATTCAACCAAACGGAGTTTCGTTGGTGGATCTCCTGCCTCCCTTACTGGACTAGGAATGTCGCCCGAGAGCATAGTGAAATCAGTACGCTGAGTAGGATCCGCGATTGGTACAGCAGAGAGCAGTTTACGAGTATAACTGTGTTGCGGGTTTTCAAATATCTGCTGTCGAGTCCCCATCTCTACAATCTGACCTAAATACATAACCATAACTCGATGGCTAACTCGTTCGATAACCGCCATATCGTGAGAGATAAAAAGGTAACTGAGTTTGAGCTCCAATTGCAGCTCCAACATCAAATTAAGCACAGTGGCTTGAATAGAAACATCGAGAGCTGAAACCGCTTCATCGGCGATAATTACCCCAGGTCGGGTCGACAGAGCTCGTGCGATCGCAATACGCTGACGTTGTCCACCAGAAAATTCATGGGGATAACGTTCTGCATGTTCCGGTTGCAACCCAACTCGTTTTAATAATGCCATTACACGATCTTTTTGCTCTGCTTTTGTCCCTTGATTGTTGATCACCATAGGCTCAGCGATCGATGCGCCTATGGTCCTACGTGGATTAAGCGATGAAAAAGGGTCTTGGAAAATAAATTGAATATCTCTACGCAACTCACGCATCTGCTTTTTATCGAGGGTCATCAGGTCTTGTCCCTTGAACATCACCTGCCCTGATGCCTGTATCAGCTTGAGTATAGAAAAACCCGTCGTCGATTTACCACAACCTGACTCTCCAACAATACCGAGAGTTTCACCTGGGTAAAGTTTGAAGCTCACATCTTCCACTGCATGCACTAGATGAGTCGGGCGACCAAAAAAATTCTTGTTCGAGACAAATTGGGTATGCAGATTTTTCACTTCAAGGACGGGATCACCATTATAAAGTGCTGTATCAACCTCTTTTTCTTCTGGAGGCGTTTGATTAGCAGAACCATTAAGCTCTTGCTCCATCTCCAACACCGGTAACGTTGCAGGGTTCTTTTTCCCGGTCATACATCCGAGAGTCGGCACAGCACGTAGCAATGCTTTGGTGTAAGGGTGTTGCGGACTTTTGAATATGCTGGTGACGTCATTCTCTTCGACAACGTGGCCTTTGTACATCACAACAACACGATCAGCCAGTTCAGCGACAACTCCCATGTCGTGAGTAATAAAGATGACGGCCATACCAAGATCGTGTTGCAAATTGCGCATAAGTCCAAGAATCTGTCCTTGAATCGTCACATCCAGCGCGGTCGTTGGCTCATCGGCAATCAATAGTTGCGGATTACAGGATAATGCCATCGCCGTCATAACTCGTTGACGCATCCCCCCAGACATTTGGTGTGGATATTCATCGAAGCGCCGCTCGGCATCAGGAATACGAACCAGATTAAGCAACTCAATGACCTTGCGCTTGACGTCACTCCCACTTATCTGTTGATGGGTCAGTATAGCTTCACTGATCTGATCGCCAATGGTAAATACAGGATTAAGTGACGTCATCGGCTCTTGAAAAATCATCGACATATCGAAGCCACGAATCTTTGAAGCTTCCTTTCGAGAGAGATGAGTTATATCATCAACAGATCCGTTGCGACGACGTAAATAAATATTGCCCGAATCCGTAATAACAGTATCCAATAACTGCATAACACGGTTCATAGTCACGGTTTTTCCCGATCCCGATTCACCAACAATCGCTAACGTTTCTCCACGCTTAACAGAAAAAGAAACGTCATGCAGTACCTTTGTGTTGCTATTAAAACCGGGGAATGACAGCGACAAATTGTTAACCGATAAAACTTCGTCATCGGCTATAGAAGCATTCTTTGTTAAAGACATGGTATTTCCATTCCTATTATATTTTCACACTCATCAATGATGCTGATCAGTTAATACACTGTTTGCGTCTATTCGAAATAGCCTTTTTTCTCAAGCTTTCGATCCCGCATCATAATTTGACCTTTAGCGATGACGTCGCGCAGTTCCAAACTGTCTCGTTCCATGATAATCAGATCAGCATCTGCTCCCACAGTCAGTTCACCTTTCCGCCCAGTTAACTTATATGCTTTAGCTGGAGTCGTTGTTAAAGGTCTGAGTGCTTTTTCTAGAGGAATATTGAGGTCGTTAACCAAACGTTTTAGCTCAAATAACATGGAACTTGGAGAACCGATGTCCATGCCTATTATCTGACTACGGTCTTTACTCCATACCGGCAGCGAACCTCCAGCATCGGAACTAAAACACACTTGGTCGTATAAGCCTTCGCTACTTGCTCTTAGGGAGAAATCGGCCGCATTTGTATGCAGCCCATCTTTTGTTCTGACCTCATTAGCACAGGTCGCATCAATAAATGCCCCCATGGAAGCAAGTTCTAATACTTGTCGATTGAGCTTTTCTGCTGGCCGATTAACATGAGTCGGGATAAAGTAATCAGCACGAAGGCCATGCTTCTCGATTGCAGCAAAAATTAAATCAAGTCCATCGTCAGCCGCACCACAGTGCACCGTAATAAATCCAGGTTTCCCGGAAATAATCGCAGCACGTCGCACATCAACGGTCAGCTTTGCTAATTCATCGGCACTGTATCGACTCCCTCTATGGTCAGCCATGGCAATCTTTAATCCAACAATCGGATCGTGATAAGTAATATCACGCCCAACATCACCACTGATGGTCGGTGACGGGACACTATAGGCGCCAGTGAGCATAAAAGCCGTCATGCCTTCACTGTTGAACGCTTGGGTTTTGGCGTAAAGATTCTCAACGGTTCTCGTTAGTGAGTCGGTACCAAGCAAACCAATGGCTGTCGTTACCCCATTAGCGATGTTCATTGACAGAGTCATCTCAGGAGTACGTGAACGAAATCCATCCTCACCTCCCCCACCTGTAAAGTGTTGATGCCCATCAACAAAGCCTGGGATAATATTCATACCTTCAGCGTTAATACAGGTTACTTCACCCGGTAAGTTTTCCGGATTGATGGTCTTTTCCATCGCAAGAATTTTGTTGCCACCGATAAGAACATCACCTACGCCTCGATATTCTGGAGCATATAATTCTCCCTTTTGAATTAAAATCATCCTTATCTATACTCCTTTAAAATGCCTCTGTAGATCGGCAAATTGACATGTTCTTCATTTTTAATCAGCGCTTCATTTTCGGGTTAAGTTCATCACGCAGCCAATCCGCAAATAAATTGATACCTATAACTAAAAGAATAAGCGCGGTAGCGGGAAATAAAGTCATCCACCACATGCCGGCATAGATATAATTTTTGCCAATTGCAATCATCATTCCTAATGAGGGTTCAGTGATAGGAACACCAACACCTAGGAAACTTAATGTCGCCTCCAGCATAATAACCACGGCCAAATCAACAGCCATAACAACAAAAATAGGCGGTAGAGCATTGGGCAAAATGTGATAGAAGAGAATACGAACATCATGTGCGCCCGCTGCTTTAGCGGCCATCACATATGGATTGTCTTTAATTTCTAATACGCTGCCTCGAATCGTGCGGGCATATTTGACCCAGTCGGCAATGCAAATGGCCAACACAACGGTAAATAGCCCTCTGGTTTCAAAAACACCGAGAAGCAGCACTGCGAGTAACGTGGTAGAAAATGAAAATACGGTATCGGCGCTGCGCATCACAAATGTATCGATCAGGCCACCATAATAGCCACCGATCAACCCTAGCAGAATGCCGATACTGCCCGCGATGGCAACAACAGAAAAGCCGACAATCATTGAAGTGCGTAAGCCGTAGATAATGGTCGATAAAATACCTCGGCCCTGATCATCAGTACCAAGCGGAAATGAAGTCGAACCACTCTCAGCCCAGAATGGTTCCAGCAGCATATTGCCAAGATCTAGGGAAGCCAAATCATAGGGATCCATCGGTGCAATCACCGGGGCAAAAATTCCGACAATAGCAAAGCAGAGCATAATTACAGCACCGATTACTGCCGGTTTGTCGCTAAAAAAGCTACGTAAGCGTTTGTTTGTCACTGTAGTATTCATGAGTAACCTAACTGTAACGAATTTTGGGATTCAGCACGGCGTATAGCAAATCGACCATAATATTGATGGCCAAAATGATACATGCAGCGAGCATAATGTAAGTGACGATGATCGGCTGATCGGTCTCGAAGATAGAGGTCAGCAGTAGATTTCCCATACCGGGCCACTGAAAAATAGTCTCAGTCACGATCGAAAAGGCAATCAATTCACCAAAAGATAAGCCAGCAATCGTGATAACCGGAATCATGACATTGCGAAGCGCGTGTTTCAGAATAACCTTCATCGGAGACAGACCTTTTGCCCAAGCTGTCTTGATGTACTCTTCGTTCATCACCTCACGCATTCCTGCACGAGTTAGGCGCATCATTACGGCCAGTTGATAACTGGATAGGGTAAGAGCGGGTAGAATGATATGGGTTAGACCATCCCATGTAAGCAATCCAGTACGCCAAGACCCGATGTTCACCGTCTCACCACGGCCGAATGAGGGTAACCACTCTAGCCATACTGAAAAAATCATCACCAACAAAATGCCCGTTAAAAATGTCGGTATGGAAACGCCCAGTAATGAACCTGACATGAATAGCCGAGAAGCAATCCCCGAAGGCCAAATAGAGACAACTATCCCAAGTCCCACCCCAACGACAAAAGAGATTGTCAGAGCAACAAGAGCAAGCTCAAATGTTGCGGGAAAACGTTCTAAAATCGAATCAAGTGCATCAACCTGACTCACATACGACTTGCCAAAGTCTCCATGCAAAGCGCCTTTTAAAAATCGGAAATACTGAATATGGGTCGGCTGGTCTAATCCGTATTCCACTCGTACCTGCTCTTGCTCTTGTTGAGTGGCGTACTTACCAGCCAGTAATAACACTGGATTACCGGTAAAACGAAAGAGACAGAAACAGACAAAAGAGACAACCATCAGAACAAGCAGTCCCTGCAGTATTCTGCGAAAAATATATTTTGCCATAGGTCCTCAAATGAGGCCGCAAAGCGGCCCTCATGAAGTGAAAGGTTTGAGAATTAGTGTATTTCTTTGACAGTGATCCAACGATCAGGACGCGGTGAAAACTTAATTTCCTTATCCTTTACAATCGCGTAGAGATCTTGCTGGTAGTGAAGAGGGATAATGCTGACATCTTCTAATGCGAGACGGTTAAGTTCTTGCAATGCCGTATTGCGTTCGTCGCGATCAACTATTGATGATGATGCAATCAACTTCTGGTCAAAGTCAGCGTTAGAATAAACTGCGCCGTTATACCCTCCCATGCCTTTGTCTTCGTCTGGAGTGTGAAGAAGTTTTTCAGCACTTCGTCCGAAGTCATAAGAACCATCGAACCAACCAATGAGATAGAAAGGAAGCTTGTGGCTGGTAACTTCATCAAAGAAAATTGATTTAGGTTTCACGTCTACTGTCACGTTAAGCCCAACTTTGGCGAGATATTTTGCAATCGCTTCAACGATTTTTTCATCATTAATATAACGGTCATTAGGACCAGAAATAGTGATATCGAAACCATCTGCATAACCTGCTTCTGCCAATAATTGCTTAGCTTTAGCTGGATCATACTCAATACGTTTAAGTGACTGGTTATAACCTACCGTTGCTTGGTCAGGAATCTGATGAGCTTTAGTGGCTTTGCCCTGCATAACCTTTTCGATTATTTCATCTTCATCGATCGCATAAGCAATTGCTTGGCGAACTCGCTTATCTTCATAAGGCGTGCCTTCTGCATTACCAAGTGATAGAAAAATACTGCGGCGAGCCGCTCGCTCAATCACATCGATGGTAGGCATCTTAGCAATGCGGTCAGCCAAAGTTAGAGGCACTCCGCTTACCATATCAACTTGCTTGCTAGATAATGCTGCAAAACGAGTTGCTTCTTCAACAATTGGGCGGAATTCGACACTTTTGTATTTTGGCTCCCCTTCCCAATAATTGGAGTTAGCGGTCATACGCACATAAGAACCTTTAACCCACTCGTCAAATATATACGCGCCAGTTCCAATTGGGCGAGTGTTGTAATCTCCAGTATCACGATCGATAGAAGACTCTTTATCTACGATGAAGTTCTGGTGCATCGTTTCCGCAAACCAAGGCACCGGTTTGACGGTTTTGAAAATAACTGTGTAAGGATCGGGCGTTTCCATACTTTCGATGGAGTTACCAAAGTTAAGCAGCTTAGAGTACTTGGAATCTTTCATTCGTTCGAAAGTGAAAATAACATCATCGGCATTAAAATCATTTCCGTTACTAAACTTAACGCCCTCGCGCAATTTAAACTCCCAAGTCTGTGCATCAACACGTTTCCACTCGGTTGCTAAGGCCGGTGAAAGAACACCATCCTTTCGTTGGAGCAACCCGTCGAAGAAGTTAGACATGTAAGAAAAATTGGCATCAGAAGAGTGAGCTTGTGGGTTCATAGATTTAGGTGGAGCATCTGTTGCTATCACCAAGTCAGCCTTGGCCAATGCCAAAGATGGACTAGCCATCGCAGCAGCTATCGTTGTAAGTACTACCAGACGTTTCATTAGTAATTCCCTTCACACAAAAAGTTAATGGTAAAAAACACAATACGCTCTTGAATGCATATATTGAGTTAATTAAGAATTGGGATATCCCGCTCCCAACGGATAGAAATAGAGAAGATACAGGCTAGAGATAGGTAATCTTTCTGCGAATCGAGAATACGAATTCAGAGCCTATATGACTTAAATTAATCAAATGGCCACGGTGAGTCAATATTTTATTTAAACGAGGTGTTATTTTTTTTTAAACCAAAAAAGACAAAAAAATATTCAGCTTTAAAATAAGAACAAGCCATCAAATGCCATCGCCTCTTCGAAAGCTTCATCGAAAAGATGACCAACGTTTTGTTTCTTAAAGTGCTCAGAGATATAAGCATGCAACCCTTCTGGGGTATTGCGTTCATCCTCTGGGTTGATGGAATCAACGCACATTTGGACTTCAAGATTAAACAGTTCTAACGTTGCGGAAGAATCTGTAAAAAAGCCACGAAGGTCATGTTGATCGTAGGAGTTACCCCCAATATGAGGGCCAACACCGATAAAGTTAACCTTGGGTTTTGGTAAATTAGTTCCTTGAATTAATACCTCAAAACAAGGACAACGTTCAACAATATGCAGCTTGTGTTGCTCGGGAAACTTTACGGCACAAGAAACCGCATTGGCCCAGTATTGTGCATAAAGACGTAAGTGAAAAATATCATCTTTAGCCTTAAGTTGGTTCAGGCATTTATTGATATCTTCATCAAGACAATGATGACAAATATACTGCGTTACCTTGTCACCTTTCGGAGCATTTTCTCTAAATAAATCCAAGCGCTCACGAACAATTGCAGCGGTCAGATCATATTGAAAACGAGCGACATCATCTTTAACTTCATTTTGAAACTCGCGTTGCATGTAGAGAGAGTACGGCTGATACACGCCACTTGGACGTGACTTAATCAATACCCTATCTCCACCAAAGTGCTCAAATACCGTTAATAATAATTCGAAGTTAAGCCGCTCATAAACCGGCAACATCCGCCCTTCAAGCTTACGTCTTCGGTTATTAACCAGCAGATTAGGAATATCGAATTTATTCAGGCTTTGATAATCGTACTCAGCTAAGATTTGATTGATCTCAGCGATGGTGTAATTGAGAGCAAGCAGAATCGAGGTGATTTTATCTTTACCAGGATGATTGATTTGCTTCTTACTTAATTTCGTCAGATAAGTATTAGAAACCCCAGATAGTTTACTAATGTTATTCAGATTAAGAGCACTACTTGAAATGATATCAAGTATAGTATCGGGATATATACGCATAATCAGCCTGATTCAAAGTATGAAGAATGTCCCTTCTCTGACTCTTAACCGCTTGTTAAAACTCAGCTAAAAACTTGTTGAGATGAGACTAGGAGCGCGAGTATAGAAAGTATAAGCGCTGAGTAAAAGAGTCAAATACTCTTCATTATCACAATGTTACCGTTTTCTGCTATTCAAAATAACAAACAACTGAAAATTATAAGAAAAAAAATGATAAATATGAGGAGTAAAGGTCAAGGTATAATGTAAAACTTTGTTAATCAATATCTCGCTTGATACCCATGGCTCCCCTCCCACAAAAAAATAAAAAAATAGGCAACCAAAGTTGCCTATTATTCGAATGGAGATTAGACACCTCACTCGCTCAATTCATGTTTGATGATCAAAAGAAACCAAGTGGATTTTTATCATAACTAACTAATAAGTTTTTAGTTTGTTGGTAATGTTCTAAAGCCATTTTATGATTTTCTCTACCAATACCAGACTTTTTATATCCACCAAAAGCAGCGTGTGCAGGGTATAAATGATAACAGTTCGTCCAGATTCGTCCTGCTTGTATTTTACGGCCCATTCGATACGCTTTATTCATATCTCTTGTCCAAACACCTGCGCCTAAACCAAATTCAGAATCGTTCGCTAATGCTAAGGCTTCCTCTTCATCTTTAAAAGTTAAGACTGAAATAACAGGACCAAAAATTTCTTCTTGGAACACACGCATTGAGTTATTACCTTTTAATAATGTTGGCTGAATATAATAACCCTCGTTATAGTCATTATCCATTTGTGCAACACTACCGCCCATTAATACTTCAGCGCCTTCTTCTTTACCAATATCTATATAGCCTAGAATTTTATCAAATTGGGCTTCAGACACTTGAGCGCCAACCATTGTTTCTGTATTGAGTGGGTTACCTCGAGTAATAAGTTTGGATCTTTCGATAACTTTTTCAATGAACTGATCATAAATATCTTCTTGTACAAATAATCGAGATGGGCAGGTACATACTTCACCTTGGTTAAAGAACGCTAATATTGCCCCTTCAATACACTTACTTAAGTACTCATCTTCATGATCTAATACATCATTAAAGAAAATATTCGGTGACTTACCACCTAGCTCTACTGTTGAAGGAATAATATTTTCAGCTGCACATTTTAAAATGTGAGAGCCTGTTGGAGTTGAACCAGTAAACGCTATTTTAGCGATTCGAGTACTAGAAGCCAAAGCTTGACCTGCTTCTTTACCAAAACCATTTACAATGTTTAGTACCCCTGGTGGCAAAATATCTTGAATTATTTCCATTAATACTAAAATAGAGGCTGGCGTTTGTTCTGCTGGTTTTAAAACCACACAATTACCTGCCGCTAATGCTGGTGGAAGTTTCCACGCGGCCATAAGCAATGGAAAGTTCCAAGGAATAATTTGCCCGACAACACCTAGTGGTTCGTGAAAATGATAGGCTACCGTATTTTCATCTAGTTCACTTAAGGTACCTTCTTGTGAGCGTAAGCAGCCAGCAAAGTATCTGAAATGATCTGCTGCTAAAGGAATATCAGCCGCTAAGGTTTCGCGAACAGCTTTACCGTTATCCCACGTTTCTGCAACAGCAAGGATTTCTAAATTCTCTTCAATTCTATCAGCGATTTTTAGTAAAAGGTTTGAACGTTCTGTTACTGAAGTGGCTGCCCAAGCATCTTTTGCATTGTGCGCTGCATCTAAGGCAAGCTCAATATCAGCCTCATCAGACTGGGGGATTTTACAAAATACTTTGCCATCAACAGGGCTTCTATTATCAAAATAGCGGCCATTAACAGGCTTAACCCATTCGCCTCCAATGTAATTATCGTAAACCTCTTTAAAGTTAACAATTGAGTCTTGTGTGCCTGGCTGAGCATAAATCATAAGGTCATCCTTCCGTTAGATACGTGTCGTTAGATACATTTCGTTTTATGGTTTTAGTCGCACTCTGTTGTTGTCGAGAGCTCAGTTTTGCTACGCAATTCACACGCCAACATTGACACTATTGAGTCAAACCAGTGTTAACATTATGATTACATTTCATTAACAGTGATTCCCCAATCTAAAACACCGTTATGTTCAATCTGTTCACTTTGTTCAACTGTCTTAAAGTGGCACACTCAAATTGTTACATTATGGAACACTTATGCAGCTACAACTCGACAATACAATTGATTGGCTCAACAATTCATGGCACCGAAGTAATGAAGCGGGACTGCGTGAACATCGCCTACCTGACGATATTCGATTAGAGAAGTATCAGCTCAGTGAGCGGCGAGAAAACGCGAAAATTTTGATTGCCAGCATCGAAGAAATGGCCCTGCCTTTGTTCAATCAAATGTTTGCCAGAACCAATAGCCGCTTGATTCTGACTGATACTCAAGGTGTTATCATTCGTTCATGGGGACAAGAAAAATTCGCCAGTCGACTTACCTCTATTGCGCTAGAAAGTGGCGTGTGTTGGCAAGAAAAGTTAAAAGGCACCAACGCAATTGGAACGGCCATTGTCGAAGCCAAACCCATCACGGTGATTGGCAAACAACACTTCATCAATCAGCATAGATTCATCAGTTGCTCAGCCAGCCCGATCTTTGATTATCAAGGTAATATGTTGGGCGTTTTAGACATTACTAGCGAACAGCAAGCTCATACCAACACCACTCAATTGTTAATTCAAAGCATGGTGCAGAAGATAGAAAATCGCTTGTTATTTAACATTCCTAATGGCTCAATCAGAGTCAATATCGCAGGTGACGATTCACTGCTCGATAGTGATTGGCAAGGCATTATGATTGCCAATGAAGTCGGAAAGGTTATCGCTCACAATCAAGCCGCTTCTCATTTGCTCAATAATCCCAATATGGTTGGGACATCACTCGACTCGTTGCTTAAAAAAGAGACGTCTTCTTTTGTCTATCGCTTGCACCAACAACCGACAGCAACTGTCACCAAGTCCACCACCTACTCCCCATCGTGTAATTTGCATCATGGGGATGATCGGATCGAGAATGCATGGCAGCAGGCGTGTCGTGTGATTGATAAGCAGATCAATTTACTAATTCTAGGTGAAACTGGTGTGGGTAAAGGCGAGTTTGTTAAAGCACTCCATCAACAAAGCGAACGTAAACGCTCTCCCCTCGTCGTGGTGAATTGCGGTGCTCTGCCGAACGATCTGATTGAGTCCGAACTGTTTGGTTACGCTCCCGGCGCTTTTACCGGAGCCAACAGCAAAGGGTTTCAAGGTAAGATTCGTCAAGCTAATAATGGGATTCTATTTTTAGACGAAATTGCAGACATGCCGCTTGATGCGCAATGTCGATTATTGCATGTATTGCAAGAAAAAGAAGTCGTTCCTATCGGGTCTAATCAGTGCCACAAAGTTGATATCCAGATTGTTGCCGCGACGCATAAAAACCTCGAACAACTGGTTGAACAAGGTGCATTCAGACAAGATCTGTATTACCGACTTAACGGCCTAGTGTTCAATCTTCCTGCGCTACGAGAACGAAAAGACAAATCCGCATTGATCCAAGAGATTCATAAAGAATACAGCAAGCCCAACCAGCAGATCGATGCTGGCTTATTGGCCTTGTTAGAACGCTATAGCTGGCCGGGAAACATAAGAGAGTTGGATAACCTACTCCAAGTTGCCACTCTACTTGCTAGCGAAGAATCAACATTGTTACTAGAACACATTCCCGATCAAATTATGCGCTCTCTTTTATCGGTAGACACTCTCTCATCACCGACTACGCCAAACCATGCTGATAAATCACAAGAGATCAGTTTACAAGAGACCGTTGAAGAGACCATTCTCAATACCTATCGAGCCAATAACGGCAATATCAGCCGAACCTCTAAAATGCTCAATATTAGTCGCAATACGCTGTATCGAAAGTTGAAGAAATTAGGGATATTGTCGTAAATAAACAGTCTGATGGTCCATCAACATCGAGTCTATCGACCCGAAAATCATCTTGAATTCTCTGCAAATTCAATTTATTAAAGCCATACCATTCATGTTATTTTAATGATAAATTAAACTCAAATGAGAATCATTATCGAGAAAATAAAGTGAACATACCAGCACCTAAAAACCTAACCGTCATTGCATCACAACACATCACTCCCAACATGCAACGTATCACCCTACAAGGCGAATCACTTGCCCTATTTCCCAGTGACTGTGAAGGTGGGTATATAAAGCTGCTATTCAATAAAAAAGGACTGACTGATTTAAGTTCAATGACTGAAGAAGAACGCCCTGTCATGCGAACTTACACCATTCGTCACTTTTCACCGGCTAAACGCACAATCGATATCGATTTTGTCAGACATACCACTCCCAATGTCATTAGCGGATTTGGGGCTCGCTGGGGAATGCAGGCTCAAATTGGTGACACCATCGATATCAAAGGCCCTGGTTCTATTAAAGAAATCAATACCAATGTTGACTGGTTTTTTATGGTTGCCGACATGACCGCATTACCCGCGTTATCAGCAAAAATCAGCCGACTTCCTAGTGATGCAAAAGGCTATGCCGTTATAAAGGTTCTCGAAAAAGAGGACATACAAACCATTGCAGCGCCAACTGGGATTAATATTGTCTGGTTAATCGACGGGGAATCACTTGCTGATATTGTTACATCTCTACCTTGGCTAAACGGTGGGGTATCAGTTTGGGTAGCATGTGAGTTTGATTCGATGCGTCAATTACGCACTTATTTCCGCAACGAGAAAGCGGTTGAGAGTGACAATATTTATATCAGCAGCTATTGGAAGCAAGGCGTTACAGAAGATGGACACAAAGAAATAAAGAGAAAAGATGCCAGTGAACATAATGGCTAATAGATAAAATACTGACATTATTACAAGTGTGTTTTCACGTATACCGCAGTACCACTCAGCTCTCCCGATGGAAACCTGCGGTCATTGCGCAATGTTGCCAGCGCCGTTAATCAAGCACACATTCTGCATAACCCTCTCACGATTTTCTAACTATCTACTCTCTTTTCTGATTGAAAAATAAACGCCATCATAACGCAATAGAAATGTATTTTTTCCGTCATATACGAGTGCTTAACTACTGTTCGACATTGACAAGCATAACTTGTCTACCACAGCACTATTTATATCCAACGAGGAAAATATGAATAAAGTTACCGCACTTTTACTATCACTGATCTCAGTCTCTGCCAGTGCACAAACCACGCTATTACTGTATACCAGCCAGCCCAATCAAGATGCCCAACAAACCGTTGCCGCATTTGAAAAACAGAACCCAGAAATACGAGTGAATTGGATACGTGACGGTACAACTAAATTAATGACGCGCTTTCAAGCAGAACAAGAAGCGGGAGTTAAAAGCCCAGATCTACTTTTGATTGCTGATAGCGTCACAATGGAGTCACTCAAGCAAAAAGATCTGCTTTATCCGTACCAATCAAAACACCAAAAAAACTATGACTCAGCACTTTACGATGCAAAAGGTTACTATCACGGAACCAAGATGATTACCTCGGGGATTGCCTACAACACACAGGCAAGCTTTAAACCTACATCATGGTGGGATTTAACCAAGCCTGAGCTAAAAAATCTAACCGCAATGCCTAGTCCTCTTTATTCTGGCGCTGCTCTTATTCACCTTGCGACGTTGACTGAAAATGAAGATCTCGGGTGGGATTATTATCAACAGCTTAAAAATAACCAAGTTAAAGCCCAAGGTGGAAACGGAGGCGTACTTTCCGCTTTGTCATCAGGAACAAAAGCGTATGGCGCTATCGTAGATTTTTTAGCCATTCGTGAAAAAGCGAAAGGCGCTCCAATCGAGTTTGTATTTCCTAAAGAAGGCGTGAGCATGGTTACAGAACCTGTCGCAATTCTTGCAAATAGCAAACACACAGAAGCAGCCCAGCAATTTGTAGACTTTCTCTTATCGGAGCAAGGTCAAGAATTGGTAAAGAGCCAAGGCTACATTCCCGCATCCAATCAAGTCAGTACTCCAGAAGGGTTTCCTTCGCGTGATCAAATTAAGATGATGACATTTGACGCTAACAATGCGTTAAAGAATGCCAATTCCAACAAAGCTCGTTTTGCTGAGATCTTTAACTAAAAATGAAAACAGCCACCATGATCAACTATACAAGCCTCTATCGGGGGCTTGTCATACTGTTGTTGCTAACCGTTGTCGTGCTGACGGTTTTACCGTCATTGCAATTATTCATCACTTCTCTATCCGATCTAAGCCAGGGTTTGAACTCCAGTCTTTGGCGAGTCTTGTCTAAACCATCGACTTGGGTAGCGCTGTGGCATAGCTTATATACCAGCACACTTGCGATGCTCTTATCACTCGCGATTGGCGGCTTCTTATCGATACTGCTCGCATTAACCAATATTCGGTATAAGCCACTTTGGGCGTTCCTTTTCATGCTCCCAATGATGATTCCCCCACAGGTTACCGCTCTTAGTTGGATTCAATTATTTGGCCCAAGCAGTACCATTCTAAAGAGTCTCGGAATGGCGCCTCCACTAGGTAGCCCAAACCCTATCTATTCAGCAGAAGGCATCGCTTTTTTACTTGGCATTCAACATGCCCCACTTGTCTTTTTAGCGTTGAGAACACAATTGATTTCTCTACCTAACGAGCAAATCGAAGCTGCGCGCTTATGTGGGACATCTACGAAACAGATTTTGTCGGATATTATTTTGCCATTGTGTTATCCCGCAATACTTGCAGCGGCTGCGCTTGCTTTTGTTTCGTCCTTGGGTAACTTTGGGATTGCCGCAATGATTGGAATCCCAATTTCCTACCAAGTGCTACCGACCCTGATTTATCAATATATGGCTAATTTCGGTAGTCATGTTCTTAATGATGTTGCAAGTTTGTCTATCATTATGGCGTTACTGGCTTATCTGATTATTTATGTTCAAAATAAAGCGCAGCAAGCCAGTTCGACACACCTTATCGGAAGCAGTGGACAAGCGCTCTATATTCGCTTGGGAGCATACCGAAACCCTGCCGAATGGGTGCTCGCTCTGCTACTTTTCCTAATTTTGATGTTGCCACTGCTCGCATTAATATTCAGCTCTCTAATCCCAACAATGGGCGTACCTTTAAACTGGAACACATTAACCTTTGACGCTTATCAGACCATTTTAGCCAAACACAGTTCAACATACACCGCACTGACTAACAGTATGTTTCTTTCAATAACAGCTGCGATTACATTGGTGGTTATTTGTCTACCTCTTGCGTATTTTTCAACTCAGTTTCCAAGCAGAAAAACTCAACTTCTCATCAGTATCATTGACATTCCATATACCCTTCCCGGCATCGTTTTAGCCATCGCGTGTATTCTACTATTTGCCCGCCCGATACCATGGCTCGACTGGAGTCTCTATGGCACGTTAGGTATCATTTTTATCGCCTACCTAGCGCGTTTTATGGCGGTTTGTTTTAAAGCCATCTTTACCCAAATGAAACAAATTGATCCAGCAATGGAGGAAGCTGCTCAGCTTTCAGGCGCAAGTGTCATGGTGCGTCTAAGAGATATCATTTTCCCACTGCTTGCACCTTCTGCTTTTGCTGGCGGATTGCTTGTTTTTCTCACCGCCGTCAATGAATTAACAGTCTCCGCTCTGCTTTGGAGTGCAGGAACTGAAACCTTAGGTGTCGTGATCTTTAACTTGGATGAAAGCGGCAATAAAGTTCTGGCTTCGGCGGTTTCAGTGGTGGTTGTTTTACTGATTGCCATTGTGATGTGGTTACTCAACTCTCTGTCTCGATTTTTACCCAAAGGAGTCATTCCATGGCAAAACTAATTCTCGATAATGTGTGTAAAGCCTATGGCAATCAAATGGCCGTTAACGACCTCTCATTAACGATTCCGAATGGCGCATTCTGTGCACTGCTTGGCCCAAGTGGCTGCGGTAAAACAACGACATTGCGCATGATTGCTGGTTTAGAAAACCTAACATCTGGCTCACTCATTATGAATGACCAAGTTCTCGATAACGGGTGTAACGCTATTCCACCAGAAAAGCGGCGAATGAGTATGGTTTTCCAGTCCTACGCTTTGTGGCCCCATATGACCGTCAAAGAAAACGTCTCTTATCCGCTAAAAGTACAAAAGCAAACAACAGCTCGAACTCAAGCAACTGTTAAACGAGTATTAGAAACGGTAGACATGGCGCAATACGCAGAGCGAAAGATCCAAGATTTGAGCGGTGGACAGCGCCAAAGAGTGGCCCTTGCTCGCTGCCTCGTTGCTGAGCCTGAAGTGGTGTTGCTTGATGAACCGCTAGCCAATCTCGATCGTCACCTACGCTCAGCCATGGAACAAAGCTTTCGAGAATTTCATCAAGAAACGGGAGCCACTTTCGTATTTGTCACACATGATCAAGCCGAAGCTATGGCGTTGGCTACTCATATTGCGGTAATGAATCAAGGTAAGTTAGTACAGTGGGGAACACCTGAGTCGCTTTATCAACAGCCTAAGTCTTCTTGGCTGGCCAGTTTTATTGGAAAAGGGAGCGTTGTTAACCTGCCAATCAATCAACATGCAAAAAGAAAGCTCGATGCTCATGATTTAAATACCCATACTACAGCTCTGCCTTTGCCCGTATTGCTGCGCCCTGAGCATGTTCACCTTGCAGAAACCGGTATCGCTGCTTACGTGAAAGATTGCGTATTTTTGGGAGAACGTTACCTGTTAACCCTAAGCTTTCTTCACGATCAACAGTCCGTTATTTGCTATCACAATTCCGCCATCGCCGTTAATACAATGGTCAATGTCGCTTTAGAACAAGGCTGGCGAGTGGATGTAGCATGACGATTTCTATCGATATTCTTAGCGGACTAACCCTTAAAGCACCCGCGGCAATTATACTGCGTATCGCTAAGCGGAAATTTCTGCTTGATGCAGGTGCTTGTATTGGTTCAACAGAGATACCTTGGCAGCTTCCTAGTGATGTTGATGCGGTGTTTATCAGCCACGATCACCACGATCACATAGGCGGAGCGACGCAACTTCCTCATCATATTCCAATTTATTGCTCAAAGTTTGTGGCCACCAAACTCACCAACCATTCCAATGTGCATATTCTGCCGATCTCTGGCTGTACTGAAGTAATGGGGATACAGGTGCGCACTGGTTCAAACGGACATGCACTCGGTGGTCTCTGGTTTCATTTTAATGCTGGCAGAGGCATTTTCTATAGCGGTGACTACTGCTTAGAATCGGACACTTATCGTTTTGACTCACCGCCAATCGCCGAGATTGCCTTGCTTGATACTTCGTACGGCAACTATGACACTCCTCTATCGACACAAAAAATAGAGTTAATGAACACACTAGAACACGCTGCTAATAAGGGTAGTATTCTACTGCCAGTTCCCGCTTCTGGGCGCAGTATTGAGATAGCGTTGTGGTTAAATGAATGGTGCTCATCAACAATTTGCTTTGATCAAAATGGTCTGGAACATATCAATGAAGCACTAGTTGAAAATGATACAGGGCTGAAAGAAACGAAAAAGAAGCAATTGAAAACCCTTAGCCAATTTGTGCATGCCATTCAAAATATCTCCGACATTGAGCCGGATAATATCGTTCTCGCCGGCTCTCCTGATCTCGATGGTGGGTTAGTTAAGACTTTGATTTCTTCTAACGATACTCCAATCAACAATATCATTTTTACCGGACACATCGGTATGTTAGCAAAACAACTATGCCAACAAGGTGAGGCCGACTTTCATCGTTGGAATGTACACCCCACACTGACCGATACAATTAGCCTCGCACAGCACCTTCAATGTCAAACTCTTATTCCTTTATTTCACCCCGATCTATCGACGTTTCAGACTCACTTATTTAACTGCGAGATTCATACAGACAATCACTGGGAACCCTCTTATGTCACTAATTAAAAAACCATTCATTTTCATGCGCCACGGCGAAACTGACGCGAATCAAAATAACGTTTTTTGTGGTTCGACCGATATACCACTGAATGCAAGTGGAAGACAGCAAGCACTCGATGCAAGAAAGCCCGTTGCAACAGTCATCAAAAACGATATCAAAATCGTATCAAGCCCGATGCAAAGAGCCGTCGAAACCACCAAATTAGCGCTACCAAATACCGAGTTTTCTACCGACGTGGATTTATCAGAACGAGATTGGGGCGATTTAGAACTTCAACCAATAACCAAACAGGTGTGTTACTTCGATACCCCACCAGGTGGGGAACCCTGGGGGCCATTCATTACTCGAATAACACAAGCAATAAACCGAGTTTTGTCAGAGTATGATAACCCGGTAATTATTGCGCATTCTGGCGTCTATCGAGCCATTCAATTTCACTTAACTGGCACACCAAGTGGGCCACGAATTCCAAATGCGACCCCAGTTAGATTTTGGCCAGATGCAACAAACGAGTGGAAACAACAAATTATCAGTGAATCACTTGTTTGCTTGGACTCACACGAAAAGCAATAAAAGCAATAAAAGCGCTCCTTGCGAGCGCTTTAAACAATCATTCCCAATCCAATATTACTTTCCCAGACAGCCCACTGCGCATGGTGTCGAAGCCTTGTTGGAAATCATCGACTTTAAAATGGTGCGTAATGATTGGCGTTAGATCTAAGCCAGATTGGATAAGGCTTGCCATCTTGTACCAAGTTTCAAACATCTCACGGCCATAAATACCTTTGATCACCAAGCCTTTAAAGATCACTTGATTCCAATCGATGCCCATATCTGATGGTGGAATTCCCAATAATGCAATACGACCGCCGTGGTTCATCTCTTTTAACATGCTATTGAACGCCATTGGGTTGCCCGACATCTCTAAACCGACATCGAAACCTTCGGTCATCCCCAGGTCGGCCATTACTTGTTCCAACGGTTGCTCAGCCACATTGACAGCTCGAGTCACGCCGACTTTCTCAGCCAACTCCAAACGGTAAGGGTTCACATCGGTGATAACCACATGACGCGCACCCACATGTTTAGCTACCGCTGCAGCCATAATGCCAATTGGACCAGCTCCGGTGATCAACACATCTTCGCCGACCAAATCAAAAGAGAGCGCTGTGTGTACTGCGTTACCAAACGGGTCAAAAATTGAAGCTAAATCATCAGAAATACCATCTGGGATCTTAAACGCATTAAACGCTGGAATCACCAAATACTCAGAAAATGCTCCAGTACGATTGACGCCCACGCCAACGGTATTACGGCACAAATGGGTCCGTCCACCTCGGCAGTTGCGACAATAACCGCAAGTAATATGCCCCTCGCCTGAGACGCGATCGCCTAATTCAAAGCCGCGAACTTCTTGACCCATTCCGACCACTTCGCCAACGTACTCGTGACCCACCACCATTGGCACCGGTATTGTCTGCTGCGACCATGCGTCCCAGTTATAGATATGAATATCGGTACCGCAGATAGCCGTCTTTTTAATCTTAATCAACAGGTCATTGTGGCCGACTTCAGGTTTATCTACCTGTGTTAGCCAAATGCCTTCTTTCGTTTCTAATTTTGCTAAGGCTTTAATTTTCATCGTTTTAACCCTAAATCAAGCCCATCTCTTGCCCGACTTCAATAAAGGCATCAATCGCTTTATCCAACTCGGCCAAGCTATGAGCGGCAGACATTTGAGTACGAATGCGCGCTTTGCCATTCGGAACCACAGGGAAGGAAAATCCGATAACATAAATGCCTTTGGTGAGCGCGCGTTCGGCAAACTCAGCGGCAACTTTGGCATCACCAAGCATGATCGGAATAATGGCGTGATCCGAACCACCTAAGGTAAAACCAGCTTGTTGCATGCGACTGCGGAAATGGCTCGCATTGCGCCAAAGTTGAGCTCGCAGTTCATCGCCTTCTTTAAGTAAATCCAATACCCGAATAGAGGCCGCCACAATCGCAGGAGCAACCGAGTTAGAAAAGAGATACGGGCGCGAACGCTGACGCAGCCAATCGATGACCTCTTTTTTACCCGAAGTATAACCACCCGATGCCCCACCCATCGCTTTACCCAACGTGCCGGTGATTATATCAATTCGGTCAATCACATCATGATATTCATGGGTACCTCTTCCTTCTGCGCCCATAAAACCTACCGCATGAGAATCATCCACCATGACTAACGCCGAGTATTTATCCGCCAGATCGCAAATAGCTGGTAAGTTCGCCACCACACCATCCATCGAGAAAACACCGTCGGTCACGATAAGCTTATGCCTTGCGCCTGCTTTATCCGCATCGATAAGTTGCTGCTCCAACTCAGCCATATCATTATTGGCATAACGGAAGCGCTTGGCTTTACACAGGCGAACACCGTCAATAATCGAGGCATGATTGAGCGCATCAGAGATAATCGCATCTTCTGGGCCTAAAATAGTTTCGAAAAGGCCGGTATTTGCATCGAAGCACGAGGTGTAAAGAATGGTGTCTTCCATCCCGAGAAATTGAGAAAGTTTTGCTTCTAACTCTTTATGCGCATCTTGCGTTCCACAAATAAAGCGCACCGAAGCCATACCAAAACCGTTATCGTCCATACCCTGCTTGGCCGCTTCAATTAGTGCAGGATCATTGGCTAAACCTAAATAGTTATTCGCACAAAAATTAAGTACCTGCTCGCCACTTGAGATTGACACCGATGCTTGCTGCGCCGAGGTAATAACACGTTCAGATTTATACAGGCCATCCGTTTTGGTCTGTTCTATCTGTTGCTTGATCTGTTCGTAAAATGCAGCACTCATAGTCGGGCTCCTTACTCAATGTTTGGAAGAGATTCAAAATCACACAAAGAGTGGATGAATGTTCTCTTTGCCGTGTAAACCTATATTAAAACATCACGATTAATACTATTATCCTGTTACATGGAAAATCATTAGTGAATCGCAGGCACAAATAGATGATTTCAAATAAGCTCATTACTCTGTTGCCCGACCTTGCTGCCTTTATTTTGGTGGTAGAGGAGAAAAGCTTTACCGCCGCGGCCAAGAAGTTAGGCGTTACTCCTTCAGCATTAAGTAAAACCATCAGTCGATTAGAAAAAGCGTTGTCGGTGAAGCTATTTGAGAGAACCACTCGCCGCTTGTTGATCACCGAAGCTGGAAGTCGAATTGCTCAGCAGTGTCGAACCATGGTCAATTCTGCCGAGCAAGCGGTCGAACTGTCTAATGAACAACATGCTCTCGCGGCTGGGCCGATTACAGTATCGGCGCCGGAAGCCTTCCTCAATATCGTACTTCAACCCTTGGTGATTCCGTTTTTAAAGCAGTACCCCGACATCCAACTTAAATTGCGCGCAGTTGATGGCCCTGTTGATATTTTTAGCCACGGTATTGATATCTGCTTTCAACTTACGGATAAACCCAACCCCAATTTAGTCCTGAAAGAGATCGGCGCAACCTCGTTAGTGTTGTGTGCGAGCCCAGAGTATTTAGCGTCAAGAGGCACGCCAAACCACCCTACCGAGTTGTTAGATCATGACTGCCTCTATTTAGCCGAAACCGACAACGATAATATTTGGCATTTTGTTCAAGATGATGAGCAACACTCGGTCGCGGTCACCGGGCGTTATGCGGTGAACGAAGCGCAAATGCGTTTAAATGGGGTTATCGATGGTCTAGGGATCGGTATCTTTCATGATTTTGTGGTTCGTCGCGCCATAGAAAAAGGCGAAGTTGTTGAGGTGCTGAGCGACTGGGAGATAAAAGGCAATTACCACGGCACCATCGCCCTGCAATACGCACAAACCAAGTATATGCCCGCTCGGTTTCGGGTGTTTATTGACTACATGATGGAGCAAGTTCCCACGACTCTAATATAAGCATAATGAACGACGAATATACTGCGCTCTACTTAACGTGGGGCATTCCGTCACCTACTTCTCACGGCCAACCATACCCCACCAAAAAGTCGTCATTTGTCATTTTATATGAGTAAAGCTGTGGTAATTGGACTAGAACAAATTCACTGTCTACACTGAAATGTATCAATCCTGGGAATGTTAATCATTCACACCAAAAATATATTAGTCGTGAGAATATAGTGAAGAAAATTATGCAAATATGTATTAATAGGTTAAGTTTTTTTCTGTTTATAACATGCACTCTACTTAGCGGAACCTCTTATGCAGAAAAGAAATACACTCCAAGCGATGTTTATGCCAATATTGATTATGCGTCTCGGTTATTAGTAAAGGTATTAGAAGAGAAAAACATTACTGATATTGCTTTACCTAAATCTCATGAAACAGCCGTTAAACCCATGCATGTTTATGAGCTTAATGTGGCAACTATTGCAGAGATATATCAGTATACGTTGGAAAACAAGCTCACCCCCCCACCGTTGACCTTTTCGTCTCCTATTAACTATTCACCTACCGATGTTTATTATCTAACACAGATAGTCACCGATGCCATAGAGCGAATCTATGAAAACAATGTTGGTGTTAATGTATACGATGTGGAACGTTTTTCTAACAAAAGTCCAAAGGATGTATACGATAAATTATTCAAACTTTATGCTAAGGTGCTGCGCTTACGAGGCTATGACAAAGTTAGCCCCAATCAAGTTTATGCGCAAACCTATCGTGCTAAGACCGATCTAAAATCTATTATTTCAACACTCTCCAATCGCTTAGATGACTTAAATTTTGACCAAAAAAGACTATTGGTTACAGCAGCCTATGGCATGCATCCTGATGGCTCTAAGATGGAGGCTTACGAGAAAGATAAAACGCCAAAAGATGTCGTCATATCTGCACTATCCGTTAGAAAAAAAATCAATCAGCTCAAAGAAATCTACAAGATGGAAACCTTAGCCATACCACAGGAAAACTCTTTTTCAAAGGTGACTCCATCAGATGCTTTTTTACAAACTCAGTACATCATTGCCGAAATTAATTTATTAAAAAAACCATTAAACATAAGTCATTCAACAGATATCGCAATTGAAGTTAAAAATAAAAAACCTTCTGATGTCTATCAAGAAATGAAGCATATCAACTATTTATTAGACAGATTGATAGATCAAAAAGGAGCTTCTTTATAATGCTAACGTCTTTAAAACAAAAAATATTTTTACTCAATACAAGCTTTATCGTAATTGTAATTATTGGGAGTATTTTTCTTGGCTATCAAATAAATAAAACGCAGCAAGGTTCTAGCGAGCAAGACACCAGTATCGATCAACTATCAACTCTGAGCGAGTTAGATAGTCAGTTTTCAAAGCTAAGAGAAAAGAGCTTATTGTTTGCCATGCTATTTAGGGATGACGCTAAAGAAGCCGTAGAAAAACACTATAAAAATACCATGTCTATTATTGGTGGAAGCGGATCTTCGGAATTAGAAAAGCTGGCTAAGCCTATTGATGAGTATAATAATATACTTCATAAAATGGCGGTTTCTTTCATTAACGATGATAAAGTCAATGGAAGCTTATTACTAAGCGATGCTTATAAGATATCAGACGATATAGAGAGAACCATTACAACCAAGATGCAAAATCTGGAAGAGCATATTCGCCAGTTATCTGCTGAGAATCGCGCAAAGCAAGCCGCAACAAGCAGCACAATTAAAATATCTATCTTACTGCAAATCGCATTAGTCATTATATTAGGTACTGGCTTTACATTTTTATTATCTAAAATCATCGTAACACCTCTTAATAGTTTAAGAAAAACCATTAATACCATTCAAGAAAACGGTGACCTTACATTAAGAGCAGATATAAATTCAAAAGACGAAATTGGACAATTAAGCCAATCTTTCAACATCATGATTGACAACTTGAACTCTATTGTCAGCAATGTTCGTACACAATCTGAAGAGGTATCTATATCGGCAAGCGAGTTGTCTGGCATAACAAAAACCACAGCAACAGGTACTCACAAACAACTAGAAGAAACACAACATCTAGCAAACACCATTGAGCAGCTATCGATTGCCATCGAAGAAATTGTCAATAACGCAACTGAGACCTCTAAATCTGCCGAAGAAACAAATGCTACCGCTTTATCCGGACATTCTATTGTTGGTAATACCGTTGACGAGATTAATCAGCTTACTATCGATATGGAACAGGCTTCGGTCGTTATCGAAAAGGTAAAAGCGGATAGTGAGAATATTGGTACGGTGCTTGATGTAATTAAAACCATTGCAGAACAAACGAATTTATTGGCACTAAATGCAGCAATTGAGGCCGCGCGTGCAGGTGAACAAGGCCGAGGGTTTGCGGTTGTTGCCGATGAAGTAAGAACACTGGCACAGCGAACGCAAAAATCGACCATAGAAATAGAAAACCTTGTCGCCACATTGCAAACTGGTGCGCAAAATGCGGTGACGGTTATGAACACGAGCCAAGACAAAGTCAATACAACGGCATCACAAGCTCAGCAAGCAGGTAAAGCGCTCGATAATATTAAGAATGAAATTCAAGCGATCTTAACAATGAATACCGATATTGCATCGGAAGCGCGGCAACAAATAGAAGCCACAAACAATGTACGAGACAACATTAATACAATAACCGAAATATCTCAGCAAGCCGCGAATGCTACTGACCAAACATCAACCGCGAGCGCTCAATTGGATAATCTCGGTAATCAGCTAAAAAGTAGCATTAGTCAATTTAAAGTATAAAATGCTTCTTAGTGAAGACTGCGGCCATCGCTTATGGAGCACCAGTCACTGTTAATTTATGGCGAACCCTAAATTTATCGCGGTTAACTAAAATTGGCCGCGGTTTTAGGGTTTGCTCGATACAACCCTTCAGACGATACCAAGCGTAATCCCCACTTCTTGACAAGTTAAATACAAAGGCGTTCATTTGGAAATTTTAAGCGACATACTAAAATCGTTACGTGTAAGTGGCAGTGTCTACTTTTGTAGTCACGTTGAACCCCCATGGGTTAAAGAATATTTCAACAAAACCACCGCTGGGTTTCATTTAATTAGACGTGGAGCATGTTGGGTAAAAATAGGCGATCAAATCGAGCAGTTGTTTACAGGTGATTTGATCTTTTTAGGGCCAGGCATTGACCATATTCTTACTAGTGAGCCACCTGAAGGGCAAATGCCTATTAGTGGAGACTCTACTTTGCTGTTATGCGGATACTGTTCCTTTGAAAATGATGCATTGTCCCCGTTAAATAACATTTTTGAACAGGTCACAATCGTACGTGAGGATGAACTTAATAAACACGCTTGGTTAAAGAGCACGTTTGATCAACTCAGTTCAGAATATATGGCGCAAAATCCTGGTAATGAAATTATTGTTAACAAACTGACCGAAGTGGTGTTAGTTGAATTAATACGAATAAACTTTGGTCGCCAAGAGCAGCATTCCTTTGTTCATGCTTTACGTGATAAACGTATTAAAAAAGCATTACAGTTTATTCATGAATCGCCTGCCGAACCATGGACCATCGAAAATTTAGCATCTAATGTCGGGATGTCTAGAGCAGCATTTTCCAAAAAATTCACCTTATTAGTTGGAAATACGGTATTCACGTATTTATCGAACTTGCGGATTCAAAAAGCGAAGGAAATGATCGAAACCACAACGTTACTTATTGATGACATAGCACTTCATGTGGGCTACGAATCCGAACGAGCTTTTACAAAAACCTTTAACAAATATGTGGGTATGACACCAAAGCAATTTCGTAAAATGAAAAAGAACGAGCTGCCGTAACTAAATCAGTCGCATAATGAATTCATCGAGTAAAAAGGGGCTAAATATATATAGCCCCGATTTGTTATTTTTTCGCATTAAGCGCCTTGCCAAGTAAAACGACTGATGCCGCTAATAAGACTAAGTCTTTCACTAAAAACTGTCCTGGTACGACGTTAAGCGCTGGAAATCCACCTAATGACGCTTCCCATACAGGAGCCGTTAATAATAAGCTTGAAGTCACTGCGAAAGTAGCAATAGCCCCCAAGCTACCAACAATACCGACAATTCGGTTAACTGGTGTAAGTAAAATAGCAATGGCTGTTGCTATTTCTGTAGCGCCGATAAAGTTTGAAGCACCTTGGACTGTAAATACACTATAGAGCCAAGAAGTCAGTGGGCTTGATGCGACAAGACCTTGAATGGCACCAGCTTCATAAGCGGTAAATTTCATGCCACCAATCCAAACTAAAATTAGTGCAATGGATAAACGTAGCGCTGTATCACCAACAGCTGTAACATTTTGAGCAAGTTCTGAGGCATTAATTGCAGATTCTTGGTTAGCATTGTTTTTTGTATTTTGAGCTATATTAATCGTTGTCATGACCGTATCCTTATTCAAGTATTTTGTAATTTTTTAACTGGTTTTCTGAGTTAATAAATGTGTTAGTGCCCCACTACGTAGCGCTTGATGAAAGTCATCACAACCACCAATATGTTCGTCATTAATAAATATTTGCGGTACAGTTCTTCGCTTGCTACGTGCCTGCATTTCACGAGTTAATTTATCGCTCCCGGTAATTTCATATTCTTTGAAAGATAAACCTAAGCTTTTAAGTGTCGCTTTTGCTTGTTTGCAATATGGGCAATAGCCTTTGCTGTATACTTCAATTTTAATCATAAGATCATCTCCATTTTATTTGATTGATGCTTTATCTATATTTCGCTTCGATGGAGCCATTATGACGGCTATTGAAAATGCAACAACGTGCGAAAGTATTCAATTAATACATCAATCGTCTTTTTTATGGAGTTTATAAGGTCAGTTTCTTTTGGAAGGTGGGTAAATTATTAGTGCGCAGGTAGCTGGTAAATGAATGTTCAATAGAGATGACTTAAACGCACTAAGCAGCGGTCATGAGACGCTCAAGCAGAGAATATGACTCGACTACGACCTGCATGGTGTGTGCTGATGTAGGAATTCACTGAATTGCTGAAGTGTCAGTTACTTATTGGATTGCACCTTTTTATTGGTGTAAATACACAGTTAAATAGCCTTAGTGCCTAAATCAACGTCGATAATTGTCGTATTCATCGTCTTCTCCCAAACTCATTTGCTCACCTTTAAGGTTAGCTTTGTATTCGAGCGGGAGTCCGATTATCTTGTTAGACGCCTTGAATGCTATTACCAATGATAAAAATTAATTTCAAAAAAATTGTATTCATCGACTTGTACAGGGTGATATGGTAAAAAATCTTTAACTACTTCCGCATGAGGATGTTGAAAAGACTGATGCTCTGGATTTGACGAAAAAACACTAATGCTAGGTGAAAAGGTTCTCGCAACTCCTTGACGCCAATTTGCACTAGCACCATGGTGCATAACTTGGAATACTCCAAGATCATTAATTCTTCTTTTTCCTAAAAATTGAAGTAGATTTTTTAATCTATTGTCTGTATTTAAATACCCATCACCTGTAAAAAGTATGCCGTTTTTTCTACCATGTATAGTATGACTGTAGTAACTATTTTGATTACTCTTAATTACCTGATTACCATACTTAGTTTTCAGACAAGAACCAGCAAATAAAAAAAGAGATATAATATTTCTATTAAATGCAGAATTCCCAAATAGTTTATCGTAGCTAGCTTTGATTCTTCCTAATGAATCTTGAGTCTTTTTTATATCAGAAGAGCTTAAAAGAATTTTACGCTCATCTATTACTTCCTTAATAAATTCTTTTGTTAGTTTAGGTACGCCTGACGAATCATTGTATGGAATGAATTCAAATATTTTATTGTAAACCAATCGACCACCTGCTTTTAAATGTTTGGCATTAGGAATATCTAGCTCGCTACCAACTGCATTAAAATCAATAACAAACTCATCAATATCTTCTTGTTCAACTTCCTCAAAAATTTCTTGTTTCACTTCATCACTCTCAACTTGACTCGGTGAAACTAAAACTATCTGTGTTATTTTTTCATTGTATTCTGACATTAGAAACTTAACTGGGTCTAAATAGAAATTCATAAATGAATCATTGATATCAAGGTTATTTGCTAATGCAACAAATAATCTTTCTGGAAGAGGAATGTACGGCATTAATAATGTTTTAACATGACACTTTTTTAATAACCTTCCCAAACCGCTAATATGATCATGGTCAAAATGAGAAATCACTAGCAAATCTATAGAGTTTATACCTGACAATGAAGATATTGCATCATCTAATAGTGACTGCTTACTTGAGGTGCCACAATCATACATAAAGTTAAATTCACTTCCATTTTGATCATGTACTTTACCCGACGAAAAAAGCCCTTGTCCTACTGGGTGGAATTTAACTATATATTCTAATTTCAAAATATCTCTCTATATTATGATTGGAGTCTAACGCCATGCTCACCAGTAAATTAGGAGCAAAGCGAGTAATTTATCCGAGTGCAGCAACTTGATACTCATTGAGCCTTCTCCCTCACATTCTGCATTAGCGGTATGCTTAAGGCGACCAAACCAACAGGAGAAAACTCATTGAGATTTTATAATAACTCACATCCGTACTACTGTGATATCGATCTCCATGCTCGTGTGCTCTATGTCTATATTATTGACGCGCAAGCCAATGTTATCGTTCATAAAAAGATTGCCACTAATAAAGACGGCTTATTACTCATCCTTGAGCCCTATATCGGTAATGTCATTGTCGGTGTTGAATGCATGTATTGTTGGTACTGGGTGTCCGATTGGTGTCGAGAGCTTAATATCGACTTTATTCTTGGCCATGCTCTGTATATGAAAGCAATCCATGGTGGCAAAACCAAGAATGACAAAATCGATTCATTTAAAATAGCTGCGCTGCTCCGTGGTGGTAATTTCCCCATTGCTTATGATTACCCAAGAGAAATGAGAGCAACTCGCGATTTGCCCGCTACCGAACTTAATTTAAAAAATATCTCAGCCAGACACAAGCTCCGAGAGCAATATCAGGACCCAATTGTTCAGCGCAATATTGATATGGATATGCCCACCCTCGATTTTTATGCAAAAGAGCTGGCCCAAGTTGAATGGTTTATCGAAAAACAAGCCAAGACACATAACCCTGTTTATCTTGAACTCCTTAAAACCGTTCCTTGTATTGGAAAGATACTATCGCTTACTATTTTATATGAAACCGGGGATACCTCCCGATTTGAAACGGTGCAAAATTTTGCTTCGTATTCTCGTCTTGTAAAATACAAAGCTGAATCAGCAGGCAAAACTTACAGAACACAAGGTAACAAAATAGGTAATGCACACCTAAAATGGGCATTCTCTGAAACGGCAGTGCTCTACTTGCGTGGTAATGAAAAAGCTCGAAGATATTTGAACCAATTACAGAAGCGCATGAACAAAGCCAAAGCACTTTCGGCCTTGGCTCATAAGCTAGGTCGGTGTGTCTACTTCATGCTTAAGAACATTAAGAACATTAAGAACAAAACGGTGTTTGATGAGCAACGGCTCTTAAAAGGTTAAGTCGCGCAATAAGGTGAGCTGTTCGTCTAACTAGATAAAAGCGAGTACTACCGTCGATGATGTCGCCAATGAAGCATGACTTCATTTTCCATCATCACTGTGCCATTAGCGTAAGCTACTTCGCCTTGATTAGACACCTTATTGTCGCGCACTCAATGCAATCAACAAAATCGTTTACACCTTAAATGAGCCTGAAACTAACTGTGCATACAGCATCTGAGCTTGAATAGTGCCATCTTAGGGTTAACCGATAAATGTCTAGTGCCCCTGTTTTTTCAATGAAATGAAAACCGCAGGCAGCGGTAAGGCCGCAATAAGAGAGCCTATATATGTGTTTGCTGTAAACGATGATTAACAGCCATATGACAGACGAAGTAAATGCATTTGTTGATTGATTTGAATCTGACTAAAAAACAGCCAGATCCGTTAAATTCGTTTATTGACAGGCGGAAGGCTCATATGTGTTAGTTTTTAATACGACACTGAACTACGATTAAAGGCTGAACGAAGCAATCCAATGCCAGCAATAGAAAATAAAAATGAAGTAACACCATTTATCCATCGACTTGCACGTTGATACCAGTTCATAACCCCACGATATGAGAAGCAAATTGAATACATAGCATTTGTAGCAAATCCGACAATCATGCAAACTACCACACCTGAAGCAAGAGAAAGGATCCCGTCACTTGAACCCAAACCTACAGAAAGTGCAGCCATCCAAGCGATTACTGTTTTTGGATTAGAAATATTCAGAATAACACCACGAAAAAACCAGTTTTTACCAGAAACATTCTCATCAATCATTTCAATGTTAGATGAATTAGGTTTCATAGTGTCTTTAGCAGAAAAGTAAGCAAGTCTTAATAGATATAGACCACCGAAAATTTTCAATGCCATTAATAAATAAATAGAACTTTGAAGAATAGCACCCATACCACTTGCGGCGATAATTCCCCAAAAGACTAAGCCAGTAGACAGCCCTGCACCATAAATTAAACTAGTTCTTCTACCTTTACTCATTGCTATGGTTGCATTAGAAATAGTTGCGGGTCCCGGTGAAACAGCTATGACAAAAAATGCGATACCAATACTTAATAATGAAAATAGATCTATCACTTATATTTCCTCTTTAGTAGATGCCAAACTTTACTCAAAAACGCCCCACTTAGAAGCTAAAAATTGATGGCTAAAATAGCGAGGCACAAGCAATAGCCAGCTGTTTTTTAGTCCTTTGCAGTGACTTGTTATGAGTAACTTACCTTAACTCAAAACACCACACTAATAGTAAACACCCCATTTGTAAATGAACTCTAACTTGAGCTACTAAATACACCTTTACGAACTCATGAATTTGCCTACAAGGTTTTTAAATAGGCAAATTCCATTAGTGACCTTTGATAAACTCTACCTAGCTCAATCCGTATGAAGCGTTCACAAAATTAACTTGTTACCACAACACTGTTTAAAAAATAATTACTGACAAAATTAATGTCAGGTAGCAGACTGGCCTGAACTATTGCTAATGCATCATTTTTGTCTGTTTTTTGATTCTGACGTACCGCCATAACCAAAGATGTCGATATTAATTTAGCCTCGTGACCGACTGAACGACAATACTACACCCAATAATTTGAGCCGCTACATGACTCGAATACGACCTTACATGATGTGTGTTGATATAGGAATTCACTGAATTACTTAGGTGTCAGTTACTTATTGGATTGCACCTTTTTATTGGTGTAAATACACACTTGAATAGCTTTGGTGCCGAAATCAACGCCGATAATTGTCGTATTCATCGTCTTCTCCCAGATTCATTTGCCACCTTTAAGGTTAGCTCCGTATTAGAGCGGGAGTCCAATTATCTTGTTATGTTTGTTATTGGAAATGTCAATTATATATATTGACTTTAGTAACCACAATAAATAATATAGCCAAATGGCTATACAATATAATATTCAATTAAATTATGCCTTCCATGCTCTCGGGGATGAATCTCGGAGAAAAGTACTGGAAGTAATAAACGATAAACAGCAATGCACGGCAGGTGAACTAGTTAATCTCTTTACCTTTTCTCAGCCAACCATTTCAAAGCACCTAAAAGTTTTAGAGAAAGCTAATTTAGTTAGTAGATCAATAGAAGGACGTCATCACGTTTTTTCTATCAACCCTGACGGACTAAAAAATGTAACTTCTTGGTTAGAGCGTCACCAGAATTTATGGAATAGCAGCCTAGATAAATTGGATTTACTACTTAATGAACAGCAGAGTATTAAAAAATGATTGCGGCAAATGATGACAAACCAATAATACTAAAGAAAATATTTAACCATGGGATTGAAGATGTCTTTAATGCTTTCGCTACAGGAGAATCTTTAGAGCAGTGGTTATCACCTGCTAATAATATAAAAGCGAAGACTCTTTTCCACCAATTTAAAGTTGGCAGAGGATATAAAATTTCTTTCACATTACCAGATGAACAAGAACTTATCCTTTCAGGTGAATTCCTTGAAATTAAAAAGCCGACCAAAATTATTTTTACATGGTTGTGGGAAAAACCTGATATTCATGCAGGCATTAATTCCTTAGT
This sequence comes from Vibrio phycocola, assembly GCF_053850235.1. Lineage (NCBI taxonomy): Bacteria > Pseudomonadati > Pseudomonadota > Gammaproteobacteria > Vibrionales > Vibrionaceae > Vibrio > Vibrio phycocola. The sequence continues at coordinate 228,471 of NZ_JBSQDJ010000006.1, read as the reverse complement.
AACCGTCGAACTAAAAAAACAAAAAAAAGAAACAGAACTAACTATTACACATCAAAAACTCTTAACTACTGAAGCAATAACTAGGCATTCTCAAGGTTGGGAAGGCACTATTGAACGTTTGCAAAACTGGCTAAATAGGATTAGATCATGACTATATTACTACCAATAACATCAATAGTAGCTGCAATTCTAGCGATATTACTGTTTGTTCTAACACTACTAGTTTCATTACGCCGCGCCACTTTAGGTAAAGCTGCCGGAGATATCGCTAAATATGTTTTTGGCGATGGGGGTGATGAAATACTTAGAAGAAGAGGAAGAGCCTTCGGAAATTTAATTGAATACGCACCAATCTGCGTGATTATGATTGCATTGTTAGAAGGGCAAGGCGCTTCTGCTACTTTACTTTGGTGGCTCGGTGGAGCCTTCATTATTGGAAGAATTGTTCATGCAATTAGTATGCTATTTATACCCCGCAACCCTCTACCTAGGGGGCTAGCAATGATGACAACATATCTTGTGCTGTTAATTTCAGCCGGAAAAATTCTATTTAGTATGATTTAAAACATAACAGACATAATGACTCCCCACTCAGACTGCTGTTCTCCAATCAATCGTGGATGAGCTGAACACTAGAACCATAATAATTTTTATTAACGAAACATAAATTTGGTGATCAGCATGTCAAAACATAACATACTTTTCATCACGGTTTTGAGCTAATGCAGTGGTTCAAGTATCGAACGTGGCACAACCACCGACGGCATTAGGATGGTGATCACGTTTACGGTATTGAACCACGTACATAGACTGAAGACAGGTGCCACGACGGATTATGTAAGGTAGGCGCTACTTATTGAAAGATAAGTAATCCGCGGATATCAGCATGACAACCGACGAATTTACTTGCTTCATCTACTGCGTTTACTCAATTTGTTTGGGGAACAGTACAAAAATAGGCTCAAAGAATTAGGCCGAAACTTTTGCGTTCTACTTGACGTGGGGAGTTATTCCAACGCAGCGAAGCGCGCTTTAGGCAGTCCAGCCACAAAGTGGCGGTGGTTGATGGCTTTGTTATGCATTATTTGAACTTACCTTTAAGTTCTTGAAATAGATTTACTGGCTTATTTTGACTTGATAGCCGTGATAATGCGTCATTTGAAATCTTTATGGCTTCCTTTGTTGGAAGCATTAACACAGAGTAAATAGAGAACAGAAGAGTAGCCACTACGCCTGTATAAAATAACCATTCAATTGTGGATAAGCCTGCGCCCATAGTTATAAGTCCCCAATTGAGAACGACAAAGGGATGAGCCAATGGAAGTTTAGCAACGACTCTCATCAAAATTATTACCACTAAAGGATAGGCAATAAATGCTAATCCTAAGTTTTGCTGGAATTCTTCAGTCATATAATTCTACGTCTCCTTTCTAGTGAGTTGCATAACGCTTGGTTAATTGACAGATTGCTGTGGAGGTGTTTTTTCAACCGTAACAGCAGGCTGTCCTAATGAACCACTTCTTATATCTCGTGGCTCACTCTCTGTACTCTTAAGATGCTCAAATATATAAGATCCTGTGATTGAACCAGCAACCCCTAACGAAAAGGCAAACAGGCTTGAAAGAGTTAAAGCCCAAATTGGGTGGTGCTTAACCTTTTCGAGAATACAAAAGTAAAGATCTTTACGAATCTTTTTAATTTCCTTTTCAGCTGACTCTATATCGTCATTTGAAACTCGATCTCGTCTAAGTTTTTCTTTGCACTCACTACAAATGATTGGATTGTGACATGAAGCAACTAAATCTGATTTAATCCCATTCATATCGAAAATACACCCACGTGTTTCATCATGGGTAAAGTCTGTCATTTCATGAAATTCTGGGATCTTATTCTTGTTTCTTTTATATGCAAAGGTGTAGGCATTGAGGAGGCGATAAATGACATTTTCCAAAGGGACGTTAGCAGTCTGTAATATTTCATTTATTTCGTAAAATGTGAAAACTACTTGATTGTTGCCTAATCTACGGGAGTACCAATTTTCTTCTAGTGGAACATTAACAATTGCAATCATAAAGTCTGCGCCATTTAGGTCGGGCATTTGTTCTCTAACTAGATCATCAGAGAACTCCCAGCCAAAACCATCTGAATTACATCGCAATTCATGATTATCAATTTTTCCAATCACTTCAAATAATGAAGAAGAAAAGTTTTTGATTTTCTTCGATTCAAATTCCAACGGCAAATGACCTATAGATACTAACTTAATCTTAACTTTGCTCACGAACTCTCCTTAAAATATAACGGTTGTTATATGGATATTGTCGCCTAGACAGTGTCCATGTAAGTGATAATATTATTAGTTAATAAACTCTTAACTGATTGATAATAGTAGTAGAAATGAATTAATTCCACATTACCACATAAAAAATAAGGACAATATCGTTATAATAAATTCGAACCATGCTTTGATTGAATTATGTATGTTTACACAGTATAGGTTCTATTATGAAATCACTGTTTTTAACTAGCTTACAAGAACTCATGCTTACACGTCATTATGGGCGCACAACTATCAAGGCCTATCTTTATTGGACAGTTCAATACATCTAGGTAAATTAGGTAAAAGAGGAGCTGAGAGATTGGGAGATAAAAGGCAATTTTCTCGTCATCACCACTTAAATCACAAACAAGCGGCACGACGTGACTAAAATGGCGACTCGCGTCGCCATTGTTATAGCTGTTGTTCTATATGTTTCGCTAATGACAATAACGGAATATCACAACCGTTCGGCATCGTGAGTAAAATGCCTCCAATGGTATCGTTAAGTTTATGCGGTAAACTTATGCTGCAGGCATCAAATACATTCGCCACACTCGTATTACGTAAGCACAGTAAATTTATTCGGTCATAATCTGCATCTTGCTCAAGTTCTGTAAACGTCGGTGCCTGTATTGCGACAGTGGGCATCAATAGAACCGCGTTATTAAATTCGTCATTAAACTTAGCCACCAATCGCTCTCTTTCGGCAATGGTGTTGCTAAATTCTTCAATACTGACGTTCTCTCCTTTCTTAATTCGCGAGCGTACTCTTGGATCAAGCTTGTCACTGTCGAGAGCGAATTTCGATTGGTAGTAATCACGACTTTCAACCGCTGAAAAATGCCAAACAGGGACATTTTTGTAGTGTTCGAGCAGTTCAACCTCTTCTACAATGACCTCATACCCTGCCTGCTTAATCTTAGCCACCGCATTATCGAATAACGCCAAAATCTCTGCATCAATGTCGTCAAAACCAAAATTGGTCGGAACAACAAATCGAATATCATCGACCTTTGCATCACTTAGCTGATTTCCCGACAACACTTCCCACGCCAAGCAACATTCGTTAACCGTTGATGCTATTGTTCCGACGCAGTCCAAATAATCGGATAAAGGTAAGCAACCTTGTCTTGAAACGCTGCTTTGCGAAGGTTTGAAACCGGCTAAACCACAAAATGCAGCTGGAATACGAAGAGAACCTCCGGTATCCGTACCTAACGCGATATCGGCAAACCCTTTTGCGACTGAGACCGCCCCTCCACTGGTCGATCCGCCCGGTATTGTATTTGTGTCTAGTGGATTCGTAGGCGTACCGAAATGTGGGTTTAACCCTAGTCCTGAATAAGCAAGTTCCGTCATGTTAGTGTGCCCAACAAGTGTCGCCCCTGCGGCTCTTAACCGAGCAACCGCTTCAGCATCACTACTGGATGGTTCAAGGCCTAACAACTTTGAACCACCACTGGTGTGATATCCTTTCACATCGAACGTCGCTTTAATGGATACAATCGATCCAGAAAGCGATCCCTTCACTAAAGGTTTTTCCACATCAAACAATTCAGTAAATATTGCTGGGTCGTCACCTTTAATCTGCTCAATAAGTCCACAAAAATCAGTGTTGCGCTGTTGCCATTTCGATTGCACCATCATCTTATCCTTAAGCGACTACTGACAGTTCGATCGCTGTATATTCTTTAATGATACGACGATCCAAAACGGGGTCGTAAGCTTCCATCTTAAACTTAGGCGTTCGACGTACACCACCAATCGCGGCAAAAGTTCCACAAAGCAATGCACCACCATCAGGAAGCACTGATTTCTCAATCAACTCAACGAGAGGTCGAATCGAACTCAAGGTTCCTACTTGGTATTGAACCCATCCTTCGCCTTCATCTAGCCAAGACTTCAGCTCAATTTTCTCCATATGTTCATTGATTTCGCTCAATAGCCACGCTTCAGAGGCCACTGGCTTTGGGCAAACTTGCTTTGAGTGAGCCACCGAAAAAGCTTCGAGATCACGATCGGTGTGATCAGAAGCAATACTAAAGAAATAATCGTCACCATCACGCAATATAATAGGTTCAACTTCACCCGATGTACCAGCGCTTAACACTTCAACGGTACTTGTTTGAGTTAGCATCTGATGCGCGACTTGGTAGAACAGCGGGACAGTAGAAGGAGGAGCAACACCTAACTCTGCCAATTCATCAATATGCTCTTGAACCGCGGCCATATTTCGCCCAGTCCAACCAGCTACAATCAGCTTATTTACTTCAAACGTTTGGGTTTTACCGTTTACTAAAAATTTCATAATACACCTTAAAAATTATTTGGCAGATAGAGAGAAATACTTGGGAACGCAATCAATAAAATAACCATGAGAATCATCACGGCAACGTAAGGCATGCTACCCAAAATGACCTCTTTGATTTTCCCGTTTTTGCGCGCAGAATTGACGACATAAAGATTGAGCCCAACAGGAGGAGTAATCAGCGCCATTTCAACTAGTACGATCATGAGAATACCGAACCAGATTTTGTCGTACCCCAGTTCCACGATAATCGGCACGACAATAGGAATTGTTGCGACCATTAATGAAAGCGTCTCGATAAAGAAACCTAACACCACATACATCAATACGATGATCAATAGAGTCGACAAAGGATCTAGACCCAGACTGTCGATTCCCGACTTCAACACTTGGCCAATACCCGCCGCTGTCATGGCAAAATTGAGGACATAAGCACCGAGTACGATCAACATAATCATTGCGGTGATGCGAATCGTGCCTTTAAGAGCCTCAGTTAACATAACGATCGAATAACTTCGGTTGAAAACAGCAATTAAAAGTGAGAATACAACACCAACGGCTGCAGATTCTGTAGGTGTCGCCCAACCCAAATAAATCGAACCAACGATACTAAGCAGTAAAACCAGAATCGGTAATAACTGAGGCAGCGATTTGATTTTCTCTCCCCAACTACTGAACTGGCGCGGACCACCAAGCTTGGGCCAAATGACACACAATAGAATCGTCGCTAACATAAACATCAGCGCCATACCTAAGCCAGGTACGATTCCGGCTAAGAATAACTTGGGAATAGAGCTCTCAGTTAGAAAGCCATAGACAATCAAGTTGATCGAAGGTGGAATTAAAATACCTAACGTGCCACCTGCTGCAATTGATCCCGTAAACAGCTTCTGGTCGTATCCCAGTTTTGTTGCCTGAGGTGTTGCAACAGTTGCGACGGTCGCGGCAGTAGCAACTGAAGAACCTGAAGTCGCTGAAAACATGGTAGAGGTTGCGATATTGGCATGAATTAAGCCACCCGGTAACCAAGCCACCCATTTATTGAGCGCCATATAAGTTCTTTCTGCGACACCACTACGAAGCAAGATCTCTCCAATCAAGACAAATAAAGGAATCGCAATGAGTGTTGCATGGTTAGACGATGACCAAAGAACTTGCCCTAACCCTTTCATCAAAGGGAAAAAACTGTAGAACTGATCAATCCCAAATGCCAAGAGAAACAAAACAATACCGACAGGTATGGTTAAAGCGAGTAAGCCTAATAATCCGGCCGAGGTAAAAAGAATCATACTCCCGACTCCGTGCCAATAACTTCATTCGCTTTGTCAAAGCGTTGAGTCAGAAATAAAGAAAACCCAATCACAAATAACAGCGTCGAAGAGATTGCAAACCAAATCCAACCCGCAAACCAGATTGATTGAGGAATAAGGAGTGGAGTTTCTAATGCTGTATTTGCCAACGCCCCTGAGCGATAACTCTTTTCGATCACCGATACCGCTTTGGTCGAGACATAAATACCAACAAAAGAAACGGATGCAATTGAAATCAAATCAAATAAACAACGAATACTGGAATTAGCCTTATCACGTAGTATGTCGATTCGTACATGAGCCCGGTTATTTAGCGCATAGCTAATGCCCCAACTAGAAATTGACGCCATAAGGTAACCTGAAATCTCTTCTGAGCCGCTGAAGTGAATATTCATTGCACGCATTAATATTTCGATACAGATTAGGCATACGCCGGCGAGCAATGCCACGCCGGCGATGACCGCAACCCAATCATTAATACGCTTTAACGTAACAATAATAAGGTTCATGTGACTTAACCTTTTTTAGCGGTTAATCCAATGATTTTCCCTACTGAATCATTCCATTGTTTAGTCCACTTCTCTCCAGCACGTTCAGACCAATCTGGAAGTACATTGCTTTCCACCATTTGACGTGCTTTTTCTTTATCCGCATCAGAAGGTTCAACTAAAATCAAATTACGAGTGTCTCCTTTGCTACACTCCCCGTTACCGGTGAGACAAGCAACATCTTCCTTAACCGACATTGCGGCATCGTTCCAGACAGGCTCTTCAAATTTAGTCGTCACTTCTTGTTGCAAGAATGTTTGGTCTTCTTTAGACAACGATGTCCATTTATCCATATTGATTGCTGTAACAACTGGGTCCCAACCACCAACTGGTAAGGTCATCAAATGAGAAGTAACTTCCCACCACCCAGCGCTGTAACCTGAACCTGCTCCTGTTACCGCACAATCAATAACCCCTCGTTGCAATGCACCTGGAACTTCACCAAAACCAATATTCACACTCTGTGCGCCCAGTGCTTCAAGGAATTTAGCGGTCATACGGCCAGAAGCTCGAACTTTTTGACCTGCTAACCCGTCCAATGATTCGATTGGCGTTTTACAGAAAATAACTTGAGGTGGGTATGGAGAAATAGCAAGGACTTTGGAGTTGAACGTAGAAGCATAGATTTCACTTACCATAGGACGAGCGGCATCCACAACTTTCTTAAATTCTTCTACACTGGTAGCAATGAGCGGAACATCAAGCGCTTCGAGCTCCGGCGCGTCAGATACAGCGTAATCAGCCACCGTCATACCGACATCGAAAACACCATCACTAAGCATTCGGAATACATCTCCGCCACCAATTCCCATTTGGTCATGAGTGGTCATTTGAACTGCAAAGTTATTATCGCTATCAGCTGGAATCGTTTCGGTCCAGAATGGCGTTTCGAATTGTTTGTTTAACGTAAGACTGCTCCAACTTCCCACAACGGAAAGTGTTTCAGAAGCATACGTTTGATTAGCGACCCATAACGAAGAGATCGCCAAGGCAAGTACTTTAAAAGATTGTGATTTTGACATAATTTGATTCCTTTCAAATGACCAACCTCTCGTTTAGATCGGTCTGTAGTGTGCAATTTCCGTTCTTTTTTTCATCATCTTCTGAACAACTGATAATGTCCAATTATCATTTTCTTTGTTATCTTATAAAAAAAATTTATCAGCTTATGCTATTTCACATAGCAAAAAACGTAGAAACACAACAAAAACTCACTTGGTATTCATTGATACTATTGTGTTCCCGATACTCAATAAAGTGAGAATGTGGTGCTATAGCTCATATCGGCATCCATATTTGCCACCCCTATCGCGTCACGTTTACAAAAATGCAAACTCACTGTTAAGCCGGTCGGTGATCAGCATCTTGCCCGGAGCATGAGTAATACAAAAAGGAGGTTTGCTGGCTCGCATCACGTTTTGGGGCGTCACGCCACACGCCCAAAAGACTGGTACTTCGCCTGGCTCTATTTCGACGCTGTCACCATAGTCGGGGGAGTTAATATCAGTGATCCCAATAGTTTCTGGTTGGCCAAAATGTACAGGCGCACCATGGGCTTTAGGAAACCGAGTCGTAACTTGGATAGCGCGAATCGCATCCGAAGGTACAAATGGCCGCATCGACACCACCATATTGCCATGGAATCGCCCAGCCGAATGACAAGCAATATTGGTATCATACATCGATACATTGCAGTTTTGCTCAATGTTACGAATACGTAATCCTGTTTGAGTCATCGCATCTTCGAAAGAAAATGAGCACCCCAACACGAACACGACTAAGTCATTTCGCCAATGATTATCTAAATCTGACACACTGCACGAAAATTCACCATCACAGAAAACATGATACTCAGGTACATCACGAGTAATATCAATATCTAACCCTATTTCCGATAAGCGCTTGCTACCCGCTTCTGTCATTCCTATTAATGGGCAGGCAATTGGGTTTCGCTGACAAAAAAGTAGAAACTCATTCGCCCATGCCTCTGGAAGAATGACCAAGTTGGCTTGCAGATAAGATTTAGCGAGACCGCTGGTATATCCGGTGTAGTTGTTGTCACGTATCCGTAGACGTAATTCTGCAAGCGATAATTTAGATATCGGCTGAGACATTTAAACACTCCTTTGCAACCATATTATTCACACTAATTAACAATACGGTTTATAGGCATAATGTCTATTCTTGAATTTTTAGGTATATTGATAAAAATAATTTATCACCTTATAGAATTACCGTGTATACGGCATTGTAGAATTGAGGAGAGCACTATGCTGAACCTAAAACAGCTCGAAACGTTTGTCTGGATCGCGAACCTAGGTAGCTTTCGACTTGCTGCAGAACATTTATGTACCACGCAACCCGCTATTTCTACGCGTATTTCTAATCTTGAACAGACGTTGAATACACCATTATTCCATCGTGATAAAAACTCAATAACACTGACCGCGAAAGGCAGAGAACTACTACCGTTAGCAGAAAACATACTCAATAGCACCACACAGCTTTGCTATAAGGCCAATGCCGCCTCTGCACTCTCAGGATTGCTACGAATAGGCGTATCTGAAACGATTGTGCATACTTGGCTACCCCAGTTTCTCGCCTCCATCAACGAAACGTATCCAGAGGTAGAGGTAGAATTGATCGTAGATCTCACCGTTAACCTAAGTAAAGAGCTGTTAGCACACAATATAGATATCGCGATTTTACTTGGCCCGGTTTCCGAACCTTCGGTTGTTAATCACGTAATTTGTGAATACCCGCTTTACTGGGTCGGTAGCCCAATGCTTGGGTTAAGTAAAACCTGTTCTACTCAAGAGTTCACCCAGTGGCCAATGATCACGTACGCGAGAAACTCAGCACCTTATCAGGAAATCAATCATTACTTTTCCAAGTCAACGAGCGAACCGTTCCGGTTTTACGCGGTCAGCTCACTATCAGCAAGCGTAAAACTGGCGGAAAGCGGGGTCGGTATTGCCTCCCTCCCGAAGGAGGTTATTCAACAGCAACTTGACGAAGGGCTATTAATCGTTATCGAAACAGAGTGGACTCCCAAACCATTAACCTTCACCGCCTCATATATTCTGACTCCCGATAATCTCCTCATCGAAAAAGTCGTGAGTTTAGCGTTTAACATTGTACAAATAGTTGAAAAAAGTAAAAACGTTGAATAAGTAAGTCACTTAACATATATCAGATATGCATTACTTGAAGGATCCTTTGGAATGCACCTTTGATACCGCAACCATGATATCGATAATTTGTGTATTTAAATCACTCGATGTTTTTTGCCAGCTCGCGAATAGTTTTAAGCGTTCAGGTGTGTCAGGACAATTAATAACCGCCAGTTGGTCACTTTCTAGGTCTTCAGTAATTGCTGCTAAAGGCAACGTTGCAATGCCTAATTTATTTTGTACCAGTTTGCTAATAATGGAAATAGACGTAACACAATGGATCTGAGAAGGTTTCGTGTTTACTTTTTCAAATAATGAAATAGTGGATAAATGAGGCTGAGACCCTCGGGTAAACGTAATGACTTGATATTTTCCTAATTCATCTAAAGTAACGGCCCGTTTCGCTAACTCATTATTGGCACAACAAACCCAAACAATTTCGAGCGATTCTAACTCTGTATTGATAACGGTCTCATCAAGTATAGGTTCAGCTTGAATAATGATATCCAAGGCGCCTTTAGCGAAAAGAGCATGGAGTTGAAAACTTGGCTCAGCCGTCAACTCCAGTTCAATTTTAGGATAGGTTTCACGTAGTTGTGCTAGAAAATCATCTAACCAAGTATGAACCACTGACTCGATGAACCCAATACGCAAACGCCTAGTGGTATCGAGCTTATTGTCCATTGTATGTTGTAACGATTGCGTCGCGTGTAATACCCGCTCTGCGCTATCTAACATTATTAACCCTTTATCGGTTAGGCTAATGTCATTGTGCTTACGATCGAACAAGATACAGTTAAAATCCGTTTCTAATTGAGCAATTCGACTGGAGATAGTTGCTTGAGACACATAAAGTTTTTCTGCCGCCGCTCTGAAGCTTTTTAGTCTTGCCACCCAAACAAAGGCTTCAATAAACTTGGTATTCATTCCACTTACTCTCTAAATGATTGTTGTCATTATTTTTATTCGATTTTCAAAGATTCATAATTTTTAATTTCAGCTTAACATTGCGTCAACTTTAAAGTATTTATTCTAAAATATTTCCTATTTTAATTTTTCGTGTACTCATAAAAAATAGTGTTCACTGTTGATTACTTTATATTGTTTGTCAAATTAGTAGATAAAACTTACTGTTTTTATTAGAAGAAAAAGTTCTAAGCAAAATAAAAATAAATCAGGGAGTTTTTACACATGAAAGGAATCAAAACCTTATTACTTATGGGACTTACCGTTAGCATATTTGTTCCTAGTGCTTTCGCCGCCGATAGTCCAATCAAATGGAAAATGGCTGAAACGTGGCCAGCAAATTTTCCAATATATGGGGAAGCAACTAAAGAGTTTGCGAAAAAGGTTAATGAGATGTCTGATGGACGTTTAGTTATTTCAATTGACTCCGCAAACAAGCACAAGGCACCTTTAGGCATCTTTGATTTTGTTAAATCTGGACAATATCAAATGGGCCATTCTGCTTCTTATTATTGGAAAGGAAAAGACATCAACACCTTGTTCTTTACCACAATGCCTTTTGGAATGATTTCTGCGGAACGCGCGGCATGGTTCCAGTACGGCGGTGGCGCTGAGCTAGCAAAAAAAGTATACGATCAGCATGGAATGACCCAATACCCTGCTGGTGCAGGCAGTCAAATGGGTGGTTGGTTTAAAAAAGAGATAAATAGTGTTGATGATCTTCAAGGGTTAAAAATGCGTATTCCTGGTTTCGCAGGCGAAGTGCTTGCTGAAGTCGGAGCTGCTGTTACCAACATCGCACCTGGAGAGCTTTATACTTCTCTTGAACGCAACACTATAGATGCTTTGGAATGGGTTGGTCCTTCATTTGATCTACGCATGGGTTTCCATAAAATTGCCCCGTATTACTATACTGGCTGGCACGAGCCGGGTTCAGAAATTCAATTCCTAGTCAACAATGCAGCCTTCGACAAACTTCCAGCCGATTTGCAAAGCATTGTCAAAACCGCAATACGCGAGTCTGCCGCGAGCGTGACCAATCACGTGTATCATGAGAACGGTAAAAACTGGGAAATCATGAAGAAAGATTACCCAAATATTGAAATAAAAACATTCCCTCCTGAAGTCATGTCCACTTTAAGAGCTGCTAACGAAAAACTCGTTAACCAACTAGAAGAAAAAGGTGGATTAACCGCTGAAATCATTCAGTCTCAGAGAGCATATCGAAAACAAGTTCGTGAATGGACAAATATTTCTGATAAAGCGTACTTAAACAACTAACTTCCATTTTTAATTTAGCCCTCTTATTCGTAAGAGGGCTTTTTAAAAATAGCTATCGTAATTCTTTTGTTTCCATTTACATATTCAACCTTTTAAGAATTAAATTATGCTGCTCAAAATAGAGAATTTGATTAATAGACTCTTAGATATAATCGGCGTCATCGCAGGTGTATTTTTACTCCTTCTGGTATTAATCATCTCTTACAACGTGATAGATCGATATGTATTTAGCTCATCTTCAGTCGCGTTAGAAGAACTAGCATGGCATTTTTATTCAAGTGTCTTTCTTCTTGGAATGTCTTACGCGCTAAGAACTGAGTCTCATGTTCGAGTGGATGTCTTTTTCGAAAACCTTTCAGGTCGCACTCAAGCCATTATTGATATTATTGGAACTCTCGTCTTTTTATTGCCGATGAATTTTATTGTCATTTATTACGGCTGGGACTTTATGGCTCAGGCCTATAGCTTGGGTGAACATAGCGATAGTTTCCCCGGATTAGTCTCTCAGTTGTTCACTACTGGTATTGGCGAAGGGACCTCTAATCCAGGTGGTTTACCTAATCGATTTATCATTAAAGGGCTCATTCCTCTATCGTTCGTGTTATTGGCGCTCAGTAGTATCGGGTTTTTAGTCAAAAAAATTAATGTGTTATTAAATATCGATACAGAAGATGCTTGCAAAGCATCGGTCCGGTGAGTCATACCATCTGATCCTATTCAATTCTCCATGTAACAAACATAGATAATAAAACCATTATTGTTAAGGTACTAAAATGATAGGTGCTTCTTTATTCTTGATAGCATTAGTATTGCTGTTATTAGGCTTTCCAGTTGCTTTTACATTTGCTGGCGTAGGCATTCTCTTCGTCGTGTTATTTGCCGACACTAGTCAACTTGCGCAGATTCCATACCGTATCTATGCCAACATGGGTGACAATGGTGCTGGAATAGTCTTGATGGCGATCCCACTGTTTATTTTTATGGGGCTAATATTACAGCGAACCAAATTAGCTGAGCAATTACTGGAATCAATGGGCCGTTTATTCGGTTCAGTAAGAGGTGGAATTGCAATATCAACGATTCTTGTTGGCTCACTATTAGCGGCATCGACGGGCGTTGTCGGTGCAAGTGTCGTTGCGATGGGATTGATTTCAATGCCAGTGATGATGCGTTATGGATACAGCAAATCCTTATCGGCAGGTACAATTTGCGCAGCAGGAACATTAGGGCAATTGATTCCACCTTCTATCGTATTGATCATTCTCGGAGATGTTCTTAACATTCCCGTTGGCGATCTATTTAGAGCCGCAATCAAGCCAGGCTTAGTATTAATTGGCTGCTATATCGCCTACATCGTTATCGTTTGTTTAATCAAACCAGAAATCGCCCCACCAATACCACTCGAAGACGAAACCTCATCTAAATCGGATATTATTTTCGACGCACTAAAGGCAGTTGTGCCGCCTTTGCTACTGATTCTTGTCGTCTTAGGGTCCATTTTTTATGGTGTCGCAACGCCAACGGAATCATCTGCATTGGGCTGCCTAGGTGCTGTAACATTAGCGTTAATCTATCGAAAATTTTCATTTGAAATGCTTTGGGAGAGCACACTAGAAACAGTAAAAATCACAGCGATGGTGTTCGCAGTCATTATTGGCGCTTCCATCTTCTCTATGGGGTTTGCTTATACAGGAGGTGAAGAGGAAGTTGGTGAGTTATTACTTAACATTCCAGGTGAAAAATGGGGATTTTTGATATTCACCATGGTACTTATTATGTTTCTCGGCTTCTTTCTCGACTATATTGAAATATCTTATATTGTCTTGCCGTTAATTTATGTAGTCGTCGAGGTTTTACAAATTAATACGATTTGGTTCGCAATATTAGTCGCAATGAATTTACAAACATCCTTCTTAACCCCTCCTTTTGGTTTTGCACTTTTCTATCTCAGAGGTGTGGCTCCCGAAGGTGTTAAAACATCCGATATTTATCGCGGCGTAATTCCATTCATTTTGATTCAAATAGGCGTTGTTTTATCGATACTAATTTTTCCAGAGATTTTTGGATTATCAGCTGAGGCACCTACATTATGGTAGTTTCAGAGATGAATATTTGAATAGCCACTGGTTTTTATCATTAAGAATTCGCGAGAGAGAAAATTGAGGGTTGGCGAGTCGAATATAACGAGTTTCACCCTCATCCATCACTGGAAAATTTAACGTCGATCCAGTTTCGCTGGCCGACATCAGGAAGCCGGAAATTTCTAGCTTTAGGGTGCTTTAGTTTTTGGTAGGGACTTATCTTCAGTGTGATGAAGAGGAGTCTATCAAGTCAGTGGCTATTCAGTTTATTTTTGTAAACCTTGCCAGAAAACAGTTAAGAATAGATTAAGTTGTTGATCTAACTCTTCCAGAGAATTACTCGCATTTTTTATACCGTCCACGCTTCGTAATATAATTTTTGCCGCATCCGTGACTTCTACATTTAACCTTTTAAGATCAATTTCATGCTCAGCTACCGCCTTGTCTAATACACAAACGATTTTATTAAAAAGTTGCATCTCAAAGTTCATCATTAACTCCGGCGCTAGCTTTTTAGATAAAGTGAGTAACTCTTTTCCGTTAGGCTTCAAAAAAATAGGACCAAATAACACCTGTTCCATATCTTTTATTCCATGCAACAAACATTCAAAATTATCTTCTGAATGATGAAATCCTTGTATTGCTGCTTGCTCGCCCATATTAAGGGTGTGCTCAACTAAGGCTAAAAATACTGCCTCTTTATTTTTATAATATTGATATAACGCAGGGCGAGAAATATCTAATGCATCAGCAATATCTTGCATTGACGTTTTTTTGTAACCATAGGTGCCAAACACCTCTGTTGCCGCTTGCAGTATTTGGTACTTCTTCTCTTCAATATCCATTTTATAAAAACACTTCTTTAGTCAAAGGCACATGAAATGAATGATCATTTGTGCAAAAAACAATCTTGACATAAATTACAAATATTGTCACTATGTCTTTTCTGACGTTATATGTAATTTATGTCAGACCAAAATCTAACTAATTTACATATGAGGCAAATCATGCAAGAGCAAAACAAAGAAACAGTCGTTGTAACCGGAGTCACTGGTTTTTTAGGCAGCCACACGGCAATTAAATTATTGAAACAGGGTTTTAATGTTAAAGGTACATTACGTTCATTAAAGCGCTCATCTGAGATTGAAAAAATAATCTTAGATCAGGTGGGTGAAACTCAAGGGACTCTTAGTTTTGTTGAGTGTGACTTATCAAAAGACCAAGGCTGGAACGAGGCCATGGAAGGTGCAGATTATGCTATTCATACCGCATCTCCTTTCCTGTCGTATGTACCAAAAGATGAAAATGAAATTATAAAGCCAGCAATAGAAGGCACATTACGTGTATTAAAAGCGGCAAAAAACAATGGTATTAAGCGTGTTGTATTAACTTCATCTATCGCATCTGTATTGTACGGTAATGAAAATGTGCAACAAACAGAAGAGTGTTGGACCGATCCAAATGACGAAAGAGTCACTCCGTATTATAAATCTAAAACATTAGCAGAAAGAGCGGCGTGGGATTTTGCTAATGAAACAGGATTAGAATTGTCGGTTATCAACCCGGGTATTATTTTAGGCCCAGTATTGGAATCTGACTACGGTACTTCTGCAGAAGTAATCATTAAATTGATGGATAAATCGTTACCTGCAATTCCACAAATTGGTTTTACTGTTTCAGATGTTAGAGATGTGGCACAAGCACATATTTTAGCAATGCAATCACCAAATGCAGCGAAAGAAAGGTACATTGCAGCAAGCAAATTTATGTGGATGAGCGATATAGCAGAAGTATTAAGAAAGCAATTCCCTAATCACAAAATACCAAGCCGTTCACTACCAAATTGGTTAGTGAAAACCATGTCTTATTTCGACCCTGCATTAAAAACGGTCGTCAAAGATTTAGGCTTTAAACATAATATGAGTAATGCAAAAGCAAAGCAGCAATTAAACTGGAGTCAGCGCCCAGAAGAAGAAACTATCTTCGACACTGCACAAAGCTTAATTAAGCAAGGTGCAATTAAATTAAAAAAGTAACTTAGAATTATTATATAAAAACCATACAACACTTGAATACAACTAATATATCTAGTTGAGTATGGTTTAAGTATTTAAGTATTTAAGTATTTAAGTATTTAAGTATTTAAGTATTTA
Organism: Vibrio phycocola; assembly: GCF_053850235.1. NCBI lineage: Bacteria > Pseudomonadati > Pseudomonadota > Gammaproteobacteria > Vibrionales > Vibrionaceae > Vibrio > Vibrio phycocola. The sequence goes on along the minus strand of NZ_JBSQDJ010000006.1, from coordinate 212,331 downwards.
AGTATTTAAGTATTTAAGTATTTAAGTGATCTTAACCCGATAAAGTGGACACCTTTCACTTTTCAATTTTCAATTTTCTGCTAATTCAAATTCAAAGTTAGGATGGCAATACCGTTTTACGGTATTGAACCACGTACATAGACTGAAGACAGGTGCCACGACGGATTATGTAAGGTAGGCGCTGCTTATTGAAAGATAAGTAATCCACGGATATCAGCATGACAACCGACGAATTTACTTGCTTCATCTACTGCGTTAACTCAATTCATTTAAGTAACAGAACAAAAATAGGCTTAACGAATTAGGCCGAAATTTTTGCGTCCTAATTGACGCGTTTGTTAGCATTTTAGTACTGCCTATTTCGATAGAGGGTGAGATCATGTTTTTCAGATACATCAATAAGCTTTTTATAAACATTATTATAATCTTCTAACCCTCTCATCTGAGACCACTCGGACAAAAGAATGTCTTTTTCTTTAGGTTCGATATAAGGAGATACGATTCTTATGTGTTGTTTAAAATCTGTTATTGCATTGAGCACGGTTGATTCACCAGCGACATACAACAAACCCCACGCCAGATAAAACCAGACCAACATACGCATTCCAATGAATATGGCAGGAACCCATTTTGGGGGCGACGATTTTTCTTTATTATTTTGTTCTTCTACTTTTTTCTCTGCTTTATCGCTTAAGGTTTTCTTAATAGCTCTAGATATTTCCATCCAAGCAATTACAATAACAACAAAAATCAAAGCGAGTAGTAAATACGAGTAATTGGTTGGTTCCAATGTCGCAGCTTTTGCATACCGAGAATCAATAAATTTAGTCAAAAATCCAAATGTATATTCTCCTACAACGGCCAAACCGGCGGACGAATATTTAATTATTGCTGATGCTAACAGGGAGCCGATTGCTCCATAAAATACAGTTACTATTCGATTATCAGAATACAATTTTTTCCAGAACTCTTTCATTGCTCAATTTCCATTTTGAATACAAACAGTTAAGTATTTATCCGTTGTCGAAGCACAATGGATAAATACCTTGTTGGACTTGGCCGCTTCTTCTAAGGATTTTGCTTTTCTAGCTCATGTACCCCTAACCGCCATCTAATAGGCTGTTTCCGACCAAAATGCCCAACACTCTTGTTTTATCCTAACGCATTTTAAAGTGTTAATGCACCAGTTTCATATGTTTTTTTGAGCTTCATGCAGCATTATACCTCGCTGACTTACAACGATTTTTTCGTCTATCTGTACCTTGTATCGCCTGAGAGTTTTATCTCAGTCGCTCTGAGGTTTCTCTCATTGGAGGCCGTAAATGCAACGCAACCATCACTAACTCAGCAGCTCCACAATAAGGGCAAGTCGGCGGTAACTTCTCTTCATTACGTTTTATCAGCAATAATGGTATTGATAATGACACTCTAATTAATTCCACTGACTTCACTCTTACCGCATTCGCCATAAAATCATAATATCGGATACGCATAAATCCTTTCGGCAGTACATGCAGCAACAGCCGCCTCAGTAATTCACCAGCTCCACACACCATCGAGATCGTCTGGTCATTTAGAGTTACTAACTACGCAACCGACAAATATATTTTTGCCCCAAGGTTTTCGCGTTAAAGTCACCTTAGAATAAACATTAACTTTCACTAACAATTTAAATGATTAATTCGTTGGAATATCGTTCCATATCGCTTAATTTTAGTGTCACATGCACACCGTTGAACCAAAGTCATTATCCCCTGATTTGGAGCTCATTATGCGAATTTCACCATCATTGGCAGGAAGCATACTTCTTTTGCTCTTCTCCACCAGCAATGTTGCCAACGCGGCTATTCAATTTAAAAGCAATACTGGCACCGTGCTACATGCCGAAGCACTCACAGACTTTAATGAGCCTTGGGCCATGACATTTATGCCAGATGGTAATCTTCTGATAACAGAAAAAGCGGGAAACCTAATACTGTTTTCACCCCATAATCATTCAAAAAAAACGATTAGCGGTGTGCCAAAGGTCGCCTACGCGGGGCAAGGTGGTTTAGGAGATATTATTCTTCATCCCGATTATTCAGAAAATAACTGGGTTTATCTATCCTACGCTGAACGAGATACGTCGGGAAAACAAGGTGCTGCAGTGGCACGGGCTCGTCTAAATTCGTCCTCACCAACCCCCAAATTGGAAGAGTTTGAGGTTATTTGGCAGCAAACTCCGAAGGTGAGTGGCAGCGGGCACTATTCTCATCGTCTGGCGTTCAGTCCTGATGGAAAGCTGTTTATCACCTCTGGAGATAGACAGAAAAAAGACCCGGCACAGCGTTGGGATCAAAATCTAGGGAAAGTTATTCGCCTAAATGCCGACGGTACCGTACCACCAGATAACCCATTTCAGGATAAGGGCGAACTTGCCAAAAGCTTCTGGTCACTCGGTCATCGAAATCTACTGGGTATCGCTTTCGATAAACAAGGCCAGCTATGGACACACGAAATGGGACCAAGGCACGGTGATGAATTCAACTTAATTCAACCTGGAGATAACTATGGTTGGCCATTTGTTTCTTGGGGCGACAACTACACATTTATTCCAATTCCAGATCATGATACTCGACCAGAATTTCATACTCCCGAGGCTTACTGGGTTCCCAGCATCGCTCCTTCTGGCCTAATCATTTACGATGGTGATTTGTTTTCAAACTGGCAAGGTAGCGCCTTAATTGGTGGATTGGTCTCTCAGTCATTAGTGCGAGTTAACATTGAGCAAAATAAAGCCGAAGAGGTCGAACGTTTCGACATGGGTAAGAGAATACGCGAAGTGGAACAAGGTCCCAACGGAGCCATCTGGGTTATAGAGGACAGAGACGGCGGGCGACTACTTCGCTTAACACCAGAAAATATTAAAAAGTAGATGACTTGGTAAGCTCGAAACGCCATAACAAACTTGCGAAATGCATTGTTAATCTCATCTAAGCACACGCATCGAGCATAAGACGCGATTTGATTGACGAAGCTATATTCAGATATAGGCGAATAATTCATCAGGATTCCCAGTGACAGAAATGTTAGAATCCAGCGTAAGTTCAAATTGGGCTTAAGCAGATATACATCTATCAAGTACGAAAGTGAACCAATATGTTCGCCATATCGTTCTCCATTTGTGTAAGTCCAATTATTAAAAATATTTAAGGCTATAAAAATCAGATGATTAACAACAATATTCAATGGTTCCCGGGCCACATGCACAAGGCTCGCAAGGAAATTGAAGAAGTCATCCCGCAGATCGATGTGATTATCGAAGTGCTTGATGCTCGGATCCCGTTTAGTAGCGAAAACCCAATGATTGCCCAACTGCGTGGCGATAAGCCGGTGGTGAAAGTGCTCAACAAACGTGATTTAGCCGATCCTGAAATGACTGAGTTGTGGATTGAGCATTTGGAAAAAGAGCAAGGTGTGCGCGCGATGGCAATCACCACGCAAAATACCAGCGAAGTTCAGACCATACTTGAACTGTGCCGTAAACTCGCCCCCCACCGTGAAGAAATTGGTAAAAACATTCGTACCATGATTATGGGGATTCCGAATGTCGGTAAATCGACCATTATCAATATTCTCGCAGGACGCCAAATTGCCGAAACTGGAAACCAACCAGCGGTGACACGTCGCCAGCAACGGATTAACCTGCAAAATGGTATCGTGCTGTCGGACACACCTGGAATCTTATGGCCGAAAGTCGAAAACCCACATAGCGGCTTTCGTCTTGCGGCAACCGGTGCAGTAAAAGATACGGCCATGGAATACGAAGAAGTGGCTTTTTATACGGTTGAATACCTTGGTAACAAATACCCAGACCGCCTAAAAGCACGCTACCAAATTACCGACGATCCTCAATCTGATATTGAATGGATAGAAGCCATCGGTCAGAAACGCGGCGCACTGCGTTCTGGCGGTCGAATCGACCTGCATAAAGCGTCTGAAATATTGCTGCATGAATTGCGTGGTGGCGTTCTTGGACAAATTACCTTAGAACATCCTGAAATGGTAACAGTCGAGTTAGTCGAAGTCGAAAAAGAAGCACTGCGTAAAGCCGAAGAACAGATTCAACGTAAAGAACAGCGCCGTAAGCGTTATCTTCGTAACAAACGCTAACTCTTACATCAAAGCTAGTTGTCACATCAAAGCTGGTTTTCACATAAAAAAGTGCGGAAAGAATCTTCTCTCCGCACTTTTTTGTTTTAACGTTGTAAGGTTGTAATGAAAAGCAATGGCGACTTAATTACTCTTCAATTCCAGCCAGCTTAACCAAAATACCATTAAGCTGATCCCAAGGCATAAGCTGAGAATCAATCACTTCGATTCTCGACTCAAAACCTTCTAAGCTCATTTCGTTAACTGATACAACGCCATTCGATACGTTAAAGGCGTAACACCCTTTTTCAGTATTGACGACCGCTTTAACTCGTTCTGCAGTGATATCGTTAAACAGTGAAAACACCGAATCAAAATCAAAGCTGATTTCGGCTCCAAACAACCAGCCACAACTGTAATAACCTTGGCCAACATTTTCACGACGCAAATACGCTTCACCTGGTGGCAATTCAAATTTCGGCTCTTGGCTAGCGTGGTGGTGATGAATGTCGCCTTCATCAGGTTCTTCAGTATGCGTGCGTGTAATATCGAGCACTTCGGTCGGAATACCGCCCTGCTTCACCAATTGATGAAAAATTTTTGATGGGTTTTGGTCTGTGATCCAATCGTTAAACACATCAATATCTGCGGCAGTAACTTGGTCGATTTTGTTACCAATAACCACATCAGCACAATCAAGTTGATCGATAAAGTTCTGATTGGTTGTGTACTTTGAATTGCTGAGGTTTCTCGGATCCACTAACGTAATCGTCGCTTTAAGATCAACATAAGGCTGATATTGCGATGAGGTTAGCAGTGCAATAATTTCTTTCGGATGACCAAGCCCAGTCGGTTCAATCAATAATCGATCTGGGTTCTGGCGCAGCAGCGCAGTAATCGCGACCGAAGTCGGAACACCGGCCGTACAACACATGCAGCCTCCGGGCACTTCTTTGATGATCGCTCCTTGATCGGCCATCATAGTGCCATCAATACCTATTTCGCCGAATTCATTAACTAAAACGGCCCAATGCTCATCGTTGGGTTTATTTTCAAGTAAGTTTAAAATTGCAGTGGTTTTACCGACACCTAAAAAGCCAGTAATAATATTTGCGGGGATTTTATCTACCATATTGAGCAACTCCTTGGTAAGAAGTACATCTTTATTACAAAGTATATCGTGTTTTAGGCTTAAATTGGTGAGTTGATGTGTGAGGGTAAGGTTAAAACGCTAAAGACGCACTATTGCTAGCGCGTCTTTATTCCCCGGTGCTCATATCGTGAGCTTTGCGATCCAGTTGTAAATCTCTGGTCAGTGTTGGGGGTTTTTCTACTATCTGTTCATGTAACTAAATTACTGTTTCAAATTGTAGGTAAGGCTTCTATCCTCCGTAAGAAACGATTCATTTGCCTTACGCTTTAACTATGATACAGAATTAAAAATACACAAGGTTTATCGGCAGTTTTGTACGCTACTTCACAGTTTAAATTCTGTTCAAATATGCAACTATTGCTAGGTGCAACTCAAAATTCCATTATTGTCTCTATAGTTAGTCTCAAAGATGCGTATAATTCACCCTCCAACTTCCACAACACTTAAAAGAAGGCCAAACCTGAATGTCCAAGCGACAAAAATTTCGACCGTCTAGAATAGCCAGAATGCCCAAGGACGCCATTAATCAATTCCTCTCTAAAGATAAAACACCAGTTTCCGTTCTTTTACTGTCGGTCATCGTTGGCATCTTAGCCGGATTCGTCGGCACGATGTTTGAGATCGCAGTACACTTTGTCTCCGAGTCTCGTACCGATTGGTTACGTAGCGAGTTAGGTAATTTTCTTCCATTAGGTGTTGCAGCTTTTCTGATCAGTGCTGGGTTGGCCTTTATTGGTTACTATCTGGTTCACCGCTTTGCACCAGAAGCTGCGGGTTCAGGTATCCCGGAAATTGAAGGGGCAATGGATGGCATGCGACCAGTGCGTTGGTGGCGTGTACTTCCGGTAAAATTCTTTGGTGGTATGGGTGCGCTTGGGTCAGGTATGGTACTAGGTCGAGAAGGGCCAACCGTTCAAATGGGTGGGGCGATTGGTCGTATGGTATCGGATATTTTTCGCGTGAAAGATGAAGATTCTCGTCATTCCCTATTAGCGTCGGGTGCGGCTGCGGGTTTAGCGGCTGCGTTTAATGCTCCACTTGCTGGAATCATGTTCGTGGTTGAGGAGATGCGCCCTCAATTTCGTTATTCGTTGATCTCGATAAAGGCCGTCATCATTTCCGCCGTGGGCGCAAACATCGTATTTCGTTTGATCAACGGTCAAGCGGCTGTGATCACCATGCCGCAGTACCCAACTCCAGAACTTGGCGCATTGTGGCTATTTTTATTACTCGGCATTCTATTTGGCATATTCGGAGTATTCTTCAACAAACTCGTGACCTTATCACAAGATATGTTTGTAAAAATTCATCGTCAAGAACGCGGGCGCTACCTATTTGTTGGTTCAATGCTGGGTGGATGTTTTGGTTTATTACTACTCTATATCCCAGAATTAACCGGTGGCGGTATTCATTTAATTCCAACGATTACCAATGGTGGTTACACTGCCCAAATATTACTCCTACTTTTCTTAGGAAGAATATTAACCACCTTGCTTTGTTTTGGTTCTGGTGCGCCGGGTGGGATCTTCGCACCGATGCTCGCTTTAGGAACACTATTTGGTTATGCATTTGGCTTAATCGCAGATAGCATGATGCCTGAGTTACAAATCGATCCGGGAATGTTTGCTATCGCTGGAATGGGAGCTTTGTTTTCAGCAACTGTACGAGCACCAATCACAGGTATTATTTTGGTTATTGAAATGACCGATAACTATAACTTAATCCTGCCATTGATTATCACGGCACTAGGCGCGGTTATCTTTGCGCAGTTATTGGGTGGTCAACCCATCTATACTCAGCTGTTACGTCGTAAAATACGTAATGAAAAACTGCATAAACAAGACCTACCTGAGCCTGAAGCAGTGATCGAAGAACAGAAAGAGAAACCTGCTGGCTAATTCATGTGCAGCTAAACCTCTTTGAAAACCCAGAAAAAAGCGGCCAGTGGCCGCTTTTTTTATAACTACTTTCCCATCACACTCCGTTACAGAGCCATTTCCAATTTAACTTGCTCTAACCAAGTAGAAAGACGCTCTTCTGTCATGCTTGATTGGTTATCTTTATCTAGGACAAGGCCAACAAATGCGTCGCCATCAACCGCATTCGACGCGCTAAATTCATAGCCGTCTAATGGCCAGCGACCCACCATTTCACAGCCGCAATTCGCCACGTAATCGTACAATTCGCCAAGACCATCAACAAATTCATTTGGATAATTTACTTGGTCGCCCATACCGTATAAAGCGACTTGCTTACCAGAAAGGTCTAGCTCCGCAAACTGAGGCAAGAACTCTAACCAACTCTCGGTACTACAATCACTCTCTATTCCGGGTAACTGACCCGTTGCGAGCGTTGGTGTGCCCATAATTAAACAATCGTAGCTTGCTAAGTCAGCCGCTTCTACCCGATTGATATTTTTAGGTTTATCGGCAACCTCATCACCTAATTGCTTTTGAATCATCTTAGCAACCTTACGTGTACTGCCCGTATCAGTACCAAAGAAAATCCCTACTTTAGCCATGGTTCACTCCTTGAAATTAATGTTCTTAATTTTTTACTGTTTTCATAATCAATATTGAGTTCTGTACTAGGTCTAAGTTGCAAACCCTAAGCCAAGCTCAACCCTTTGTTTTTTAAACAAATTTTAGAATAGCAAAAAGCCAAAACCGACAATTTGTCGTAAAGCCGACAATCCGATCAATCGTCGTCATCGTCGTCATCCGGGCGCCAGGAAATGGGACGGTAAATCTCAACTCGATCACCTTCTTTTAATTGTGCATCCAGCGAACTTACCTTGCCAAATATGCCTACTTTCTGCTCTTCGAGATTAATTGCGGGAAACATTTCCAAAATCGTGGAACCATGAATCGCGGAGAGCACCGTAGCATGTTCATCAAGGTTAACCGGAAGCCACACCTGTTCACTCGGTATGGCATAGACAACACTTACTTTCATGCTTTACCTCCTTCAGCCAATACTGCTGCTTTCTCCTTCGAGCGCTTGGTCGCTAATTCCCATTTCTGCTTAACCGCAAGAATAGCGCCGAGCATTAAGAACCCACCGGGAGGCAATATCACCAATAACATCCCACGATAATTTGGAATTACGGTTACCTCTAAAAATGAAAAGGAATCACCAAGTAGCAAGCTGGCGTTAGAAAACAGTGTACCGCTTCCAAGCACTTCACGTAGGCCACCTAAAAACGTCAAAAACCACGTAAAACCAAGCCCCATAAACAGCCCATCAACCAATGATGGCATGACACTGTTTTTGCTCGCAAAGGACTCAACACGGCCTAAAATTGCGCAGTTAGTGACGATCAATGGGATAAACAAACCAAGAACTTTGTGCAGCGGATGAAGCCACGCATTTAAGATTGCATCGATTAATGTCACCAATGTCGCAATAATTATGACGTTAACGGGAATGCGCACCGCCTTACTAATGATGTCTTTGGATAACGATGCCAAGATATTTGAAAGCACCATGACCGCGGTTGAGGCGAGCCCTAATCCCAGTCCATTGGTCGCACTGCTGGTGACCGCCAACAATGGACACAAAGCTAATGACTGTTTGAGAACGATATTGTTGTTCCACACACCATTTTTTATGATGTCGGAATAGATCCCTTTATTTGCTTGAGATTGACGACTCATTCCCTGCCTCCTTGTCTTTCGCTAGAGCCAACATGGCTTGATGTACACCACGAACCACACTCCTTGGGGTTATCGTTGCACCGCTAAATTGGTCAAATTCTCCACCATCCTTCTTCACTGCCCACAATGGGGTGTTCGCGATTGAATGTTGATTGAAACTCAGTACCCAAGGGCTTTTGGCTAGTTCTATTTTGTCGCCTAAACCGGGGGTTTCCGTATGACTAATTATGCGAACTCCGGTGATTTCATCGGCCATATTTACTCCGACTAAAAAGACAATTTCGCCGCTATAACCGTCTTGCACACCTTTGATTACATGAGAAATTAGAACGTCTTTTGCATCACGAACCGGAAAAACCTGATAGACAGCACCTTCGAACTCAATATCGTGCCCCTGATTAAACACTTCATTGCTAAACGAAATCCCGTTAAGAACTTCATTTAGTAGCGCATTCTGATCTTCTGCAACACGCAGTTCGATAATCGGTCTGGTGGTCACTTCCGTCATCACCAGCAAAATAGCTGCTAAGCCGCACGTCGTTGCCAGCAGTCCGGTTTGATAGAATAATTTGTCTTTAACTAATTCAATCTTCGCTAACATGTTTATTTCCCCACCGCTGAACGACTACCGAAGATGTTCGGACGCAAATAGTGATCAATAAGTGGACTGGCTGAGTTCATAATTAACACCGCAAATGCCACACCTTCAGGGTAGCTACCAAAGCAGCGAATTAACCAGATTAGCAAGCCACATCCAGCGCCATAAACGAGTTGCCCCTTAATGCTGGTCGGCGATGTAACGAGATCAGTCGCAATGTAAAAGGCTCCGAGCATCGCCCCTCCGCTAAGTACATGAGTCATCACTGGAAGGTAAAGTTCCGGAGCAATCGCGTGTGAAATGAGGGCCGGTATCGCAAGCCCTAGCAGAAAACTCACCGGAATGGCCCAGTGAATTAAACCTCGATAGATAAGAAACAGACCACCTGCCAAAATAAACAGCGAGCAAGTCTCACCCAGACTTCCCGACTGCTCGCCCAATAACAAATTCAGTAAATCAATGGGCTGAGTTCGCTCGCTACTTAACGAAGTCGCTGAAGTCACTCCATCAAATTGAAACCAAGCATCAGGAACCGTCACCAGATTATTGGCAAAATCGATCGACGCTGGATTTGCCCAAGAGGTCATTTCAACGGGGAAGCAAACAATCATCATCACTCGCGCTAACATGGCAGGATTAAACAAGTTTTGCCCTAATCCTCCGTAAATGTGCTTTCCGACGACAATCGCAAACACACTGCCAAACGCCGTGATCCACAGAGGTAATGTTGGCGGCAAACTCATCGCCAGCAATAGCCCGGTCAACATCGCTGAACCATCCATACAGGCCAACGCTCGTTTCTGCATCAAGGCTAAACATCCCCACTCTGCCGCTATCGCAGACGCCATACCAACAAGGAGCACCATCAAACTATTGAGACCGAATTGATATACGCCAAAAATGGCCGCCGGTAACAGCGTTAGAATCACGGTATACATAATCCTGACACTGGTATTGTCATTGTGCGCAAACGGCCCAATCGAGGATTCGTATTTAATCATGGGTCACCTCCGTGACTTTTTCTTCTTTAGCTATTGCTCTCGCGGGACGAGTCGGCCTCACGGGACGCGCTGGTCTTTCTGGTTTATCCGCTGTCGAACTCACATCAGTTAATTTCGGACGTACAGGGCGACTAGGGCGAGCAGGACGCTCTGGTGCGGCACTGGACTCTACGGCTACCGGACTGACTCGGGTTGGACGTTGTGGCCTAGTCGACTCAGTGGCATTCGCTTGTGGGCGTGCTGGTCGAGCAGGTGCACCATTTGCATTTGCTTGATTTCTTACGGGTCGAGAAGGAGCTGCACCTCGAGCTGGGCGCTGAGCTTTAGCCTCACGAGCTTTACGCGCAGCTTCGGCTTCCTTGTCTAAACGGAACTTTCTCGCCTCAGTTAATGCTTTTGCGGTCGCCGATTTTTTCTCTTTAAGGTTATTTGCATTGATAGAACCTTTCGCGTGCATAAAAAACTGCACCAATGGGATATGCGAAGGACAGACGTAACTGCACGCACCACACGACAGGCAACTTAATACACCAAGATCTTCCGCTTTCTTAAATTCATTGACTCGCGTTTGCGCTGCAATTTGAAATGGCATCAAACCCATTGGGCAAGCACGAACACATTGACCACATCGAATACACTCTTGATGCTTAATCTCTGATACGACTTCGTCTTCGGTTAAAGCGAGTAATCCACCAACGGTTTTATCAATGGGCACATGTGGAGAGCACACCACCTGCCCCATCATTGGGCCACCAAAAATAAGTCGCTCTGTGTGATTACTCAAGCCACCACAGTATGCAATAACGTCACTAACCGGTGTTCCAACCGGTACTTCGACATTGCGCGCTTCTGTGATCCCTTGCCCAGAGACGGTGACGATACGCGTGGTTAATGGGTGCTGAAAACGTACCGCATGATAGACAGCACGAGCAGTTGCAATATTGTTCACCAAGATACCGATTTGAGTCGACAATCCACCCGGCGGAACCTCGACTCCAGTGACCGTTTTAATCATGTGTTTTTCCGAACCCATTGGATAAACACTGGGGACGAGTTTTACCTCTATGGATTCATCTTGATTGGCTGCAAGTGCCATCTGCTCATAGGCTTCTCGTTTATTATCTTCAATCCCAACAATGGCAAGCGATGCACCTGATGCTTTCATCATGATCTTGATTCCAGCAATCACTTCTGAAGCATAGGTTTGCATGGTCAAATCATCACAGGTCAAATAAGGCTCACATTCTCCGCCATTTATCACCAAGGTATGAACCGCAGCTTGGCGGGCAAAACGTAACTTGGCGGCAGTTGGAAACCCTGCGCCACCCAAACCGACAATTCCAGCCTCACTAATGCGTTCAATTAATTCATCAGCTTCCAATGCATTAATATTTTCTGCTCGGCTTATTCTGCCCCACGACTGATCTTGATTGGCACGAATCACCACGGTTTCGCACTTCAGTTTGGAAGGGTGAGCGGTAATATGATCGGTTATCGCCGTGACAATTCCATTCACGGGAGAATGGACAGGCGCCACCATATTACTGCGCCCGACCGCGATTTTTTGTCCTCGTTTGACCACATCCCCCGTACTAACCAATGACTTCAAACGAGCACCATTTCGAAGCTGTAACCCCAGATAAACGTTGCGAGGCCAAAATCCGGTGTCGATCTCTTTGTTATTACTGAGCTCTTTGTACGCCTTAGGGTGAATCCCACCACTAAATGGCCGCTTTAGAAGACTTAACATTTTCATCACTCCTATACCGCAACCGGTTGTTTGGGTTTAGGCCAGAACCAAGTTGTGCTATCGGCTTCAATTTCCACGATATCGAGACATTTTTGTGGGCAGACCTGGCTACACAATTGACATCCAGTACAAACATCTTTGATCACGGTGTGCATCTGCTTAGGCGCACCAACAATCGCATCAAATGGGCACGCTTTAAAACAGCGACCGCACCCTGAACAATTCTCTTCGGCTATACTCGCGACAAACTGTTTGTCCTCTTCATTCATTTCGACAGACACGCCCAACATGTCGGCTACTGCGACCGCAAGACTGTTTCCACCTGGCGGACAGCAAGTAGGACTCAGCGTTCCTTCGACCATTTTTTCTGCAGCGGCACGACAGCCCGCTTCTCCGCATTGACCACATTGACCACCGGGTAATAGCGCTTCGATTTTGTCAGCTAGGGGGTTACTTTCCACTTGAAATACAATCGCGGCATAACCGAGAACCAAACCGAGAAATGCCCCCATAAGTACGAAAAAAAGAAGTGATGTAATAAGCATGTTCGATTCCTCCATTAGATCATTCCCGAAAAGCCCATAAAGGCCATTGATAGAATTCCTGCCGTGACAAACGCAATTGGCGTTCCTTCAAATGCCTCCGGCACGCGACTTAATGACAATTGACCGCGCAGCCCTGCAAATAAGGTAATGACAATTAAGAACCCAAACGCCGACCCGACGCTAAACATGATGGTGTTAAAAAATGACAGGTCATCTTGCACGGCCAATAGCGCAACGCCGAGAACGGCACAATTGGTGGTAATTAGAGGAAGGAATACGCCTAATGACTGGTATAACGCTGGAAAGGCTTTTCGAACGTAGAGTTCAGTAAATTGAACTACCGCGGCAATAATTAATATAAAGGCGATAATCCGCATAAATTCCAGCCCGAGCGGTCGTAGAATCGTAAACTCGATAATCCATGTACTCACCGCCGCGAGTGTTAAAACAAACGTCGTCGCAATCCCCATGCCGACTGCGCTATCGATTTTGCTCGATACCCCCATAAAGGGACATAAGCCCAAAAACTTTGCCAATACCACATTATTTACAAACGAAGCACTGAGTAAGATTAATAACCCTTCAGACATACATTTCATCCTTGAAAATGATTTTTTAGGACATTCTGCATTAGGTGTGCCATCACGGGGCGATGCACTAAATTTGGCCACTTAATCCCTTATCAGGGCTACACATTTTTAGTTTTTTATTCTCTTTATTTCTATTGTCAGCTTTGCGACAAAACGAACAAATTTAAGCAACTGCTCAAGTTTTGTCCTAAATCAAACAAACTTTGTATGACAAGGGCTTACGGGGTAATTACATGGGTATTGGAATAAGAAATGCATAGTGGTGCATTACAGGAAGTAAAATGGCTAGGAAGGCATTTATGGCACAATTAGACACACTCATTAGCAATGAGAATACCGCAGTTTTCGGATCTGGTGCATTTGAACAGATTGTACTTAATGCGCCAGTCGCAATTAGTATTACCGACGGCACCGGACAGATACTCTTTGTGAACCAGATGTTCTCTGACATCACCGAGTACAGCGGCGAAGAGATCATTGGCTGTCACTCTTCAATATTATCGTATAAAGCCACCCCGCGGAACGTTTACCAAGCTCTTTGGGAGACCATTAGTTCAGGTCAACATTGGCAAGGGCAATTGGTCAACAAGAAGAAATCGGGAACACCTTATATTGCCGATATATCGATTTCTCGCTTCACCAACAATGAAGGTGAACACTGTTACTACGCCATACAAAAAGACATCACTGAACAACACAAAGTCCAAACGCATCAAGAAAACCAATTTACGATGTTTCAAGCGGTGCTTAACGCAGCCCCCATCGCCATCGCATTAGCTGACGAACACAATAACGTTCTCTTTAATAACGATCGCTTTGCAAAGCTCCAGCAAAGCATCAATGAAGCGCCGGTTGACCTTCTGTTAAAAAATATCCAAATGGAATCTAAGTTTAGATCTATCCACGAGTTTATGGGGAATAAGGTCCAGAAATACAAAGGAATCCACATCGATAACCATGGCCCGGTTCGCGAACGTTGGCTCGACTATATCTTGGTGAAAATTCCGGTTTCCGACACCACAGCCGAGACCTACTTTAAGCCTAATGATGGCTTCTATACGGTGATTGCAATCACTGACCGCACTCGCGAAAAAATGCTAGTCGAAGAACGAAGAATTAATGCGATGAAGTTATTAACGCGCGACAACAAGTACGTTCACGCGATGCAAGAAGCGCTGATGGCGACGCTGCACCAACTGCAAGGCCCATTCAATATGATTGAGTCCGCCGTGAACATCCTCAAGCAAACCAATAATTCATGCCCCGGTTTGATCGCTATGGATGAAGCCATGGGCAATGCGGTCAGTGCTATGGATGAAATTAAGCAAGCGATACCAGAACGAAATGGCGAGGCCTTCCAGCCTGTCAATCTCAATCAGATTATTCGAGACGTCACCTCTATCACCACGGATGATCTGCTCTTTTCATCGACCAAGCTCGACCTCCTACTTTCTAATCGACTCTCTGTTATCAACGGTATGCCGCATCGCTTGGTTTTAGCACTGAAGCAACTTATCGACAATGCCATTGATTCCATTCAATCGTCAAAGGCGAGCGAGCGGATTATCACCATATCATCAATTGAACGGGATTCTGAGATCAACATTATCGTTGAAGACAGTGGTATCGGTATCGATGAAGCCATCCGATTGAAGATATTCCAACCCTTTTATAGCTCAAAGCCTAAACATCAATCTGGCTGCCGCGGTATTGGGTTGTCCATCGTACAACAAGTTCTCAATGAGCACTCTGCAACCATTGCAATTGAAGAGAGCGAACGACTTGGTGGCGCAAAAATTTGCTTAACTTTCCCAAACAGTAACTGGTGAGCTTATGATGCCTATTGAATTTTCAATGCACGACCTTGAACGGCAACTGCTCGCGGCGATGTATCGGATAAGCAGTGTCCTTAATTCTAGCCTCGATTATTGTGAAAGCTCCGATCAAATTCTCAAGGTGCTTCACGATGAATGTCAGTTGCAATGCGGCATGCTAACGATCTTAGATAACAGTAGAGACATTCTATTAATCAAGTCTGTCCACACTCCAAAACCCAACACTGCCGTTGAACAGAAACAGGTTCATTACAAAATCGGCGAAGGGATTGTTGGTGAAGTGCTTCGCCAAGGCAGTTCTGTTGTGATTCGTAATCTAGGAAGTGACCTGCGCTTTGCGGATAAGCTCGCATTATATGACTACGACAAACCTTATATCTGCGTTCCTTTAAAGGATGGAACCCATAAAGTCATTGGGGCATTATCTGCTCAGCCGCCCAATCTAAGTGACGATTGCATTACGATGTTAACCAAGTTTATGGATATGATCGCCAATCTTGTAGCGAAAAATGTTCAGCTTGCTTATAACGTCGAAAAAGAGCAGAAAAAACTGGTTGATGAACGTGATGGGCTCAGACGCAAAGTTCGTAATAATTACAGCTTTAAAAACTTAGTTGGTCACACCAAACCGATGCGGCAGATCTTCGAACAAATTCGTCTGGTTTCTAGGTGGGATTCCACAGTTTTAGTACGCGGAGAATCAGGGACTGGGAAAGAGTTAGTCGCCAATGCGATTCACTATAACTCTCCTCGTGCCGCCAACCCGTTCGTAAAACTTAACTGTGCTGCACTGCCAGATAACCTGCTTGAATCTGAGCTATTTGGGCATGAAAAAGGCGCATTTACTGGTGCGATCAAACAACGAAAAGGACGTTTTGAACTCGCCGATAATGGCACTATTTTCTTAGATGAAATTGGCGAAACTAGTCCGGCTTTTCAAGCGAAGCTGTTACGCGTATTACAAGAGAAGGAATTTGAACGAGTTGGCGGAAGCGGAACCATTTCAGTCAATGTGCGAATTGTGGCGGCGACCAACCGAAATCTCGAGGAAGAAGTCGCAAAGGGTAATTTTCGCGAAGATCTTTACTACCGCTTAAATGTCATGCCGATGAACCTGCCTCCACTGCGTGAACGGATTCAAGATATCCCGGAAATCGCGGAATTTATGATTCAGAAGATCGCCAAAGTTCAGCAACGTAAGCTGTCGCTTTCTGAAAGTGCAATTCGATCGATGATGTCCTACAGTTGGCCGGGCAATGTTCGTGAGCTCGAAAATACACTCGAACGTGCGTCGGTGTTAAGTGAATCTGGAGTGATCGCGCCAGAGCTCATCACCTTTAGTCACGTCGAATCGGCGCCAACCTCAATGCCAGCAATGGCAATGCAAGCTGTCGAAATGCCATCTCACCCAACAATGCCAAATTATAATTCAACGGGCATCAATAACATCGGCAAAGAAAAACACTTTAGCGACGAAAGAGAAATGGTTATCGATGCCTTAGAGCGATCTGGATGGGTGAAAGCCAAAGCCGCTCGATTGCTTAACATGACTCCTCGTCAAATCGCCTACCGGATTCAAATTATGGATATCGACATGAAACAAATCTAACAATTTTTGATTCCTCCTGATGTCGGGTTTGTGACAATTGTTGTAAACCACAGCTCGACACCAGATAACAATCAAATAAAATCAATAACTTATTAAAGGTACATTGTTTGCATCACTTAACCATAAGGCACCACAATTACGAAAGTTATTTATGGAAGAGGTAGACATGGAAAGTCATCAAAATACAGCGCCACCTCACTCTAACGAGTCTGAAACCAACATCAGTCACCTATTTTCAAGGGAGGTGCAAGACAAAATCGCGGCACATCCTTGTTATTCAAAAGACGCCCATCAATATGCAAGAATGCACTTACCCGTCGCGCCAGCATGCAATATTCAATGTAACTACTGCAACCGTAAATACGACTGCAGCAATGAGTCCCGCCCCGGAGTTGTATCGCGTTTGGTCGATCCACCTCAGGCGCTAAAGCAGTATCAAGCCATTAAGAAGCGGGCTCCCAATCTCACCGTGATGGGAATTGCAGGCCCTGGAGATGCATTGGCAAACCCTCAAGCAACATTTGAAACCATGGAAAAAATCAAAGCAGCCGATCCATCCGTTCAACTCTGTATATCGACCAATGGATTGATGCTGGAACCTCATGTCGACCGACTGGCGCAACTTGGTGTCGATCATCTGACAATTACCATCAACTGTATCGACCCAGAGGTTGGGGCGAAGATTTATCCGTGGATCTATTTCAATTATAAGCGACTGCGTGGCATTGAAGCATCCAAAACACTTATTTCTCAACAGATGAAGGGATTGGAAGCTGCTGCGAAAGCGGGAATGATGGTGAAAGTTAATACCGTACTTATTCCAGGAGTGAATGATCACCATATTGAAGCCGTGTCAGCGACTGTAAAACAACGTGGCGCTTTACTGCACAATATCATGCCGTTAATTTCTGATCCGGCTCACGGCACCTATTTTGGTTTAACGGGCCAACGAGGCCCCAGTGAAGAAGAGATTCAACATGCTCGAGCGGCTTCTGGTGACCATATGCCGCAGATGACCCACTGCCAGCAGTGTCGAGCCGATGCAGTCGGAACACTTGGCGGCTGTTCGAGTACTGCCGATGAACAACGCTCGTGTGGCTCAACCGAATCTGACACCAATACGGTAAATGATGGCTATCAAGTCGCGGTTGCCAGCGATGGCAGTGAAATAATCAAAACCCATTTTGGTCATGCGAAAGTATTTGAAGTTTATCGATATTCTTATACCAGCCAACAATTTAATTTCATCGAAGAGCGCAATGTCGCCGCCTACTGCAACGGTCAATCTGAATGCCTAGAGAATGAAGATGAGAAAGAGCAAATCATCAATACGGTAGCAGATTGTCAGTTGGTTCTTTCTGCACGAATGGGAATCGCTCCATGGCGTCAACTCGAAAAGCTCGGAGTAACGCCTAACGTGGACTTTGCTATGGAATACACTGCTGATGCATTGAAGCAGGTTGCGCTCCATATTACCGAGTTTGATTCATCAACACAGCACAAGGAGGCTCTCCATGAAGTATGCCATAACGGATAAATGCGTTGGTTGCCATGCATGCAAACTCGTTTGCCCAAGCCAAGCTGTCTATGCTGATGCCGACGATTCAAATCAGTTCCGAATTCATGCCAAACGCTGTACTGGGTGTGAAGATAAGTTTGACGACCCTCAATGCGCCAGTATTTGCCCAATAGAAGGGGCAATAATCAACGAGAACAGTATCCCAGTAAACCCAATCGGTAGCCTAACCGGTCTTCATATTGAGAGTTGCCGATGATACCAACAAATGCACTTCACTTGTTTTGGCGACCAATTATCAGTCAGTATCTTGCAGGTCACACCGCGCTTCCTCCATTTATTGGCCTCGAGGAAGCCGATTATCATCAAATCCTAGCAAGGTTGGACATCAAGGATATCAGCCGCATTCATGCACTCCCTGCACGTCGAACCCGTGGGGAGTTAATGGAAATGCGCCTAGATGAATGCCAACAGGTGTATGAGTTACTTTATCAACACATCAATGCATCGACACAAGATCTGGCTAACGACGCCGAAACAATGGCCCAAGTGATTACAGCCGCTTGCATGAGTGGGTCACATTTATGGCACGATTTAGGGCTACCAGAGCGCGCAAGGTTAGGTCAGTTGTTTAAATGCTATTTCCCATCGCTATATCAACTTAATAATCAAAATATGCGCTGGAAACGGTTCTTGTATAAGCAGCTGTGTGAGAACGGTGGCGACTATGTGTGCCGCTCTCCAAGTTGCGATACATGCTCCAGCTATAGTGAGTGTTTTATCACCGATGTGGCGGTTGACATTGCCAGTTAACACCCGCACAACAATGCTTAAACATAAAATATATACTGTTACTAAATATTTCCAAAAGCCATTAAATGCCATGAGAAATAAGTCTTAAATTTAACTCCAACTAAAACAAACGTAATAAAATTACTAACAATCTGCGTTAGATCAAATTTTATTCAGTTTTGAATGTTCACTAGTAGAATTTGTTGTTTTTTTCCACAAAAAAGGAGTAAATTTTTCATCATGTGAGCTGGCGCTCGTTTTTGAAATTTAAGGTGACAACATGTATTTAGATACTTCTTCGTATAGCAACCCAATGACCGATAACGCCATCGTTTTTGATAACGTTTCGAATAATGAATTGAACGAAAACGCGAAAAAGAATTGGCTTAGCTACTGGAAGTACTTTAAACGTAGTGAGTTTAATGCATGTTCGGTTAGAGGCTGTAATGGTCACGCTCATCATGGAATTCTCGTCAAAACAAGCCAAAATAACGATAAGTTGTACGTGGTTCCAGTTTGTGCAACGCACAGCACCAGTGATTCAATCCCACTTAAATCAGACAAACACATCGATATTATCTCAGCGGAATTGAGCCTGTAACGATTTATTGACACAAAAAAGCCCCAATGTTTATTCATTCATTAATAAGAATAAACATTGGGGCTATTTTTTATTCTGCGTTTTCGCTCTTTTTCTTCTTTGACGTCCGCACGTAATCCCAGATCAATCCAGCGGTCATCGCAGCGCACAATCCAATAAAGATCCACGTCCCAGTATGACCCAGCTCTTGGTTCGCGTAGAGCAAAATAGACGTAATCCACATCCCTACCGTCATTGAAATCAGGTTTGTTCTCATACTTCTTAGTCCTAAATCAAAATTCATTATTGGGCGCATTGTAACAAAACAATCCTAGAGCGAATACTCAGGTTATCAATGCACCTTGAATTGCGGGAAAAATAGAATGGTTAAGCGTGTTATGGCATGAATAGCTCAAACGCATTCTCAGCCACAATCGTCCCGTTTACCTGTACTTCAATTTTGTGAACTCCTGGGTAATAGGTTCGCGTGGTTATTGGTTTTATGGTGTGCTTTTTATGAACAGTTAACGTTTTTCCTGAAGCCAGGTGAACGCTACGCCATTTAAACACTTTTGGAGAGACAGTCCCGTTCGCTTTTTGATGATACACAATATAATCAATCATTAACTCCTGCGAATGTTTAGCTTTAGAGGGAATCGTCACACTAAGCTGAAGCGAGCCTCCAAAATCTAGCGTTGGCGCTGAAAGCGTTAGAGTACAATCACCAAGCTCCGCATTACCATACCCCAGAGCTTGTAAGGTCTCTGCATGTCCTACTTTTATTAAACTACGGCAAGCATGGCGCACCAATTTTATTCGCGCCTCACTGGCATTAATCATCCAGTCAAGAGCCACACTCGCTACAAGGTCTGGGTGATCTTTACTAATATCGTTTAAATTGTTGGCTACGGATCGCCGAACGTATTCGCTCGAATCATCTTTGAGCTTATCCAATAATGGCAGTAAGGGGCTAGGATCGGTTACAAATTTCTTAAGCCGCATTCCCCAAGGTAAACGAGGCCTAGAGCCTTCACTGGCTAAGCGGCGCACATGTTCGTCTTTATCTTCTGCCCATCGATGGAGAATCTTCATCGTTTGTTCTGTGTTTTGATCCAAAAAAGGTCTAATCGCAAATTCGGAACTTGAGCGTTTGGTCATCTCCCTTAATAGATCCATAGATAAATCAAAATGAGCCATACCATGTTGAGCGACATAATCGGCTAACGGCATTACAGCCCATCCATTAACCCCCGTTTTCCTGCTGGGGTTTGTACGAGTGGCATCTGGCGCTTCAGAATCAATCCGCTCCCCCAATACCGCATGTAACAATTGACCAGTGTGTGCAAAATCTGAAGGCAAGAAGTGATGCAATTGATGACAAATAAGGTCACTGCGCTGTTTTAATTCCAGAGTTTCCAGCTTGCAATTCACCGCAGCGACAAAGGCAGCGTCATCAAACCCTTGGTACACCTGTTTTAATTGGCTAGCAAGGTGCTCGACTAAACTAGTATTAAATATATGTTTAAATGCCTCTGGCATGAACCTATCCCCCCGGTTTATATATCAATGATTGAGCAGTGATACCCAACTTAAATTCACCATAAAAGCGAACCATAAGTATACGGCCATATAGGTCACTGCATGTCATATTAAACCATGCGTTAGCTTACCAAGCTTCATGAGATGAGTATTGAGTAAGAACGGATATAAGATGGCCTTTTTGAACGATAATCTGTGACAAATCCGTGATTAGCCAACTAAAAATTATATTTCAACTTTTTACTTAAATTCGTCACTTTACTCTGTGTAAATACATCTTTACAATGCTGCAAATATGTATCTCTAGTTAAATTAGATATTCTGCATAGCTTTAGTAAAAGCCGCTCAATATATACGACTTGACTGCCATGCCCGATACGAAGACCCTACGGAAAAGACCCTAGGTGTAAATAATAATTAACGTTCATACGGAGAGCGAACAAGAATGGATAAACCGATGAAACTTCTAGTAAAAGCGACAGCGATCGCAGCGCTTTCAGCGTTTGCTTTTACTGCCCAAGCCGCTGACAAAGTCTATCGTCTAACACTTGCTGAAACATGGGGCCCTAACACTCCAATTCTTGGTGATTCAACTAAAGAGATGAAACGCTTGGCTGAAGGCATGTCAAACGGCCGCCTTCAAATTCGAATTGACTCGGCTAATAAACATAAAGCACCACTTGGTGTGTTTGATTTGGTGCGCTCTGGTCAATATGATCTTGGGCATTCTAGCTCTTACTACTGGAAAGGAAAGGTTCCAAACACGCTTTATTTTTCTTCGATGCCCTTTGGTCTAATGACCACAGAACAGTATGCTTGGTTCTACCACGGTGGCGGGATGGAGCTAATGCAAGAAGTGTACGAACCATTTAACCTGCTTTCGTTCCCGGGTGGTAACTCAGACATCCAAATGGGTGGTTGGTTTAGAAAAGAGATTAACTCGATTGACGATCTTCAAGGCCTGAAGATGCGTATTCCGGGCTTTGCTGGTGAGGTTTTTGCTCGCGTTGGGGCCAAGCCTGTTAATATTCCACCGGGTGAACTTTACACCTCTCTAGAGCGTAACACCATCGATGCGCTAGAGTGGGTTGGCCCTGCTTTTGACCTGCGTATGGGCTTTCAAAACATCGCCCCATTCTACTACACAGCATGGCACGAGCCGGGATCTGAAACTCAGTTCCTAGTGAATAAGAAAAAGTGGGACTCGCTTCCTCAAGATCTGCAATTAATCCTAGAAACGGCATTTAAAGCTTCAGCATTTAATATGTACACCCAAGCTATCAATGAAAATGCAGTAGCGTGGGATAAAATGCTAGCCGAAAACCCTGATATCAAAGTTCGTGACTTCCCAGAAGAGGTTCTGAATAAGATGCGCGCGGAAACACAAGCACTACTTAAAGAGTATGCAGAACAAGATCCGCTAGCGAAGAAAATCATTGATTCTCAGGATAACTACCTAGATAAAGTCCGCGCATGGACAGACATTTCAACTAAGTCTTATCTGGAAAATAACTAATCCCAAGTTATCTACCTTCAAGGGGCTCGCACATGCGGGCCTTTTTTATTCCATTACCCCAACTAACATGGAGTCAAGCACAAAGAAATAGTTATTTAAAAATACGTGATAACTCATTTCAATTATTAGCAGAGGGTCCCGCAACCACCTTAATCACTGAAACCTACGCATAGAAAAAGTTCCATGCGTGCCAAAGTGACACATTAATTGCATATTGCACACTTTAAGACCATAATACCTATGTGACATTTTGACACAACAGGAGATAATATAATGGCTACTAACTTGCCTCGCATCACCGCTAGAGTTGATGTCGACACACAAGATTTACTGACTAAAGCTGCCGCGATCGCTGGCATGTCTAGCATAAACTCATTTGTTCTAAGCGCTGCAATTGAAAAAGCGAAACAAGTCATCGAACGTGAACAAGCTTTAAAACTGAGCCAAGCTGACGCTATGTTGCTGATGGAAGCTTTAGACCGTCCTGCAACACAGAACTCAAAACTAAAAGCTGCAGCTGGTCGATACGAGAGCAAAACTCAATGATGAATACGGTGCTTCTAGATAAAGCTAAACACAATAGAAACCGATTCAACTGTGGCACCGAGGCTCTCAATAATTACTTAAAAGTAACGGCGAGTCAGCAAGCAAAGAAAGACAACACCAGAACGTTTGTTTTGGAAGATGATAACGACAACTCACATATCATCGGCTTTTACACGCTAACAATGACGCCAATTGACTTAAAGGCATTGCCCGAGAAGTTACAGAAAAAGCACCAATCATCCACCTCTGGTGGTCTGATTGCTCGTCTTGCTGTCGATGAGCGATATAAAGGGATACGCTTTGGTGAGTGGCTGCTTATCGACGCACTCAGAAAGCTGTTAGCTGCTAGTGATAGCGTTGCATTTCCAGTTGTTATCGTTGATGCCAAAGATGGTGCTAAACATTTTTATGAACACTATGGTTTTCAAGCATTTGAAGACGCTGAAAACAAACTATTCATCACAATTGCTGATGTGAGAGCAAGCTTAGGCTAGTTAACCAGTAGCCTTTAGCAAACCAACCGCCGCGTTAAGGTGTGAGCAACGCAACCACCTAAACCATTGTGCCGTCAACACTAAAGCTGATTCAAACCAAAAGTACCAAGTGTTGCAAATCTTCTTAAATTTATTGTTATGGGTAATTCAAACACACCTGACCATCTTTATATGCGGTACTCCCGTGCTCTTTGCTATATAAGACTCACCTGAAGTCGTAAAACCTAATTTTTCATACATTGATACGGCATGCAGCCTAGCATTTAAATATATCTCTTCAGCCCCCTTTTCTAACGCCATATACGTTAGCTTCGTAAGTACTTTAGTACCCAAGCCCTGTCCTTGCATACTTGGTTGGACTACCATCTGAGAAATCTTAAATAAACGCGAATCTTCTTCGCTTAATCGGCCATAAGCGCATAAAGCACCACTATCTATCATTGCAATATGAAAACTATTTTCTTCGAGTGCATCAAACAATATTTCTCGGGGAAGATCTGGTTCACGGAAGAACAATTCATACCTCAAATCCAGAGCCTGTTTATACAACTCATCTGTGTTTTCTAACTCAATAAGTTCCATTTGGCCTCCTTACCCATAGACATAATGACTCCCCACTCAGACTGCGGATCTCCAATCAATCGTGGTTTAGCTGAACGCTAGAGCCATGCTAGTGGTGACCAGACTACTTTCATTTCTTAATACGCTCCAACACTTGAGCACGAGCGTCTTCATTGGAAACACCTAAGCCTGAAGCTAACTGTGCTTCAGCTGTAAGCATTTCTTCCAGTAACTCGATTTTCTCTTGCATTGCTTCATATTCCGTAACATCAAGGACAAACGCAACACCTTTACCACGCTGTGTGATTACTAGTGGTCTACGAGTTTCGTTAATCTGTTTAATAAATGACGTCACGCCAGCGCGAAATTCAGACAAAGGCTGAATATCTTGATCAAAATTGATGCGGCTCATGCTGAACTCCCAATAGTACAATTTAATGTACAAATAATGGTTCAACTAGCGATTTTGAGCAATAGCCTGATTTTGTGTTCTACTTGACGCGAGGAGTCATACCAACGCCGGGCATAAGGTGCGCGACGACCAACTCACCAAGACCACTGAACTTCATACCAAAGCCGCCGAGTGTAAAGCGTCACCTTGATGCCTTTGTTAGTTGTTTTTTTGTACACGATCAACAATGTAATCTTGAAGAGCTATGCCTTTGTTAGTTGTTTTTTTGTACACGATCAACAATGTAATCTTGAAGAGCTATGCCTTGTAGCTTTTGCTTACACCCATTTACCCTTACCCACGTTTGGCCTGATGAGTTAAAAAATAGTCCGACCGAGTTAGACTTAGGAACATTCACTTCTAGAACATAACCAGCATCAACCTCAGCCACTGAATGGAAAGCAACTTTGATTTTGGTAGGATCAATTGATGGTTCAATCGTATTAATTTTTGCGTTTATTACTTTGTTAATATCATCTTTTTGGCTTGAGGTTAATTTAAGGCTTTTGACAACAGCATCGTCGCATATACCCCAAAAAATACTGCCACCCGAGCTATTTAGGAAAGCGATGACATATTCGTCTACGAGGTTTTGAATAGACTTTGCAGGATTACGCCCCTTAATTTCTTTAAACTCATGAGTCAGATCTTCTTCGATAGAACACTCTTGACCCTCAATAAAGTCATAACCACAGGTCTCACCAACAACCTCTAGCTCATCTGGTAACGATTCAAAAAAAACTCTTAGTTGCTTAATCGTACTTGGGCTCATCCGAACAGCTTTCGACAATTTATTGGTGGAGCCGTATTCTCCAATCAATGAGTCCAACTCAGTAATTGCCTTTGTTTTTCCTACTAATTGCCCCCACGTTTCAATCTGTCGATTTCGTTGTGGACCACTCTGCAAACCGCCGGGATAATAAGCACTATTAATTGCTTCAAAAGCACACTGCAAGTTCCAGTTTTTGTTAATGATCAACTATCTCTCCTTCGAATGATTATGCTAAGAAACAACTAACGAGTCTGTAGAATTTCTCCATTTTCGAGAAAACACAGCAATTTTAAAATTTAATGGTCAAATAAAACAACACGTTAAAGAATACAATTTCTAATGAATTAATAAAAAACGAGTTATTCTACAACCTCAACGCCAAGCTAACCGCGCGTGGCGAAGCCTAATCCGGTTGAGCGGCTTGTTAGAGCATTATGCGATATTGCGAATAACATAATGCTCTGCTTTTTTATATGAGTCTTTGAGGTTACTAGGGAGCAATGATAGAACTGCTTGCTTAATAGATGAACCCGCTATATCAAGACCAGCCGCATCACTTAAGCCCCATGCCGGGTTAGAGCAGCTATTCTTTTTTGCAAAGCGAAAAATTCCCTCAAAGAAAGCTCGAACAGAAGTAAAAGCCTGATCCTTACTCATTGCTTCTAAGTTACACACTATTGCAGAACCAAAATCTAATTTGGCCTCTCCAGTATCATCCTTGATTGCAGACAGTAAAAGTAGCTCTGTTTCCCCACTGTATTGCCACTTTGTTAATTCTTCAACTTCATCAATTACTTGAGAAAAAGCAGCATCACTAAAGAGCCATTCGGTACCATCAATTGATGTAGCTTTACGGGTATCAGGCTGGTAGTTTTCAGGCCAATATGCTCCATAACCGACACAAAAGAAATCTACGGCCTCTCCGGAGCGGTAATGAAATTGATTTAAATGATCAACAATCTCAGATTTTGCTAATGGAGAGTTTGGATGAGCAAACAAAATACCAATAAGCTTTGAACTTCTAGACTCTTCAACACGAACAGTTCTATATCGAGTCGGAGTATTCATATTGAACGAGGTCATATAGTGCATCACTCGTTCAGGCTCTCTCTTTGTAAGAGTCACTTTTCTCGGAAGAACCAAGTCAACTTTACTCACTATTTTACCTAGTGAAAATGCTTCATACATTTCAGATTCCCTCTGAGCCCTAACATTTTAATATCGTGCCAGCACGAATTCATCCATTCAGTATATCTAATGAACCCCTGCTAACCAACGGAACAATATGAACTTAATGTAGTATCGTTAAAAGTTTCTAGTGAAAACTTATAAAAGACGAGGATTAGGATAACGCAACAGACTTAATCTGCGCCCATACAGTAAGGCCTTCTTCTAAACCTAATACCGCAATTGACCGCAAAGTGACTTTAGCCAGTAGTTTTTGACTATTGGATAACTTAAGTACCACCAATGCCTGACCAGAGGCATTGTTCATACCCTCAATGGATGAAATAGTGACGGGGAGTTGGTTTAGCATTGTGGTTAACGATGGTTCTTTGAGAGATAGCGCCACATCGGAGGCGAGAATTCGACAACGATAACGGTCGCCCACTTCCCCTACAGTCCCAGGCGCCCAAATGACCACACCACCAACATCCAACTTTGTGATTTGAGGATCTTGATGCTCGGTGACAGTGGTATCAAAAATACTTCCAATTTCATCACGAAATATCGGTAGATACTCAGGCTTAGACATCACGGTTTGTGCGTTTTCTGAAGCCACAATCTGACCACGATTAAACAGCACAATATGGTCGGCAAGTCGCGCCATTTCTTGGACTGAATGGGTTACGTACACAATGGGAATTTCAAATGTTTGTTGCAGCTTTTCTAAGTAAGGGAGAATTTCCGATTTGAGACCAACATCCAATGCAGAGAGCGGTTCGTCCATTAACAACAGTTTGGGACAAGTCAGTAGTGCTCGTGCTATCGCAATGCGCTGACGTTCACCACCAGAGAGCTGTTCGGTCGAACGTTCTAACAAGTGATCAATGCCCAAAAGCTGACATATCTCTATCACCGAGATCTTACGTTTTTCTTTCGGAGTACGCTTCCAACCAAACTCTAAGTTCTGTTTCACACTCAAATGTGGAAACAAACCAGCCTCTTGAAACACATAACCTAAATCACGTTGGTAAGTAGGAACAAATACACCTTGTTTGGAATCCTGCCACACTTCATTGCCAACGGAAAAATAACCCGAACTTAAATGCTCGAGCCCTGCCATCGCGCGCAAGCAGGTCGTCTTACCCGAGCCCGAATGACCAAACAGCACGGTAATACCTTGAGCCGGTAGCGTTAAACTGACATCAAGACGAAAGCTTGGGTAATCTATAGCAAATTCTGCGTGTAAATCGTGCAATGCATAAGCCTCAGGGTTATTAGGCCATCTGGTAACGACGTCGAGTATTTATCCAATACATCAACAATAAAGAAGCAAATGAAAAAGCGACTAAGCCTCCAGCAAGCACATGAGCTTTGCCGAATTCTAACGCTTCAACATAGTTATATATTTCTACCGACATGACGCGAGTTTTTCCCGGGATATTGCCACCAATCATCAAGACGACTCCGAACTCACCCAAGGTATGGCAGAACCCCATAATAGCCGCAGAAAACACACCCGGCCATGCTAGCGGTAAGGTAACGTGAACAAAGGTATCAAACGGAGATGAGCGAAGTGTTGCAGCAACTTCCATTGGGCGTTTGCCAATCGCTTCAAACGCATTTTTTAATGGCTGAATAACAAATGGGAACGAATGAATAATACAGGCGATGGCGATGCCCGCAAAAGAAAAAGGCAATTGAGAGATACCCAGTTTCGCTAGCCCCTGCCCCACCCAACCGTGAGGCCCAAGTAATAGCAGAAGATAGAAACCCAGTACAGTCGGTGGCAACACTAATGGTAACGAGAAGATCGCTTCGACAACGCCTTTATAACGATACTTGGTAACCGACAGCCACCATGCTGCTGGGATACCCAAAATAAGCAACCAAATCGTGACGACGAAGGCCAGCTTTAACGTTGTTGCAATAACTAACCAGTCTACCGCCATTTGATCTCTCTATTGAGGTTTATTGATACCCATAACTGGTGATGATGCTTTGGGCTTGTTCGGTCTTTAAATACGCAAGAAACGCTTGAGCTGCAGGGTTGTCTTTGCCCATTGTTAACGTAACCGCATCTTGCTTAATTTCCTGATAGTCGTCGCTAGGAACTTCCCAGTACGAACCCGCTTTAAACGCATTGTTAGAGAAAACCTGAGACTTCGCGACTAAGCCAAGTTGGGCGTTTCCAGTGACAATGTATTGATACGTCGGATTCAAGCCTTTTCCCAATACCACTTTAGCGCGCATTTTATCATAAAGGGCTAATTTTTCTAACGCTTGTTGCGCCGCTAAACCATAAGGCGCAAGTTTGGGGTTTGCCATAGAAAAGTATTCAAAGTCGAGATCGGTTAACTGCTTTTTGACATCAATTCCAGCCGTTTCAGACCACAACACCAAAGTGCCTTTTGCATAGGTAAATTTATCACTGGCTAACCCTTCTGCAACCAGCTTTTCTGGCCTAGCGGTATCGGCAGAGAAAAAAAGATCGAAGGGTGCGCCATTAATTATTTGAGCATAGAGTTGACCCGTTGCTCCTGTACTGATTTGAATAACGTGATCAGATTGAGCAGAAAAGTCATTGATTAGCTTTTTCATTGGCCCAGAAAAGTTATTAGCGACAGCCACCGTAGCCTCTTCAGCAGACACGACAAACGGAGTACTCCAAAGCGCTATAAGACTCATCAAGGCGAATTTATTCATTGCATTACCTAAGGCTGTTTTATTAATTGAGCGATCCATTGTTTCTGCAAAAAGTGGCGTGCTCTCGCGGCATGTTTTTCCTGCAAAAAAGGCAACGCTTCTTCGAACGTCGCAACACGAGGCTCTTTTTGATCATGGAACTGCACAATATGAAAGCCTATCTCGGTCTCGATAGGCTGGCTAATCTGACCAGGTTGCAGCGCGTAAAGTGCGTTAGTGATTTCAGGAAAGAGCTTGCCTTCTTCACACCAGCCTAAGTTGCCATTTTCTAGCGCACTGGGGCATTCTGAATGCTCTAATGCAAGTTGAGCGAAATTACGCGACGTCACTTGCTCGGCAATAGAGTGAATCCTTGCCATCGCCGTAGCGCGTGTGTTTTCTGCGTAGTCATCATTAATTGTGATTAGAATCTGGCTCATTTCCCACGTTTTTGCGCGAGAGAACTCTAGGCGATTTTTCTCAAAATACGCCAATGCGTTCGCGGGATCAAGCGGCGGGATCTGTTGTGAGACCAATTCCATTACTTTCTCACATTTAAGTTCATCAGAAAGCGCTAATTTTAACCCTTTCTCACTCAAGCTTTGCGCTTGTAGTGAAGCAAAAAATTCTTCTTTCGATGGAAAACGCTCAACACTCAGCTGGTAAATACCCTGTAGTTCTTCAGATGATATGTCGATCTCGGCCGCTTCCGGTGCATTAAGAATTCTCTGTTGTAAATCATTAACACGTTCCACCCGCTCTTCCACCTCGCCTAGCTGCTGACTGGTTAAATGTTGAGGGTTAAGCTCAAACATTTCCGTGGCAACTTTGATGGTTAGATAACTGCGTTTTTGCTCATCCATTAGCAAATCCTTTTAATATTTGTTTTTATGTGACCGCGTAACTAAAAACCAAGATATCGAACCAATATCCATCTCTTAAGCCGACGCGGCCAATTGCGGAGCAACATGTTTATCATTGAAGGGCACGATCAAATATCGAGAGTCTATGCGAAATAGGTTGTCGTCGACTGAAACTTCATACTCAAGCGCGCCATCTGCAAGATCACGATGAACTCGATAAACTTCGACAGTGTCGCCTTTCTTTGCGATAACTTCTTTGTTCATCGACAGGGAAACCGTTAACTGTGCTATATCCATAGAACGGAATAAGCAAGGTATCCACTCCAAATCAGACTTAATCAACTCAGTATCACGAACACCAACCACTTCATTTAGTCGAGGGACATAGACTTGAAAAATGATTTGGTCTTGAAGAAAGTAACCATAAGTGCGAACAATTCCGGCCTCTCCAGCTTCAATCAATAATTCTCCCTTTGGGACATGTTTAAAACTGCCATCATTTCGAATATTGCGAACAACTCTAACCTCTTCACCTGCTTCAAAGCGTATCCCTAATCCATCCATAGTTCTGATTCCTTTGTTCCCTTAGTCATCACACGAAGTACAACCGTCACAACCACCGCTTGCGAACGCTAGCTCTCGCCCTAATTCAAGTTGCTTATAAGCGGAACATAACGCTTTCTTATAGGCGCTGTAGCTTGGTGTGCCATCGTGTCTATCCAATATCTGTTGAAATAACCGCAATAGTGGAATGTGCTTACGCGTCACCAATTCCGCATCAAATTCGACGTCGAAGAAATGAAGGAAATCTTCCGCCGATTCAAGCTCTTCAATATCGTCTTCAAATGTTGCTGTCGCTATATCATTCATTCTTTACTCCTTCGACTTCACACTCTAGCTCATGGTTTTCTCGATTTTCTTTCCCAATTTCTTTTCCTAGAGCTTAGAAACAACAGCACTTGCTAAGCCAATTAAATCATCCATATTGGGTATGCATTTTTGCGTTTCAGACCATTGTCTCAAAGGATCTTTAAGCTGCTCGCATTGACGTGGAGACAGGGTAATTCCTAGGTCTCGATACACGGTATCAATAGCGTGTACACCAGAGTGTTTTCCTAGTACAAATTGGTGCTCTCGCCCAACGATGCTCGGAGAAAACCCTTGATAATTGTTTATGTCTTTCAGCAAGCCATCGACGTGTATCCCCGATTCATGGGTAAAAACCGAATCTCCAACAATCGCTTTTTGCGGTGAGAAATGTCTTCCTGACGCAAGATAAACGTAATGACATAAATCAGGCAGTTGAGTTAACTCAATGCCGCAGGTTGATTGGGTTAACACTGATATTGCCACCGCGACCTCTTCTAACGGTGCATTCCCTGCTCGCTCTCCAAGCCCGTTAATCGTGGTATTGATAGACGTTGCTCCGGCACGAATCGCTGCAAGGGTATTGGCCGTTGCCAAACCAAGGTCGTTGTGCGCGTGCATTTCAATCGCAATATCCGTTTCACTTCGTAATTCTGAAATGTGAGCGTAGGTAGCAAAAGGGTCAAGGATACCGAGTGTGTCGGCATATCGAATACGTTCCGCTCTTGCATGTTGTGCCATCTCGGCAACTCGAACCAAGGTCTCATGATCAGCTCGTGAAGCATCTTCCATTCCCACGCACACTTTTAGCCCTCTATCTCGCGCTTGCTTAATCACTTGATCCGAATGTTGAAGTAAATCTCGAAGAGGGAGGTTAAGTTTGCTACGACGCTGCTGTGCAGAAACGGGGATAGATAGATCAACCCAATCAAGACCAAGGTCAGTGGCGCTATGCACATCAGCTTCGGTCATCCGACACCATGCCATGGTTGTTGCGCTCGATAAGGATTGGCAAATCGCTTTAATCGTTCTCTGCTCAGACGCGCCCATGGCAGGAATGCCCACTTCTAGTTCAGTAACACCGGCTGATTCAAGCATCTGCGCGATGTGCACTTTTTCTTCCTTGGTAAAGGCAACACCTGGGCTTTGTTCTCCATCTCGAAGTGTGGTGTCGTTAAACACCACGCCGCTTGCTAATGCCCCAGAAGGCAATGACGAGCTATAGGACATAGTGCATACTCCTAAGCGTAAGTGGGATCAAATGCCTCTACCGACCCTTGATTGGTTTCGTTATTCCAATAAGGCGACATCTCTCTTAAACGAGCGACGATTCCCGGTAAATGTTCGAGCACATGGTCAACATCTTCGTCGGTATTGAAACGAGAAAAAGAGAAGCGCAAAGTACCATGAGCCGCAGTAAACGGAATATTCATCGCGCGCATCACATGTGATGGCTCAAGAGAACCCGATGTACATGCCGAGCCAGATGAAGCGGCGATTCCCACATGATTCATCATCAGCAACAGCGCTTCACCTTCCACATATTCGATGGCTATATTCGTAGTATTTGGCACTCGTTTAGCTGGATTACCTGTGACAAAACAGCTTGGAACTCGCGCAAGAATGCCTTGCTCTAAACGGTCACGCATCAATTGAATCCGATGAGTATTTTGCTCTACCGCATCTAAGGCTAATTCTGCTGCTTTACCCAATGCAATGATCGAAGCGGCATTTTCAGTTCCAGCTCGACGGCCACGTTCTTGATGACCACCACGCAATAGTGGACGAAAACGTGTGCCACGACGCAGATACAAAGCGCCAATTCCCTTGGGAGCATGAAATTTGTGCCCAGAAATTGAGAGCATATCTATCTCTGTTTCATCAACATTGATCATACGCTTACCCACCATTTGCACCGCATCAATATGGACTTGTGCTCCCACTGCTTTAGCCATGGTGGTGATTGCTTCAACTGGGAATATCGTGCCGGTTTCGTTGTTTGCCCACATAACCGACACTATCGCGACATTCTCATTTAGCGCTTTCGCGTACGCTTCTAAATTGAAATTACCTTTGTTATCCACATCAATAATATGAATCGTATAGCCTTTGCGTTTAAGGTGCTGGCACAACTCTAATGTGGCGGGATGCTCAACCGCGCTGGTAATGATCTCTTTTTTATCGGGATGCGCTTCTACCGCCGACAAAATTGCTGTAGAAGTTGCTTCTGTTGCGCATGAGGTAAATATCACCTCTGTCGCGTACTTAGCGCCAATCAGCTTTTGAACTTGCTCGCGTGCAATTTCCACAGCCTGACCGACTCGTGCCCCTAATTTATGAATTGAGGACGGATTACCATAATATTGGTCAAGATACGGAATCATGATTTCTAGAACACGAGGATCGATACGGGTTGTCGCGTTATTGTCGAGATAGACAAATTTATCATTTGGATTGATATGTTTAAGCATTGTAAGCCTCCTCTTTTTGCGGTACTACTGAGGTATCTTGTACGGGGAAGACCGTGATCGACTCTCCCAATGCTTTGGATATTTTGTATTCAACATTCGCCAATGTAAGTCCTGATAAGCCACACCCGGTACAGTTACCCGTTAGCGAAACAAACACCATGTCATCTTCAACATCAACTAACTTAATATCGCCGCCGTCTGCGACAATGCTTGGCCTCGCTTCAGAAATAACGGTTTCTATCAGTTCGATCTTATCTTTTAACTCGGCCGATTTTTCTTCGGAAACAAGCTCAATAGTGTTAACAACAGGCTCTGGATTGACGGCCTGACTATGGCAAGCATCAATCGCCATCTCTTTCAGCGTATCTTCGAGGACATATTCGATTTTTTCATGGCAAGCTGAGCAGGCACCACCCGCTTTGGTGTAATTGATCACCTCATCTAAACTTGTAAGCTTATTCGCTTTAACCGTTCGCTTAATCATCAGATCATCGATAGCAAAGCACTTACAAATCAATTCTCCCTCTTCGTGATCGTCTTCAATCACTTCGCCACGAAAATCTGCAATTGCCGCATGTAATGCTTCCATTCCCATAACAGAGCAGTGCATCTTTTCTGGGGGTAATCCATCCAAAAATGCGGCAATATCTTGGTTAGTAACCGCAAGAGCTTGATCAACCGTTTTTCCGATAATCATCTCAGTCAAAGCGGACGAAGAGGCGATTGCACTACCGCAACCAAAGGTTTGAAATCCAGCATCTTTTATCACTTCCGTCACTGGATCAATGTCCAAAGTAAGGCTTAGTGCATCACCACAACTAATCGAACCTACATCGCCTCTCGCGGATGCGTCTGCTAACAGCTTTGCATTCTTTGGATTAAAGAAATGCTCTTTTACTTTTTCAGAATAATCCCACATAAGTTCTCCTTACTTATCGCGCCAACACGTCCATTGCTAACCATGGGTCAAAACGATAAACCCAGTTTATTTGAGCTTTTAACAAAATGGCTGCAATTGTCGCACCACAACAAAAATGTGATGTAAGTCACTGATATTATTCCATTAGAAATTTTACGGGATACCATTCCAAACAAGAAAACAGACAATTAATTCAGTTCTGTGTCGCCTTTGTTATAAAGCGAACAAAAATTGTTGGTTGTAGTGAGGACAACATGTTGTACAAGATCTGACAAATTAAATAACGTGCTATATGGTCAGTTCGCTAATTTAATCTTGATTCATTATTTTTCCGTAATAACTCGAAGGTGAATATTTTGAAGTACATTGGTATTGTTAATGCTTGACCTGTCTGACTGTACTGGTAATGATGTATTAACATTATCATTAATTATTTTTACAGCATCAGAAGGAAAGAAACTTGCCGCTTACTAAGCAAACGAAAATAATCGTTGTCATTGCATTGATATTAGTTACCGCTTCGATGATTACTTTATTTACTGTCGAGAAACCCCCACAAGAAACTGAATTACCCACAATGACTGTCGCAGAGAAAAAAGCACGATTTAACGAGCTGCTTGTTCCGGCAGTGGATCATGTCTACGCCGATTTAATGCAACAATATCTAGAGATCAAACAAAAAATAGACGCTGAGGAAGGCAGCAATAAGATAGAAAAATTAAAATCTCAATACAAGGTGACGACCAACAATGAGCTACTAATGGCATTAAAACCGCACCCAAAAAGTATCGCATTAGCGCAAGCTGCCATGGAAAGTTCGTGGGCAACTTCTCGTTTTTCACGCGAAGCCAACAACTTTTTTGGAGTATGGTCTTTTGATGAGGATGAACCTCGTATTGCAGCATTACAAAAACGTGGTGATAAAACGATTTGGGTAAAAAAATACAGCTCTGTTAAACAATCGGTCTATGACTATTATCGAGTTTTAGCCCAAGGTAATGCCTTTACTGAATTTCGACAAACCAAGATGACGACCGACGATCCATTTGTACTGGTGACCAAATTAGACCGTTACTCAGAAAAAGGGAGCTTATATGGGGAAGAGTTGGCGGTAATAATCAAGGCTAATAAGTTTGATGATCATGATAACAACTAAAATACACTGCTCTTGCTGGATTAAATTGCTAGATAAAGGTGGCCGAATTATAGCCACCTTTGTTTGCTTTAAATTTCCTCTGCTTTATGCTGCCGCAGGTGAAAATGTCTGACAATCTTTTGGACACACTTTGGCACAAGCCATACAACCAATACAGTCGTCTTCATTTTCGATGGTCATCACCATCATCATTTCGTCTTCATCGTAGTAATCGTCGTCTTCATCTTCATCACCTGCTTTCTCGATCAAATTGAAAACGTTACGTGAGCAGACTTTGTAGCAGCGCCCACAGCCAATACAGTTATCTTGATCCACTTCTGAAATAAATTGCGGTTCCCAATCTGCACCACCTTTGGTTTTACCCGTTATGTTTGCCATACTATTGCTTCCTTTCTATTTTAATTTACCAATCTTCATCCATTAAATCAGACAAACGCTGAGCCTTGTCGACAGCCTTTTGTCGTTCATCAACTGTCGTTTTTATTGCACGAGATAACCATCCAGTTGGCCCTTCTATAAGCTCAAGTTGTAAATCACGCATTAAGTCGTGAATATTGCTTCCTTCAGTCACTTTTACCGGGTGAATACCTTTATCAAGCAATTGGCGAATTGCTGACGGTCCACAGGCATTGCAATACACCGCAGAGCAAGCAGATAAATCTCCAATTCGAATCGGCAGTTTATCGTGCGTTTGAGAGTTGGAGTTGCTGTATTCGATGGCTTCTAACAGATGCCATTCGGTCTCATTTAAGCCATAAATCAATACGCATTTCGCGCTACCAAAATGTTGGTCTACACGGTGGCGATCTAAGGTCGTAAAACCCACTTTTATACGGAACAGACTGTCATCTGGAGTGGGTTCCACATGCAATTTGCGCTCGCTCTTAAACATATTATGCGCTCTCCTTCTTCGTAACTTGATCAGAAGAGAAACGGTAAGCACTCACATGAGGCGTCACTTCTTCTTTGTGATTTCTCAGCAGTTGGTTGGCTAAAGCAAATATTCGTTCGCGCGTTCCTTCATAACCAAATTGACGCACATCCATATTGCCGTATTGGTCATGGCATGGGTAACCCGCTCTGACAACAGGCACTTTAGGCTCACATATTTGAGCGGCGTGAGTATTACTGATCACCGCCGACACCGATTCTCCTTTGGGTAGCAACATAGAGAGGTCACCGATAATAATGTCTTGAGCGTCTATTTCTGCCAATTTCGCGGTGTCGAGCGTGGTCACAATTCGCCCTATCCTTGTTCCCATATCGGTTAAAATCTGAGCATAACCACAAGCAAGGTCGGGTTCTAAGCCAAGGTTAACCTTTGCATTCGTCAGCAGAAAATGAGTATCCACCATCGCATCTTGCAAGCGTTTACGAGCTCGTGTGATCCATTCTGGCACCGCAACACCACTTAGGTCGGATAAACACACAATCAGGTCATCAACCACTTCGATCCCCATCCCCATGTTGGAATAGACAAGTGGGATATTGAAGCACTTCTCGAGCCATTTCCCCGTTGGGAGCATCGACTCCCCCACGACAAGGGTTAATGCACTGTCGGACATCATTTCCACTTCTTCCACAGTGGTTCCGCCCATACTGACTGGTGTGAAATCGAGATCGCCCATATGCCCATCGAGAGACTGAGAAATATCAGGCACAATGACCGAATCCAAATCGAACGCATCGAGATAGCGCTTCATAGTTTCGATATCGGCCCCCGTCATACCGACCGAGCACAATACATTGACCTGTTTACGCTGCCTTTTGATTCCTGAAGGTGGGCGAACGAGCTGACGAACAATTCGATCGACAGCATGTGCAAAGCCTGTTTGCATCGTGCCAGTAAAGTCCGGCGTATTCATACTGACAATGCGGGTCGCGTGGTACTGAGGATTGGCGGTCTTGAACTCTAGAATGACACGAGAAATATCAGTCCCTTGCAGCTCTGTTAAACCTGTCGTCATTACTGCAATAAGATCCGGTGAATGCTTATCACACAATAACGCTAATGCTTGTTCAAGATTTTCATCTCCGCCCATCACTGCCGCTATTTGATCGATGGCGGTATTTTGTAGTGGTATCGCCTCTCTAAAATGGGAGATGAGATAGACCTTAGCAAACGCGCTGCATCCCTGAGCACCGTGCATCAATGGTATAGAATGGCGAAATCCTAGACTTGCGACTGTCGCACCGGTAGCTGGGCTGGTTTTTAATGGTTGCGTGGATAAAGGTGAATTAATTCGAGTAATTTTAGTCATGATAAACGCCCTATCCTTTCATTGATGAAGTCACTATGTCTAACGCCGCGGTCTCAATCGTTCTATCCCACGGAGCAGTGCTGCTTGCTTTATTCCATACCGGACTGGTCATGGTTCGCGTCAACTCTTTTGCTAAGGTGATCATTCCTTCATATCCAGCGTAGGCCATTTCTCGTTCTTGATTGATGTGAAGGAAAGGAAGTGGCGCTTTAAGTGCGGTGTACATATTCCGGCCGCCCGCGACCAACACATCGGCATCGTATTTGTCGTAAATATCAAGAAGGTTTCTTGCGCCTCCTTCATCGAGCATCAATGCATCTTCCCCC
The DNA here is from genome assembly GCF_053850235.1 of Vibrio phycocola. Classification (NCBI taxonomy): domain Bacteria; kingdom Pseudomonadati; phylum Pseudomonadota; class Gammaproteobacteria; order Vibrionales; family Vibrionaceae; genus Vibrio; species Vibrio phycocola. The sequence goes on along the minus strand of NZ_JBSQDJ010000006.1, from coordinate 173,984 downwards.
ATAATGTCGATAATTCGGTTTTTATCCGCTTGAGTTGATTTTGTGGTTCCTGTCGCCACGGTTTCAATCCCCAATTCCGATAACGCACTGATCACAGACCAGGATTTCACACCGCCGGTATACAAGAGTGCTTTTTTACCTTTTAATATGTCGGCATAAGGTTTCAGAGCGTCACGCACTCGTTGTTCCTCACGAGCAATCACTTCTTCAGTGTGAGCAATCAGCTTTTCATCACCGATCAATTTGGCGAACTGTCGCAATGCAAATGAGGTATCTTCGATGCCATAAAAGCTGCCTTCAAACCATGGAACGTTCCAACTTTCTTCAAGTTTTCTGGCAACGTTAATTTGCGCTCGAGAACACACCACCATCGCAGCTTGTGCTCGGTGCATGGTTTGAATCTGATGAAATTGCGTATCACCAGACATACAACACAACACCCGCATGCCTAGCTCTTCAAACAATGGGGAGACATACCAGAATTCACCAGCAATGTTGTATTCGCCGATCAATACAATATCGTGAACTTGTTGAGTGGGATCGTGTTTCATCATTGGCTTTGGCGGCGGCTCTGCGGTACCAATCACCTTGTTGACCATCACTTCGCCTGCGATTCGATTGCCGAGATTCTTATTGCCATAAAACCCGGCAGCATCCACGTGAACAACCGGAATTCCATAACGCTCTTGGGCCATTTCACAAATTGCGTCAACGTCATTTCCCTCAAGTGCAGGAACACAGGTCATATAAACAAAAACAGCCGGAGGTTGATGTTCTAAAATCAGTTGCTTGATAGCGTGTAGCAAACGTTTTTCTGCACGCCCCATAATCACATCTTGCTCGTTGAGATCGGTAGTAAAGCCCAACCGAAACAGATTCGTTCCTGTCGCTTTGGTTCCTCGATTGTTCCAACTATTTCCCGCACACCCAATCGGTCCATGAACAAGATGACCAACATCTGCAATCGGTAAAAGACTTATTTGTGCACCATCGAAAGGACACCCTCCCGCGGTAGCTCCTGGAGTTGGCCTTGCACAACCAGTTTTAGGTCCAGAGTTATGTTCACAAGCGGGTTCATCTTGTAATAATTTTATTTCTGACTGCTTCATAACGCCTCCATGCCTTCGCAATTGTTATTCAAAACGAATAATCTTCTAGGTATATTGCAATTAGAACGCCAAACTTAACCTATTGTTTTAATTTAATTAAATTCAATCTGTTCGTTTTTGTTAGGTCAAATTGTCATAAAAGTGACAATCGGGGAACAACACACAAATCACCATTGTGGCAATGATTAAAATCGATTAGAAAGCGAGGGAGCAAAGTGCCACGATTGGCCAGTTATTCACCACAAGTGGGGAATACTGGCTTATCGTGTCGGGGAAAGGGGTAACATATCATTCATCATGAAGGGCAATCACGACTCCTGTACAACTCTCTAGTCTTTCGGTCAGACCGCTGCATCCATTGGTACTATGAGCGACAAGGTGAATGTCATACCCATTGCATTCGATATACGCATCACGCGACCCCATTTCAGAGTCATAACAAAACGTAAACCGCAAATTTGGGTAATCATTTCTTAAATTCGCGATTGTGATGTCGTCAATCGAACTTACCATATCAAGTGATGAAGTAATCTCTTTTAGCGTTGAATGGGTGACCAGTTCAATGGCAAATGGTGCTTCAATATCACTCATAACATTCCTCCAATGCCAACTCAGTCTGCATCGGATTTACCCCTAAAAAACGTCGAATCCAAGGCGGTGGGTTCGTTGCGATTACGTTAGATAACTCACTTAAGACTAGGTCCGCTGAAGTGGCTGCAGGTTTTTTAATTGGGTGAATATTGGCACGAGTTACCCGAGCGGCTGCAGGCCCACCAATCGACAAGGTAAATAACATCTGACAATCTCGGATTTTATCCAACATTGCAATCGCACGCTCTTCGCCTTTCGAATCAGAAGGCATATCACGCACATCCACCAACTGATACTGCGTGGCAGAAACATCGTAGATAAGTACCCGAATACATGAGCCATAGTGACCATTTAACATATTGCCTTGATTCGATGTCATCGCGACTCGGAGGTTTGGTGTGTCCATAAAATTGAATGCTGGCACTTTAGGAACATCATCACCAATTTCCGGATTACATAAAATCGACAAGGCATTAGAGACTTCTTTTCGGCTGATCGTCTCACAAAGAGATGCAACCATGACGCGAAAAGCCTTAGGTGATAAGTCGACGAGCTTTATTTCTGTTAATGGCTCACCCAAGTGTTGAATCAGTAGTCCAAGCAAAGAGCGTAGATCAACGCTGGGTAACTGCTTTGATGCCAACGCAACACGTAACGCTGCAGCATCTGAAATCGTTTGTTTCATCTCCACTCCTCCCTGTTAAGCGGCTTGTAATCGTTTAGCTCTGACGGTAATTGGTAGCTTTGGTTTGGTTGTCATTGGCTCAATATAGTAAATTGCGCCATTCGCGATACGCACTTCGCCACCCCATTTATCGTCACTGTCGAATTCAAAAAAAGTGATCTTCTCTTCAAGATCTTTTTTAGGTAAATAAAGAACAAAATCTCCCGCTTCGTTGTGCTGAATCATTATATTCGCCATAACATTTCCTTTTGCTTGAGGCTGTCAAAAGCCGACGGAAGACAGTAACCGTCGGCTAATTGGATTAGCGTACTAAGTCAAAACCAAAGTCGGTTTCACCAAGGACACTACTTTCACGATCCAGTTTCGCTAATACTTCATTAACCAATGTGGTTAAAATGTACATCGCACCTTCATAACCTAGCGTCGATTGACGATGTAGGTGGTGACGGTCGAAGATCGGGAAACCAATACGCACTAGCGGCACTTCAAACTCAGCACCTTTGGCTTTAGTATCGCGCTCAAGGAATTTACCGTAAGAGTTACCAATCAGAAGATCTGGCTTATCGGTAAACAATAGTGAGCGTAAGTGCCATAAGTCTTGCTTGAAGAATACTTCTGCATTTTCACCATATGGCGTTTCGGCCAATTGAGCTTCGATTTGTTTTTTCCAACGTTTCGAGCCATTAGTACACAATACGTGTTTGATTTCACAACCAAGTTCAGTCAGGAATTTACACATCCCTAGTAGGTAATCTGGATCACCGTAAAGAGAAATAGTCACTCCGTGAAGCCAAGTATGAGAGTCGGTCATCATATCGACTAAACGGCCACGTTCTTTGGTTAATGACGCCGAGATAGGCTTACCTGTGACTTCTGATACTTTCATTAAGAAATCATCCGTCCACTCCAATCCCATTGGGATCGTTGTGCTAGGCACTTCTTGTTTCCAAACACCTTCAATGTACTTCTTGGTCTTTACAAGTTGATTTGGCTGAATAAAGAAGGTTGTTTTCGCGTTCGGCGCGTCTTTCATTTCTTCAATCGTGGTGCCACCAGCATACATGCGGTATTCACCGTCAGCAGGAGTATCCAGCACTTCTGAAGGATCACATAGCAACGAATAATCGACATCCATTTCGTCCATCATGCGACGAATAACGCGATAGTTACCCAGATAGGTTTCAAAACCAGGAACAAGGTTTATTTTGCCATTACTGCCAATCTCTTTGCCTTCCATGTCGGTAAAGTACTTCGCCATTCCTTCAAACATTCCATCCCAACCAGTGACATGACTCCCGACAAATGAAGGTGTGTGAGCGAAAGGTGTTGGCAAACTGTCAGGGATATGTCCCTGTTGTTTGGCATTATTAATAAACGCATTCAAATCATCGCCGATAACTTCCGCCATACAAGTGGTCGAAACCGCCATTATCTCTGGCTTGTAGAGTGCATAAGCGTTCTCAAGACCTTCGAACATGTTCTTTTGTCCGCCAAATACCGCGGAATCTTCTGTCATTGAATCAGAGACACACGCAATTGGCTCTTTAAAATGACGGTTAAAATAAGAACGGAAGTAAGCCACACAACCTTGAGATCCGTGGACATACGGCAAAGTTTTCTCAAAGCCGAGAGCACATAATACTGCTCCCAATGGTTGACATGCTTTCGCAGGGTCTATCGTGATGTGTTTACGTGCAAAGTTAATCTCTTTGTATTCGTTCGTTGTTGTCCATTCAAAAGTTTCACGAACCTTTTCAGCATCAACGCTGTCTTCAAAAGATGCGCGCTTGTTCGCCATCATCTCTTGGTATTCTGGTTGCTGAAACAGCGTATAACCAGTTTTGATATCTTCAACTTTCTGAGTCATAAGTATTCTCCTACCGTGTCACTAATCTGTGAACTCCGGCTCGGGTTACATTAATTGGAAGTCCTTTCCAACTTACACTAAGCCGTTTTCGCCAGCTCTTCTTCAGATTCTTCTACCAACCATGGCGCTTTCACTTTGCTCCAGCATGGGTTGTTAATCGTCAAGTCCATGTCACGAGCAAAGATAGCGAAACCATCGACACCGTGGTATGGGCCTGAGTAATCCCAGCTATGCATTTGACGGAATGGGAAGCCCATTTTCTGGAATACGTATTTTTCTTTAACACCAGAACCCACTAGGTCAGGTTTTAGAGCTTTCACAAATTCTTCAAGCTCATACGCACTCGCATCATCAAATAACAAGGTTGAATCTTTCACGTCAGGTTTGGTCTTTACGTAATCATCGTTGTGAGCAAATTCATAACCGGCACCTGTGATTTCCATGCCGAGATCTTCATAAGCACCAATAATGTGACGAGGACGTAAACCACCGACATACAGCATCACCGACTTGCCTTCGAGACGTGGACGATACTTATCGATAACGGCTTGCCACTGCTCACGATAACGGGCAATCACTTCTTCAGTCTGAGCTTGGATTTTTTCATCAAAGAAGGCCGCAATCTTACGCATTGACTCTTCGATTTTGGTTGGCCCAAAGAGGTTATACTCAATCCATGGAATCCCATTTTTTTCTTCCATGTAACGAACGATATAGTTCATCGAGCGGTAACAGTGAACCAAGTTCAGCGCCACTTTGGGGGTGTTTTTCATTTCAGGTAACGTACCGTCGCCAGACCATTGAGCCACTACACGCAGTCCCATATCTTCTAAAATGATACGAGAGGACCAGGCATCACCACCGATGTTGTAGTCACCAATAATGGCAACATCGTATGGCGTTGACTCAATTTTATCTTCTTCCGCTGACGCATCGAGCACATAGTCACGAATAGTGTCGTTCGCAATATGGTGCCCCAATGATTGAGATACACCACGGAAACCTTCACATCGTACAGGCACGATGGTTTTATCTATTTCCGCACCTTTTACTTTTGCGACCGCTTCGATATCGTCTCCAATCAAACCAACAGGACACTCAGATTGAACTGAGATGCCTTTTGATAATGGGAATAAGGCTTCTAACTCATCAATCGCAGCTGAAAGCTTTTTATCGCCGCCAAAAACGATGTCACGCTCTTGGAAATCAGTCGTAATATTGAAGGTTGCAAATGAATCAACACCTGTAGTACCTGAGTAGTAGTTACGACGCCCTGCACGAGAATATTGACCACATCCAACTGGACCGTGTGAAATATGAATCATATCTTTCACTGGCCCCCACACTACCCCTTTAGAACCCGCGTAAGCACAACCACGAACAGTCATAACTCCCGGAACCGTTTTGCGATTTGATGTAATACATGTGCCTTCCGCGGCCGTATCATTAACGGCGAGGTGTTTTTTTCGATCTTCACGCGCGGTTTCTGGATAGACTTCCAACACCTCGTCGATCAAAGCTTGAGCTTGTTCTTTATTCATAGACATAAGTTGACCCTCATTGTCTTAAACATAGTTTGAAGAATTAAACGCTTGCTTACGCTTGTGCTTCTTCAGCTGCCGTTTTACCAACGATGGTTTCGTCTTCTACATCCATGATGCCGAATTCCATGAGTAGGTCTTCTAACTCATCCATCGTACAAGGCTCTGGGATAACGAACATTTTGTTGTCGATGATTTTTTTAGCGAGTGTGCGATACTCATCCGCTTGATTACACGTTGGGTCATATTCGATAACCGTCATACGACGAATTTCAGCGCGTTGTACGATATTGTCACGAGGGACGAAGTGAATCATTTGAGTACCGATTTTTTCGGCTAATGCGATGATGAGTTCATCTTCACGGTCTGTGTTACGAGAGTTACAGATAAGACCTGCAAGACGAACACTACCGGTTGCCGCGTACTTACAAATACCTTTTGAGATGTTATTTGCTGCGTACATTGCCATCATTTCGCCAGAACATACGATGTAGATTTCTTGTGCTTTGTTTTCACGAATTGGCATCGCGAAACCACCACATACAACATCACCCAATACGTCGTAGAATACGAAGTCTAGGTCATCTTCATATGCGCCTTCTTCTTCTAAGAAGTTAATCGCTGTGATAACACCGCGACCAGCACAACCTACACCTGGCTCTGGGCCACCTGATTCAACACATTTCACATCACCGTATCCAGTAAGCAATACATCTTCTAATTCGATGTCTTCAACCGTACCCGCTTCAGCCGCCATTTCCATAATGGTGTTTTGCATTTTGGTATGTAGAATAAGACGTGTTGAGTCCGCTTTAGGGTCACAACCGATGATCATGACTTTTTGACCCGCTTCTGCCAGTGCAGCAACCAAGTTTTGTGTGGTCGTTGATTTACCGATTCCGCCTTTACCGTAGATAGCACATTGACGAATTGCCATAATGGTTCCCTCCATAGGATAATTTGAAAAAACAATTCTCTTATCCTGTTGCGAAATCCAAGCCAAGTGGCAAGCAAACCAAAAAAACAATAAAAATCAACACTTTAAATAAAAGTAAAATTAAGAGATAGTACTAGAAACAGAGGTTTGTAAGGTTAACTACAATTTTTGTCTGCCAATTTGTAACCGCACGACAAACCAAACAAAGCCGCTGTAAAAAAGCCGTCGAATTAGAGAGAACAGTGAGAAAGAAATGGAATAAAGAGGAATGGAATGCATCCAACCGACAGACAAAAAAAAGGAGTCGGCATACTCTGCGACTCCAAATGTCGTTATTAATAGATTAAGTATTCAGTGTTAAATTTTACTGATTAACTTATGCTTTTTTCCAAGCAAACTTTTCAAACACAGCATCAACTGGCGTTTCTGCAAGGTGGTTAGTGTAGTTACTCATCAATTTTTGAGCTTGACCTAGTACGAGCTCAAGCATCTGACGCTGGGTGTAACCGGCTGCAAAAAAGCGATCAACCTGTTCTTGGCTAAGGTAACCACGCTCACGTGTCATTGCTAACGTTGTGTCATGCAATACTTGTAGTCTTTCTGTTGGCATTGGAGCACTATTGCGCAGAGCTTCCGTTAGAGAAGGATCAACGCCCATCATATGTGCAATACCCGTGTGCGCAGGTACACAATAATGACACTCATGCTCAACGTTAATGGTCTGCCAAATTACCGTCTTCTCATCAACATCAAATGACGATTCAACGAACAACTTATGCAGTATTTGATAACCTTCTAGTAGACCCGGTGCTTCAGCCATTACGCCATGAAGCCCAGGTAAACGGCCATTTGCTTTAAATGAGTTTTCTGCGAATTCTTTGCTCTCCGCAGGAACCGTGTCCATTGTATGAATTTTGAAATTACCCATCTTTTTAGTTCCTTTCATCATTTGTATTGTCAATATCGAAGTGATTTTTTGACTTCGTCTTAGTGTGTATAGCGAATATAACTGGATTTGAACGATCGTTCAAGATAAAATTGAACACGTGTTCAAAAAATATTGATAAGCGAGAAAGTTCTATGGGGAAAAGTGCGAAGTTCGACCGTACCCAAGTCATTGAGAAAGCGACCGATCTCTATTGGGAAAAGGGCTTTCATGGCACCTCGATGCGTAATCTTCAGGATGTGATTGATATGCGTCCAGGAAGTATTTATGCCACGTTTGGCAGTAAAGAAGGATTATTCAAAGAAAGCTTGAAGTTTTATACTGAGCAGGGCGTGAACCGTTTAGCTCAGTGTCTTGACGCGAGTACATCTCCGTTAGCTGGACTCAAGTTATTTATGCATAAACTGGTCATCAATGCTGATACTTGCCCACCAAGTGGAATGTGTATGTTGGCAAAGACCGTTTCCGAGCTCACCGATGAACAACCAGAATTGCTTCAAGCGGCAAAAGATTCGCTTAAAGTGATGGAACAAGAATTTGAAAAAGTCATAATACAAGCTCAAGAAATTGGTGAACTTGATAAAAATAGAGACTCGAAGGTACTCGCAAGGCATATCCAAATTCAGATTACTGGATTACGCTCATACGCAAGAATTCATGATGGTGCAGCCCCATTAGAACAGATGATTGAAGACGTATTCGAGTACTTTCCTTTCAAAGACTAGAACGACACAATGCTTTGTACTTATCTTTTTATTATCGGATAATATTAGTCTACTCTGTTGACTAAGTGACAATGTCAAAGGCTTGCGTATGGATTCTAAAATTAAAGAAGAACTGTTTACCCTGTTTCCTTCGCTAATTCGTTTAGATGATGATTTGCTACGAAGGTTTAAGCAAGAAAGTCGTTATATCGATGTTCCATCGGGAACCGTACTCTTTGATCTCAATAGCCCATGTACTGCCTTTCCTCTTATACTTTCTGGTTGTGTTCGCGTGGTTTGTCAAAGTGACACCGGCCGTGAACTCCATCTCTATGATGTGAATCCAGGAGACAGTTGTATCATCACTAGCAGTTGTCTTCTTGGTCATAGCGCTTATCCAGCCCGTGGCGTCGCGGATGGTCAATTAAATGCGGTGATGATACCTCGGGCATTATTTTCTAAATTAATGGAAAAACACCCTGAATTTAGCCTCTACATTTTTTCACTTTTTGGCGAACGACTCGTCGATCTGATGCGCTTGATTGAAGAGGTTTCGTTTCGCAAACTCGATCAACGCTTAGCCGTCTTGTTACTGCGTAAAGGAAGACACATCCAAACAACTCACCAAAGTCTTGCCGATGAACTGGGGAGTGTTCGAGAAATCATTAGCCGACTTTTAAAAAACTTTGCTGAGCAAGGAATAGTGGAACTCGGCCGAGAAAGAATTACGATTTTGGATGAAAAAGCGTTAGAAGCGATCACGGTATAGGTACACGTCAATAAAAAGCCAACCCTATGTAACAAAAGTCACATACGTTAAAATCACCTTTCTCTAATATATCCATCTCAATAACAAAGATTGGACTATTACTATGAATAAAAACGTAGGCGGCATCGACAAAACTTTACGCATTATCGCGGGAATCGTACTCCTAGCATTGACGTTTGTACTCGCAAATGAAAACGGTTTATGGCTGTGGGGCTTAATTGGGATTATTCCACTAGCAACGGGCTTACTCAGCAGATGCCCTATTTATCCACTGCTCGGGTTTAGCTCTTGCCCACTAAAACGTTCTGAGTAAAAACTCGTCTAGATAAGCGCGAAGGTAACGTTGTTTAACATAAGTCACCGAACATAAAACACAAAAAAGTCGCCCAATATTGGCGACTTTTTAGGGTGTTTGCCCTAACTCTACTCAATGATTAAAATATCAACTAACGGGACATCTTAACCAGCGACTTTCCAAGTAAGCAATCAAGAGTATGTTCCGCTTCACTGCCTAATTTCTCTACGCTTATTTCATACAAGCTATCTAAACCCTTTTTAGAAAAGTTTAACGACCCATCCGCAATCACAATGTGGTGGATAAATAATCGGAGAATAGCAACAAACCGATAGCTGGATAACGCTTCGGTCCAACTTTGTTTAAACGTTTCGATACCGCCATCGAATACTAAATGCTCAACAAATATTTTAAATAGAGTTCCATCTATAGCATCGGTAAAGTCGGTTTTTCTCGGAAAATGATGGCTAATTCCGGTACGAGAGATCCCTGTGTATTCACTTAATGTCGTATATGACATTTTGTCATAGCCTAATTCAAGCATCTGTTCGACAACGGCTTCTTTTATAATTCGAATCGTTTGCTCTGTGTCTTCTTTACTTCTTTTTGGCATACTTTAGGCTCTCCCAAACGCGCATAGGAACTACAGCACCCACATACCGAATTGAAGGGATTCAATTCATTCATGAGTTATAAAACGATGGTGTTGCAAATATCACGGTCTACCTTGTGTAATGAATAATCTCGATTCATTGAGGCTACGGCAATCATTCTGCTTAAATTATGCTAGCTCAATGGCATAATGCATGTTGGATTCGTGAAGACAATCACATAGGTAGCGCGCCACGCCATTGATTAGCAAACTTATATCGATCAACATTTTGTTTTTTAGTCTGGCGCTAGAGGTTGGTTAAGATCTACAATACCAACATTATTATCAAGGGGATTTAGATTATGAGTAACAATACCAATGTAGAAAGCGATGTTTGTGAAGCGTGCGGAACATCTGGTGAAATTGGCTTTATCATTAAAGAAGGCGATGAGGTAGCGGAAGTTTCCATTACGGCGTCTTCGAAAGAGTTGCTTGAGTCGGAGTTATCTAAATACATCGAATTGGCAAAAACGGTATGTTCCGCAGTAGAGTATGAAAGCAGTGAGCTCACAGACGAGTCAACTCAATTAGAAGCTCGTTTTAAATTCGAAGTCAGTGCTGAAAAGCTCATTTTTGAACTTAAATCGCGTTCACTTACGCGTTAATCTTAGTATAAGATCCAATAAAGCGGCCTCGTGTCGCTTTTTGTCTTTTTAGTCCTCAATTTTGCGAGTCGGTAAGATCTGACCCATACTCTAAAAAACCAATGACTAAAGCCCGTTTATGCACCGACCTCTCTTCCTTGTCCTATTTCTTGTTTTGCACTCATTCTCTTTTTCAGTGAGTAGCGAGCCTTTAACTCAACTTCATATGCTCAACTATCTCGATAACTACGGCAATTTAGACTTACGCCAACGAGCATTCACCGCACTACCGGATGGATTGGTCGTTAAGAATGATCTCGATATATCTAGAACAAAAATGACGCAGTTACCACAAGGGTTAGAAGTCAACGGCAACCTTATTGCGACCAACTGTTTATTGGAGAAGGTTCAACCTGGTACGAAAGTCGTTGGTTTTGGCAATTTTATTGGTGCCAAAATCAAACGTTGGCCTGCAGGTATTATTATTGGAGGCTACCTGAATTTCACCGATACCCCATTAAACAGTTTGCCACCAAACCTCTCGGTAAAAGGCGATCTAAGTGTCATACGCACACCACTTTCAGAATTACCGAATAGAATAAAGATCGCGGGAAATCTCTACATTGGGGGCTCCGCCATTACGCAATTTCCAGACACAATGACGGTAGAAGGCAATATTTACTTAGGAGGTAACGTTATTACCAAGTGGCCTACCAACCTAACGTTAGGAGGCGCTGTCGCAAAATAAAGCCCCGCAATTGCGAGGCTAACATTAACTAATATCGTGAAGCTTATTCGCGACTGGATTGGCGTATGAAGCGAGGAGATATGGATGAGCTTCTGCGGGAAGTTTGGATAACTTCTCATCGAGACACTCTCGTGTCGCGTCAGTAACCTCTTCATCTTCATTTTTCGCAGCGAGATTATTAATAGGGAAAAGTTTGTAGTTAACATGTATTTGACGGTCGATCTCTTGGGCTAAAGCTTCTGGTGTCTCGAAATCACCATCGATAACGTCACCAAACGCGACTTCTACACGCCCTTTATTGCCCACAAGACCTTGAATGATACTATCAATATCTTCAAATTCACTCTTCTTGTAACTGCCATGGGCTGCTTTTTGGTATAACTCATTGGCTTTCGCTAAATCACAAGGATCGTTTTCATATGAAATTGATACCGGTACAATTTTAAGCTCTTTGATATAGTCAGAGAATTGAACTTTCTGTTTACGTCCTTCAACAAAAAGCATTTTTAAAATCGCTGGATCGGTAAAGTCATTGCCATCTTTCGCACGCCCCTCTTTCTGAGCAATCCAGATCGAGTTTTTGGAATCCAAAGAATGTTTAATGTAACTAGACAAAGTACCCAGCGCCTTCATCATTTCTCTCGGAGCCTTAGCGGAACGTTTAACAATAAAGCTCTTATTAATTCTCATTAACTCAGTCACACAAGGTTTGCGTAATAAGTTATCGCCGATAGCAATGCGTACTGTTTGGTGGCCAGTAATATATAACCCATAATTAACGAGTGCTGGATCCATTGCGATATCACGATGATTCGAAATAAATAAGTATGATGTCGACTTATCGAGCTTATCCAAACCGGTATACGCAACTCCATCAGTCGTAGATTCAAGAGAACGTTCTAGATAGCTCTTAACTTCTTTCTGAATAGCGTCCACACTCGTCAATTTTACCCATTTATATTTAAGGTAAACCTTAACGAAAGGAGACATAAGTACACGTACTAAGTGATTTTTACTGGAAAAACGATGCTTAATGATGGCGTTAATAAATTCATCATCATTAATTAAACGATCAAGAGCTGCTGGGATTTCATCGTCGTTGTAAGGGCGAATATCAAAGTATGGATCGTTGTCTGAGTTCATAATCACTACGGTCGGTTAAAAAACTCGTCTATTCTACGCGTAGTTGACATAAGTGATAGGTATCGATGAAAAAAAAGTAAATGGTCTGACCTCTAGTAAGGTTAATCTCACGCTTAAGTTGGCCTTTTAGCCTCTAAAGCGGTACCCTTGCCGAGAATTAGATGAATGAGAAAAAAAATGAACTACGCTGTAAACCTTGAATACCATGATTGTAAACATTTGATAGTGACACCAAGAAAACGGTCACTCAAACACAGTTTACTTTATGTTCATTCGGGTTTGGTATTACTGCGCTTAGGTAAGCGAGAATATGCTATTGAGGAAGGCCAAGCATGGTGGATTCCAGCAGATTGCCTTGTCAGTCTATCTTTTGTGCCTAACTCTCAGTCAACTCAAGTTGATTTATCACAACGTACGGTTTTAAATTTTCCGAATCAATCTGGACGTGTTGAGCTCTCAGAGCTTGCTTTACAAAGCCTTTTACGTCTTTCATCTATAGAACGTAGCCATCCACTTTATGCACCTATTTCAGAATTATTGAAATATGAGGCCACTCAATTCAAACCACTGTTAATTGATTCTCCAATGAGTAATGCTATTTCTCAATGGAAACCTAACTCTGTTAAGCACAACGATTCAATATTGGACGCGGAATTGCAACTTGCTCTATTAATACGAGAAGCGCGTAAATTGGAACTATCAGGTAGAGCAGAGTCACAAATTGCCGCTCAATGGTTCGATGGTAATACTCTGCAATATCAGCAACTAAAAGCCATATTGTTGGCCTAAATCCAGATATGCTTCAGTCGAATGCATTCGCTTTTTTTAATTGTGCTCTGCTACCGTTAAATCGTAAAAATGATAAAATCTAGAATTCAATCTCTACATCAGTAAGTGGAACGCAACAACACGCCAGTACCATTCCGGCTTCGGTATCGATATGAGCCAATGCAGGCGCATCTTGTTGCTCAACCTCTCCTTTCGTTACTTTAACTCGACATGCTCCACATAACCCAGCTCGACAACTGCTCGCAATTGGAACACCGTTTCGCTCACTCTGCTCTAATAATGTAAACTGATTGTTTCCTAAGATAGAAACACCGTTAAATTTCAAATTTAGCGTACTATGAGAAGTGTCGTTATCTGTGGCTAAAGCATTATCTGCATCCAAAAGGTTTGCAGCATGAGTATTGTCTTCATAATGATCACCATCTTGATATTCCAAAACTTCTACAACATCATTTTGATGAATAAAACCTTCATTTAATGGCACGAGATTCTGACCAAAGAAGATACCTCCTCGCTCGTCCGCTCTAAAGGTTGCCAAGGTTTTCAACGGCTCTTGTGAGGGTCTAAAGTCACCTTTTTCTACGTCAACAGTGGTCAACACACAACGTTCACAGGGCTTTGATATAAGAAACTCAACCTCACCTATTCTAATTTTTTTCCATTTATCTTCAGCAAACGGCTCACTTCCAGCAACGACTAAGTTTGGCCGAAATTGAGCCATCTTATGATCTACCGAGCTACGAGAATTTAGCTCTTCTAACGATGCTTCGCCAATCAAAAGTAAAGGATACCCATCAGCAAAACTAACATTATGCCCAAACTTCTCGCGTACTCGATTTGACTGTTCGCCACTATAAAGTAGCTGAACGGGCTCGCCAACAATATCGCTAAACCATTCACTCGCCTGTTTGGTCGTACTGTATGCAGAAAAAGTATCACTCCAGACCGACGTTTCTACTTCTGATAAATCAAATTGATGGTATTGGATCACCAGATCACTTTTATTGGGATAACTAAAGCGAATACCATTGGCCAAAAATGCCGAACGTATTTTAACCATTTGTGGAAAACGCCTCGCGGTCACCATTCTCCCATTATAGAGCGCTAACATAAATCTGCGATCAAACGTAAGGCCTTGTTTTTCGACCCATACAGATGAAAATGAGACACCTGCTATGGATTTCACGGGATAAACAGTAACTTGAGATAATTCCAGTTGGGACATTTTCACTTCCTAGCTCAGCTAACAGGTTTTAGCTCTCGATAATAATCGAAATTATTTCGTATGACTATTTGTTTAATCTGATGTTCTCATCTCGAATTATCGGATGAAATTTTTCTGTATATCTTCTATTATGCTGGCGATTCAATTAGGGTTGGAGTGACTAATTGGGGCTTTTTCTAGGTATTATTTACATTAATTGGTGGAGCTTAAAATGACTAAAATAACAATGACTCGTCCTGACGATTGGCATGTACACTTGCGAGATGGTGACGTATTACCTGATACCGTTCGTGATATTAGCCGATACAATGGACGCGCACTCATTATGCCCAATACCGTTCCACCGACAACAAATACCGAACAAGCATTAGCATACCGAGAGCGTATTTTAGCACACAACACCAATTCAACTTTCTCGCCTTTAATGTCACTTTATCTTACTGATAGCACCAGTGTTGAAGAGATCACGAAAGCAAAAGAAACGGGGTTAATCGTAGCGGCAAAACTCTACCCTGCTGGAGCGACAACGAACTCCGACTCAGGTGTTACTGACCCGAAGAATATTTATCCAGTACTTGAAGCGATGGAAAAAGCAGGAATGCTTCTTCTAATTCATGGTGAAGTCACAACACATGATGTCGATATTTTTGATCGTGAAAAGCAATTTTTAGAAACAGTCTTGGCTCCGATAGTGAATGATTTCCCAAATTTAAAAATCGTTATTGAACATATTACGACGAAAGAAGCTGCAGACTTTGTAATAAATGCAAATGAGAACGTTGCAGCGACGATTACTGCTCACCACTTAATGTTCAATCGAAATCATATGCTGGTAGGTGGAATCAAACCTCATTTTTATTGCTTACCTATTCTAAAACGCAGTACCCACCAACAAGCGTTAGTCGCAGCTGCGACATCTGGTAGCAAGAAGTTCTTTCTAGGGACAGATTCAGCACCACACGCAAAAGGCCTAAAAGAGAATGCCTGTGGGTGTGCTGGCTCATATACTGCGCACGCCGCGTTAGAGCTCTATGCAGAAGTGTTTGAACAAGCAGGTAAATTAGAAAACCTAGAAGCCTTTGCCTCATTCAATGGTCCAGATTTCTACGGATTACCACGTAACAGTGACAAAGTAATATTAGAAAAGTCAGCATGGACAGTTGATGCAGTGATGCCATTTGGTTCAAATGATGTCGTACCAATAAAAGCAGGTGAAACTGTTGAGTGGTCGGTAAAAGAGTGTCTCTAATATACTGATTTATTTAGTCCAAAAATAAACTGATCCTTCTTAGTCGATCAGTTTATTTTTGGATACTCATATAGACATAATAACTGTTTCAACTCCAACTCATTCATGTGATTTACACCGCACCATCTCAGAGTATCGTCACCCCTTTTTTGTTATCAAAAGAAAGTGATATTTATTATCAAAAACGTAGCCACCCTAACATTGTTACTCTATAATTTTTAACTATTAAAGATATTAGCATTCACATTTGTCCATATGTTTGTATTAGTTAAGCTATATAATTAAAGCCTTATTTAGCTTTCTCCACGATACAAAATGTCTGTACTATGCAATTGATAGGTTCAGTTGTTGTAGTTACAAATTAACATTCACCTGTTTATCCGTGAGCCTAAAAATGATCAAACTAGCTTTTTATTACATCTTTTTAAGTAAATTACCTTCTGCACGTTTTACGCCTATCTTTTCAAATTGGCGAGTTTGGTATTTTCAGAATATCTTAAAAATAATGAAAAAGGGTGGAAACCCAGCCATGATTGGCAACAATGTTTACATTGCGAAGGGAGATAAAGTGAGCTTTGGAAGCGGCTGCCGTATCAATGAAAACCTTTATCTAGAAAAAGTAACAATTGGCGATGACGTTTTAATTGCACCTAATGTTACGATTCTAAGCCGTATGCATGAATTTGAACGTATTGATATACCGATGTCACTACAAGGATATCGCGAAGAAAAAATTGTCACAATTGGCGACGATGTTTGGCTTGGTCGGAATGTTGTTGTTCTTCCTGGTGTGACAATAGCGAAAGGAGCCATAGTCGCAGCTGGAGCCATTGTGACAAAGGATGTACCTGAATACGCGGTTGTCGGCGGTGTGCCAGCTCAAATTTTAACAAACCGTAAAAAAGATGATACTAATGGTGCTGGAAACTAGTACCGAGGTGTAAATACTGAACTTCGCCAAATAGCACTGCATCTATTAAGTAGTGCTAGGTCTTATGAATAAGGAAAAATACAAATGTCTCTCGTCCTATACTACTCTCCGGGCGCTTGTTCTGGAGTGACTATCAATGCCATCGAAGAATTAGGTTTAGAATGTGAATACCGTAAGATTGAACTATCAACGGGGGCACATAAAACGGAAGAATACCTAAAAATTAACCCGTTTGGTAAAGTTCCCGCTTTGGTAAAAGATGGTCAGCTTTTAACTGAAAACCCTGCAATCTTAATTTATCTCAATTCTCTTACCACCGACGCTCGTGTGATTCCTGATACAGATGATGCTTACCAGCGTTCGCTTTATTATTCTGATCTAATGTGGCTTTCTAGTTCGGTACACCCTTCCGTTAGACATGTATGCATGCCGGGATATTATACCTTGAACGAAGACACAACGGATGTCGTTGCTAAAGGCCGACTTGCACTAACTAACTATCTCAAAATGGCAGACGATCGTTTGGCTACGTCGAAATTTTGGTACGGTGATGAATGGGCAATTGTGGATACCTATCTACATTGGTGCTACACCCGAGCAGAAAAAGGCGGTTTTGCGTTGGATGATTTCCCTGCTTTGATTGCACATCGACAAAGAGTCGAGCAAAAACCAAGTTTCAAACGTCGATTTAACGTTGAGTTTGGTGAGTAATCAAACTTTCCTCTCCAAACATTAATTCAACTTGTTAATATTTCGAAGTTGACGATACCGCGAATTAAGTCGTCACTTCGAATTTTGATAACTATTAACACTAGATAAATCTATCATCTGCCTTTAAGAAATTATCACAAAACGTATTTGCGTCGACAGGCTTGCTATACATATAGCCTTGGGCCAGTGAACATCCTTGAGAAATTAAAAACGCCTCTTGCTTTTCATTTTCAACACCTTCTGCGATAACCCCAACCTCCATATTGTTCGCGAGATCAATGATGGTCTTAACGATGGCACAATCTCCTTTGTCCTCGGGTACATCATTCACAAAAGAACGATCTATTTTCAACGTTGAAATTGGAAGTTTTTGTAAATAACGTAGTGAAGAGTAACTGGTACCAAAGTCATCAATCGAAACACTAATGCCTAAATTCCGCAACACTTGCAGTTGTTTAGCTACGTTATTCATATCGTTCATTAGATAACTCTCCGTTACTTCTAATGAAAGTGAACTTGGTGACAACCCTGTCGTGACTAAACACTCCTTTACGATATCGGTAAAGCTAGCTTGAAGAAGCTGATTGCCAGACACATTTACCGAAATCGTACCCATGAAACCATAGAGAGATTGCCACTCTTGCATTTGACGACATGCTTCATATAAAACCCAATGACCCATGCTAAGAATCACACCACTCTCTTCTGCAACTGGAATAAACTTATCAGGTGGGATCATACCAAGCTTAGGGTGCATCCAACGAATTAGAGCTTCAGAACCGACAACTGTGTGGCTATTCATATCGATCTGGGGCTGATAGAAGAGGCAGAACTCATTATTCTCTAACGCAGAGCGCAGGTTTTTCTCCAAATTAAATCGCTCTGTAACCTGTAAGCGTAAGTTCTCATTAGATAGTTGGTAGGTATTTCTCCCCAACCTTTTGGCTTGGTACATTGCCGCATCTGCGCTTTGAATCAGCTCTTTCTCATTGGTAGCATCGTAAGGGTAAATACTGACACCAATGCTTGCAGACACAAACAGCTGATGTTCATCAAGTAATACTGGC
Organism: Vibrio phycocola; assembly: GCF_053850235.1. Classification (NCBI taxonomy): domain Bacteria; kingdom Pseudomonadati; phylum Pseudomonadota; class Gammaproteobacteria; order Vibrionales; family Vibrionaceae; genus Vibrio; species Vibrio phycocola. The sequence continues at coordinate 155,441 of NZ_JBSQDJ010000006.1, read as the reverse complement.
TGATTGAGCTCTTCTAATATTAATTTACAAAGCGACTCTACATTTTCCGGATCATCAAAGTCATTTAACAGCAACAAGAACTCGTCGCCACCCGAACGAGCAAGAACATCCGATTTACGAATGTGTCTTTGCAACCGCTTGGCGATATCTTTCAGTACGTTATCCCCAATAACATGCCCTAAAGAGTCATTGATCACCTTGAATCGGTCTAAATCTAAGAAAAATACCGCAAGTAATTTATCATTGCTCTCTGCATCCAACAGCGATTTTGCTAAGTATTTAGAAAAAACTCGTCGATTAGGTAAACCAGTTAAAATATCATGGTCAGCGATATACCGAAGTTGTTCTTTGGTTCTATAGCGCTCAGTAATGTCGTCGATTTTAACAACCACACCTTCAACTTCATCGCTATCTTTCGGGTAGTAAGGATGATAGCTCACATTAATAAAGCGTCGCCCTAAAGAAGGGAACGAAACCCAAGTTTCATAGCTCACTTCCTTGCCACACAACGCTTGATCGAATTTCGGTTTTATCACATTGTGGAAAAAACTATCACCAAATAGTTCTCGAGACGTTTTACCAATTATCGCGTGATGGCTTAACCTAAAGGCATTTAGATATGTTTCGTTGACGGCTTGATAGGTATAATTTTTATCTTCATATGATAGAAAGTCTTGAGATACCGACATGATTTTCTCATATTGCATTAAAATCTGTTCAGCTTTGCGCATTTCAGTAATGTCATTGGCAATAATCAATATCTGTTGTTCGCCTTTCTGATTTACAAACGGCTTTTTGGTCGACATATAATGATGCCGATTCCCCGTTTTTACATCGAAAGAATCTTCATAGACAATCTGAGTTTCGCCCTTGTCCATAATGGAACGCACATTGTGTCTAAAGTTGTCTGCGTGTTTCAGATGGGGCAAATAATCTCGATCGTCTTTACCTATCATCGAATCTGGTGAATCAACGTTATATAAATTCGCTAATGCTTTATTAGTTAAAACAAACTTACCATCGTAATCTTTTACGATGAAAGGACTTGGGAGTTCGTCGATCACTTGCCTAAACAGATTTTTCTGTTCTTCGAGATCTGTTTGAATATTTCTAAGCTCGGTAACATCGGTCGCAACCAGCAAAATGTGTTTTTCATTATTGTTGTGAACAAAGGGCTTTTTAATCGACTGAAAATTTCGAAGGTTTCCGGTATGCACATCGATAGAATCTTCGAATACGGTTCTCGTTTTTCCGTCATCCATTATCTGACGAACATTTTTCCTAAACAATTCAGCCAACTTTTTATCAGGAATATAATCGCCATCATCTTTTCCTATCATGGATTCAGGAGACGGAGCGCCGTACAATTCAGCCACGGCTTTATTAGTCAGAACAAACTTTCCATTATAATCTTTTACTACAAGAGGGCTTGGTACTTCGTTGATTAGAAAACGTAAAAGTTCATTTTGATCGGAAGTATGAGATTCAATACAACAATTTAATTCTTCTTTACCTAATGAGAATTTCGACATATCTGTAACATGAATGACAATACACTCATCTTGTGAATTTTTTTCATAAGTGATGGTCAAGTAAACCGGCAGTGTGTCTTTACTATAAGTTTGAAAACATAACTCCAAGGTTTGAAAAGGTGTTTTTCTTTTTGCTTCAGAAAAATAATCATCAATCAAAAAAGTCGGCGCAATATATTGAATAGACTGATTTTGGAGATGTTGAGATGTATATCCTAATCGTGTTGCAATTAGCTCGCTGGCGTATAATACAATGCCACTACGATCAACGATAAGTATTGAACTCGGCAACTTACTGGAACTCGAAACAATAATATCGGAATACTGCTCAGATCGTGATGTCATAAAGATGGGTACCAATGTGAAGAATAAATTTAGCAACAACTAGTTATATAGAAATAATGTTCAAACTAGTGTGACCAATATAAAGAATAGCAGCATTCATATAATCCACTAGTTACCCAACTGTGAAAATTAAATTCCAATAATAAAAAACGCCAAGCTATTTTTATTAGCTTGGCGTTTTTTATTTAACATGAACTAGTGGCGCGCTATTTAGGTACTCACATAGCCGTACACTATCGATTAAACTAATTGCAGCTTAGCATCGCATGGTTAATGTGCAGTGCCCCGGACTTTATGAACGACTGACATTAGCGCCATCACCACAAGCCCTACAGCAAAACCAATCACCCCTGTAAGAAGTGATTCAGCGACAATTGTAAATGAGCCCATAGATTCTGGCTTAATCAGCGCAACCAAGATGTGATGCACCCATTCAATATTGTGAACAACAATCCCACCACCGACGAGAAACATTGCAATTGTGCCAACAAACCCTAATGTCTTCATTAACTTGGGAGCAAACGAAATAATCCCTTGCCCAATAGAATTTAGCACTCCTTCACCACCAGATTTTCGTTCTAAATAAAATCCTAAGTCATCGAGCTTAACGATTCCAGCGACTAAGCCATAAACCCCAATTGTCATTGCAATTGCAATTAAAGAGACTACCAGTATCTGGCTTATAAGAGCCGCACCTTGAACCGTTCCCAGAACGATAACGATAATTTCCGCAGATAAAATAAAATCGGTTCTAATCGCACCATTTATCTTCTTACGTTCATACTCTTCAACTGACATACCTTTCAAAGGATCTGCATCTTTATCTTCTGCTGACTTCTTGTGAAAGAACTTTTCTACTACTTTCTCTGCACCTTCAAAGCAAAGATATAGTCCACCCATTAACAACATTGGGATAATAATCCAAGGGATAAAAGCACTGAACAATAAAGCGACTGGGACGAGTATGCATTTGTTCTTCATTGAGCCTTTAGCAACCGCCCAAACCACCGGAATTTCACGTTCAGCCGAAACACCCGAAACCTGCTGAGCATTCAGAGCTAGATCATCACCCAATACACCCGCTGTTTTCTTTGCAGCCACTTTTGACATCACAGCAACATCATCCAATACTGTTGCGATATCATCTAATAGAGTTAATAAACTCGCTCCCGCCATAATTTTATCTCTTGTTGAATTATTGTTATTACGATGTAATTTAACATTCTAACCCAATAATTAGCACCAAATAAATTTCAACAAGTCTCATATATAAAACACAATCTAAAATTTGCAACTTCAACTAACTTGTTTATACTCAAATATGCAATCAAGCACTTAATTTACACAAGGATGAAATTATGAGCATTGAGTATCGCTATCCTATAGGCTCCGCTGGCCACACATGGAATGACATCGATAAAGGTCAGTGGCTTGAACAAGCAAAAAACATACAACGGAGCTACAAAGACGACATCGTTGATCTCATTCAGAGTACAGCAGAAACCTTCTCAGTAACCCGCTATGGAGCATTAACCTACGATCCCGATAGATACCAATTGTATTGCCTTAAATCATCACAATGGGATGACACCAAACCAATCGTATTGATCACTGGCGGGGTTCATGGGTACGAAACGAGTGGCGTTATAGGAGCACTTGAATTCGCGCAACAACACGCTCAACAATTCAGTGACAAGTTTAATTTCCTAATCTTTCCATGTATCAGCCCATGGGCTTACGAAACCGTCAACCGCTGGAACCCTCAGTGCATTGATCCAAATCGTTCTTTCTATTTCAACTCTCCTAGCGAAGAAGCCTCTAATTTTATTCATTACATCGAGCCTTATTTGAATGATGTTGTTGCGCATTTCGACCTGCACGAAACCACAGATACGGATGCGACCATTTTTAGGCCAGCGGCAGCAGCTCGTGATGGGCGTGAGTTTTCTTCCTTAGACATACCCGACGGATTCTATGTCGTCACCAATAGCGAACTGCCAGTTCTGGACTTTCATTCAGCCATTATTAACGCCGTAGCCAACGTAACTCATATCGCACAGCCAGACGAAAATGGCCGACTTATCGGTACAAGAGTACAGCAACCCGGAATCATTCAGTATGCGATGAAACCTCTTGGACTATGCGGTGGAGTTACGCCATGTTTGTACTCAGTAACCACTGAAGTCTATCCGGATAGTAAAAATATCGATGATGAAACCTGTGTATTGGCGCAAGTCACTGCGATTCAAGCGGGGCTAACTTTCTTAAAGAATAAGGGATAAATAGCGATTCTTGTATTGCTCCGGTGTAAGTTTGGCATAACGCTTAAACATGGTGATAAATGGGCTGGTTTGTTGATAGCCTAGCGCCAGCGCAACTTCTTTAACTGATCGTCCACTACGCAACAACTCCATCGAATAGAGATAGCGGACTCTTAATCGCCACTCAGTAAAACTCATTCCCAATTCCGCTTGGCAATATCGTGCTAATGTTCGCTCTGTTGTATGAACGGCATCGGCCCATTGTTTAAGGCTAGTATCGTCCGCAGGGTCCTCTTCCACCGCCGCAAGAATCGGAGCAAGATATTTATGTGTTGAAGATGGCACAAAGTGATGCTCGATCTCCTGAGATCCAAATTGGTCTAAAATAACCTGCACCATACGCAAATCTTGCTCGCGGTTAGGAACGTCGATGTTTCGTTGACGAAAATTCTCAACAATAGAGGCAACGATTGGAGTAACTTGGATTAGGCTAGTCCGCTGGGGAAAGGACGATGTCATTGAATCAGAAATATTTAGCGAACAATACTCGATTGGCTTGCGGTTATAGCTACGATGCTGGACCCCAGACGGAACCCAAATTGCCAAATGTGGCGGTGCTAAAAAACGGGTGTCTTCAGCTTCCATTTCAAGGATACCACCAGAAATTAACTGAACCTGCCCCCATGGGTGACTATGAACTCTGGTTTCGGTATTTGATAAAAAAGCGTCAAAATTCATAAATACATCCGCAGGAGCTTCTTCTATCGCCAACTTTGGATGAAGATTACGAGTAGGGGAGACTTTTTTCATACAAGGGCTATTTCGCTTCAAGGAAAGATTTAAGATTCAATTAGATAACATTTATCATAACATAGTCACGTTTGATCGAAATATGCCACTTTGCCTATATACTGATTTCTCTATATATTAAGATAAAGCAGTTAAGATAAACCTAACGTGTCACAGTGAAACAGGAATAAAACGATGATTTCTAAATGGGCTTTTCGCTTTAATCAAATGGCGGAACTAGTAGCTTCATGGAGTAAAGATCCCTCCACTCAGGTTGGAGCGGTGATCACAAAAAACAACCGAATCGTTTCTGTTGGCTTTAATGGCTATCCTCACGGTATTTCAGACCGTGCAGATATAGATGAACGTGAAATGAAGTACCTCAAAACATTACATGCTGAAGAAAATGCCATTTTGTTTGCTAAGCGCGATCTCGACGGTTGCGATATTTTCGTTACTCATTTCCCTTGCCCAAACTGCGCAGCCAAAATTATTCAGACCGGAATATCAAGCGTCTATTGCCCAGAACAAACGCCCGACTTTCTGTCGCGCTGGGGTGATAAAGTTAAGGTAAGCGAAGAGATGTTTATTGAAGCAGATGTCAAAGTACATTGGTTACCAACTGAAGAAATCTTATCCCATCAATAAAGCATAGTTAAATGAAATAACCCGCTTTATGTATGCGGGTTATTTTTATTATCCAATTTCAACTTCAACGTCAGAATGAACAGTGGTAGAACATGCAAGAACATAGCCATTTTCTATATCTTCATCACTGAGTGTTTCTCGGCTTCGTCGTTCAATGTCACCCGACACAACCTTACACTTACACGAACCACACATTCCACTACGACAAGCGATAATAATAGGCAAGCCAGACTCTTCGAGTTTATCTGCCAATGTTGCTCCTGCTTCAATTTCAGCTTCGATGCCAAAACCGGGCACATTTAAGCTAAACGACTCTCCACTGGCTTCTCCTGATTCGTCGCTTTGCTCTGGTTGATTAAAGCTCTCTTGATAGAACATCGACATATCAACGCCTAATTCAGATGAATACTGCTCTACATCATTCATAAATGTTGCGGGGCCACAAGTGAAAACTGAACGAGAAGCAATATCTGGACATAGTGACTCAAGCCACTCTCGACTGAGGCGTCCCACCGCAAACCCAAGTTCATTCTCTTCTTTAAGCAAAAGTTTTAGCTTAAATTGATCATGCGTTGCCGCCAGCATTTGCAATTCTTCAAAATAAATAGTGTTTTCAGGATTGCGAGCAATATGAATAAACTCAATATCCACGTTACCATCGAGTAACCATTGCTTAGCCATTGACATCACTGGAGTGATTCCACATCCAGCAGAGATCAATACGACCTTGTTCTCATGATGACAATCGCGTGAATTAAATTGTCCTTGAGGTGCAAGCACTTTAACTTCGGCCGTTGCCGATAACGTATCGACAATATGGTTAGAAACTAATCCATTTTCAACTCGCTTAACCGTAAAACATAATGAACCAGAGTGAGGCAATGAACTGATCGAGTAAGCCCTATAATGGTACTGCCCATCAATTTCAAAGCCTAAACTCGCAAACTGCCCCGGTTTAAAATCGATGGGTTCTGGGCTTTCTGTAGTTTGTAATTCGAAACTGACTGAATCGGGGGTTTCCTGCCATACATCACTACAGTGGAATTCTAGCGGTACACTTTGTGACCACATCATCGTTTTTCTCCCAAATAAAATTGGCCCTGATAATCAGGGCCAAGCATTGCGTGATAACTTACGCGGCTAAGATTGTTTTCAGATCTTCGTCAACAGTAGAAATACTGCGCATATCAAATTCTTTCTCTAATATTTCCATTAGATTTTCTGTTAGGAATGCCGGTGCTGTCGGACCGGTATAGATTCCTTTTACACCAAGAGCTAATAGAGTAAGTAAGATAACGATCGCTTTTTGCTCAAACCATGAAAGCACAAGTGTTAGTGGCAAGTCGTTAACACCACAGTCAAATTCTTTTGCCAATGCTAAAGCCAATTGAATGGCAGAGTAAGCATCATTACATTGGCCGACATCGAGGAGACGAGGAATGCCATTGATGTCGCCATAATTATTTTTATTAAAGCGATATTTACCGCATGCCAACGTTAAGATTAAGCTATCTTCTGGTGTCTTATTCGCAAACTCAGTGTAATAACTGCGTTCTGCTTTATCACCATCACAGCCACCAACAAGGAAGAAATGCTTAATGTTGCCTTGCTTAACTTGATCAATCACGGCAGGAGCAGCTTGCATCAGAGCATTGCGCCCAAATCCAATTGTGATCATTTGCTCTAACTCATCGTGTTTAAAACCTTCTAAGCTCAGCGCCGAAGCAATCACCTCAGAAAAATCATCTCCTTCGATATGAGATACGCCAGGCCAACCCACAATGCTGCGCGTGAACATACGATCGCCATATTGTCCTGTGTTAGGGTTTAATAGGCAGTTAGATGTCATCACAATAGGGCCAGGGAAGTTAGCAAATTCCTTCTGTTGATTCTGCCACGCACTACCATAGTTACCCACTAGATGCTTATATTGCTTAAGTTTTGGATAGGAGTGGGCAGGAAGCATTTCACCATTGGTATAAACATTAATGCCTTTGCCTTCGGTTTGCTGAAGGATTTTCTCTAAATCATGTAAATCATGTCCAGAGACTAAAATACATTTTCCCTTAACAGCTTTAACATTAACCGTCGTCGGCTCTGGATGTCCGAAGCTCTCAGTTTCTCCTAGATCAAGCAGCTCCATAATACGGAAATTCATCAAACCAATTTGCATTGCACAATCTAACAACGGTTTTGCATCAGTAGGATCACTTCCCAACCAACCCATGATTTGATGGTACTCGCCATATACTGCTTCATCAGTCTGACCCAATACAAGTGCATGCTCCATATAGGCAGCAGCACCTTTCAAACCATATAAACAAAGCAGGCGTAAGCCCATGATATCTTCATCAACCAAATCTTTACCGCGGTTTACCGCAGCTTGAGGTGCCAGTGAAAGTATTTGAGAATCATCTTCAGGAAGGTCAAATTGAGCCGCAGCTGTCAACGGTGGAAGTTCTTTATTCTCTAGCGCAAATGCAGCTCTCACTTTTTGTTCTAATGAACGTCGAAATGCATTTGATTGCTGTGCGAATTCAGTGACACGTTGCGGATCAAAGTTAACGTTAGTTAATGTTGAAAAGAAGGCTTTTGGAGACCATTGATCGATCTCACTATCAATGATACCTACCTGACGACCGAGTTCAGCCCAAAACGATACACCTTGTAGGGAATATACTAATATATCTTGTAGATCAGAGACTTCTGCTGTTTTACCACACATACCTTGCGCGAATGAGCAGCCTTTTGCTACAGGCGTGTCCATTGTTTGTTCACATTGAATACAAAACATTTTTTAGCTCCAGTTATTATTATGCTGTGCGTGAGAACGCGTTTCTTTAAAGTAAACATTGCACGTCTCATGCCAACATCTAACACACTGAAAAGTAAGAGTTATATTCTATTTACATACTATTAACAAGGTCATTTAAACCTAAATCTCTTATAAAAAATACACAATAGTGTCTAAATGACTACTACGTAGTAACAATTACACGACACGCCAACCCTAGTAATACCAAACCAGACAACTGATCAATCAGTTTCGATTTTGCCTTCATCTTTTGAAATACATGAGGATTGGACACCAAAAGTGTAATCATCGTATACCACAATCCATCCACTGCAACTGGGGTAATGACAAGTATCACTTGGCTAAAAAGTTCGTGCCCTACTCCAACAAATTGGCTAAATAATGCGGTAAAAAAAAGCGCTATCTTTGGGTTTAGAATTGAAATCATAAACCCTTCTCGAGCAGACACCGTTAATCGGACCGTTTCCTGGCTCTCTAATTGGTCAGCCACTCCACCACTAGAGCGAATCGCCTTCCACCCTAAGTAAGCTAAGTAAGCCGCTCCAGCGTAACTGATTGATAAAAATAGCCAGTGCACCTTGTGAAGTAATATAGAGAGCCCTAACAATGATAAACATGCATAAATTCCAATGCCTAATGCGTGTGCCCAAGCTGTTGCAAGACCATTTAGCTTTCCTCCCGCCAGCGAATGCTTTAACACCATTGCCAAACTAGGCCCTGGAGACATAGCCCCCAATAAACAAACAACAAAGAGAGAAAACCATATTGAAACTGTCATGAATCATTCCTTAGTACATCCCGGGGCATAAGCATCGAAGTGAGTCGTGTATTTTGCCAAGTAGACTAAATATTTAAAATAAATACTGCAGCCCTATTTTTGTCTCGTGTATTATAGAGCCCGAACAATATGCAACCAAGAAATTATCAATAATTCAGGTGAATCTGTGGCCCAAGAACTAAAAAAAGAAATTTCTCTCGTGTCGGGAATTTCCCAACTTTCGACGACATTAATGGGAACAGGGCTTTTTATGATTCCTGCTATAGCAACCGGAATTGCAGGACAATACACACTCTGGGCTTGGCTATTTCTTTTTATTGCGGTTTCCCCTATTGCATTAACTTTTGCACAATTAGGTAAACAGTTTCCCAGTGCAGGAGGAACATCTCACTTCGTACGTCTCGCATTTAATGAACGGTTAGAGCATGCCGTTGCTTGGTTATTTGTCAGTGTAATCCCTGTTGGCATACCTGCTGCCGTAGTACTCGCCAGTGGTTTTTCTTCGCAGCTTTTACCAGAACCGTTGAACATACCGTGGATAGCTCAAAGTATCACAATAATACTTCTCACCATTGTTAATCTACTCGGAACGAAATCCAGTGGTCGTCTTCAATCACTAATAGCGCTTAGTGTCTTTGCCTTAGTTATTGCATTAGTATGGAAAGCCGATATAGGTAGTGTGGATATCTCATTGCCTGACTTTGACCAGAACCAATTCCCCGCAATCGCTTCTGCACTTGGGGTTATGTTTTGGTGCTTTGTCGGTATTGAAGCCTTTGCTCACATGGGAGAGGAATTTAAAAATCCACAACGAGATTTCCCAATCGCGATATTGGTAGGATGTCTAATCGCGGGAGTAACCTATTATGCCTGCTCTGTTGTTGTCTATAAATTAGGAGCATACGGCAGTAATGAATTTGATAACGCTTCAATCCCTTGGATAAGTGAGCACCTATTTGGCGCTCGATTTTCTGCAGTAATCAGTATTGTTGGGTTTTTCGCGTGTTTTGCGAGTATTAATCTATATGTCCAAAGTTTTGCACGAATGATTTGGGCGCAAGCACGGCAGTATCGTAGCCAAAGTCGCATTGCTAAAGTGTCAAGACGAGGCGTTCCAGTAAACGCAACTCTCGCGGTAATCATCACTATATTCATCTCGATGACATTAGGCGAAGTCACTGACTTAGATTTAGCATTTTTCCTGAAACTCGCGAATGGGATTTTTGTTCTGGTATATTGGCTTGCAATGCTAGCGGCTTACCGACTACTTGAAGGAAAACCGAAACTCTTAGCCGCTGTGTCATTAGCCTTATGCAGTGTTGTTATCTTTTGTTTAGGCTGGGCAATGCTGTACGCAGTCATAATATTCTTGTGTCTGAGTCAACCATGGTCCAAACACACCAATGAAAAACTGGCCTAAGGGATGTTTTAGGCCAGTTTCGTATCCAAATCCTTAAAAAACTACGATTGTGAGACCTGTTTAGGTTTTGAATGTTTGTCGAACAATGAGACTTCTTTGTAACGTAAACCAACATTTCCCAAAATCAGCATCGTTGCACCAAGAATTTGATACCAGTTTAATGACATATCAAGTGCCACCCAGTTTATCACCGCCGCAAAAACTGGAAACGTCATTTCAACCAATGTTGCATGTTGAGCACGAATACGTCCTAAGCCACGATAATATAGCCACATACCAACTAAACCACTTAGCAAAGCCATTCCTACAATCCAACTAATATCACTCGTTGGAATTCTGTTCACATTTACGTTCATCGAAACTGCAAACACAGAAAGTACCATTAACCCAGATAGGAAACGCCCCGAAAGATTCGCATTCGCAGGCACTTTATTGTTTGCTAAATACTTACCACAGACGGTTGCACAACCCCACGCAAACACTGCCAGCAACGTAAAACCGTAACCCAAGAAAATCGATTGAATGTCGTTGCTATAGTGAAGTGAAGTGGCACTTAGACCAGAAATATCCGGCCAAATCATAACCAAACTGCCCAAGAAAATAACACCTGCCCATTGAATGAAGCGTCTCTCTACCAGCTCTTTTAAAAATAGATAAGCCATAACAACAGCCACTATTGGCTGAAGTTTTTGCAATAGAATCACAACAGTTGGGTTTATGTATCGAAAGGCTTCGGTAAATGCGAGCGTACCAATAGCAGACCCAACTCCCCCAATAAAAAATAGGGCGAAATATGACTTGGTCGACAAATGGAACAAAACGCTTCGATTTCGCCAGATCAAAGGCAAAGTCACGAGCGCGAGTGTTATGTGTTCAAGAAGAACGATTTGTAAAGTGCTATAGCCTTGTTCTAATAAAGGGTAGCGAATAAGCGTGTCTAACGCCCATGTTAGGCAAGCTAACATAATAAAGAATGTACCTGTCATCTTTTTAATCTCCTACAAAGATGCACAGGGGTGATGATTGAATGGCCAAACGAACGTCACTCACTGATACTGACTCATCAGAATAAGAAGCTTCTTACCTAAAAAGTTTGGTAACACAGGTGATCACTCAGGTAGATCCACCGAAATGGATCACTAAGTTGTATTGGTCGATCTTCTTTCATCCGGACTATAACCGTCGGCTCTGGAATTTAACCAGATCTGCTGTCCTTATTCTTAACCGAATAAGCGCTCGCGGGCTTGCTTAGTTCTTAGCACTTAGCTTACCGCCGGTGGGGAGTTCCGCCCCGCCCTGAAGTTCGAAAAATAGTATATTTTGTATTCTCATACCCTCCTGTACAGCAAACTGTATAAGGGCAGTATGAAACGCGTTATTTATAGCTTAAATAACATCAATGTTGTAGTAATAAATGCTTCAGAAAATGAATTGTGAATAACTCATTCTTCTAACAATAATTTTCAACTTAGCAATATGAAATAATTAAAATAATAAATTCAAATAGATAGGAACAAACTATTTTACTTATACCTAATATAACTCCATTTCACCCGCCAGCTACTCATCAAACTATTAGCCACTAACTTGATCTAATACAAAGTCGCGGAATACCTTATTCGCCCTTGATAGGTAGCTATCATGGCGCCATGCTAAACTGAGATCGACTGAAAATGATTTCTCAAAAGGACGAGTTACAATGCTATCATCAGCTTGAATTGCAACTTTCCACATTGGCGAAACCGCATAACCCTGACGAATAATTGACTTAATCAACGGTAATAAATTACTGCTAAACGCCACCTTTGGAGCTAAATTAACTTCTCTACTTATCCGTTCAATTAATATGTGATGATAATAACCTTTTCGGAACAAGACCAACTCATGCGAAAGAAAATCATGGTAGCTAATCACCTCTTTTTCCGCTAACGGATGGTCGGCGGCCATGCAGACCACCATTTCTTCACGAATCAATTTTCCACTGGCTAATTCTGGAGTTAAATCTTTGTCCGCAACAACACCTAGTTCAACGGTTCCCGCCAACAACAGGTCGCGAATATTACGCGTTCCCGTATCCGTGACATTGATGTTTAATCCGGGGTATTGATGCTTAAATGCCATTAATAACGGAGGGAAATAGTAAGAACCCAGCACACTAGGCACGCAAATTTCGACTTCTCCAGTGTCCAATCCCTCTAAAGCTTGCATTGCCAATTTCGCGTCCTTTGCTTGACACAAAACTCGCCGAGCATGTTCGGTAAATTGAGTCCCAGCGGTCGTAATACTGACACCGCGTTCACGACGATGAAAGAGGTCAACTTTAAGCTCGGCTTCCAGCTTTTTAATGCTGGTACTAACCGCGGGCTGAGCTAAATTGAGTTGCCTTGCTGCCGCTGAGATCGATCCTGTTTCAACGACTGCAATAAAGTGTTTTAGCTGTCTTAATTCCATCTATCCCTCACCTATCTAACATCGAATCTCTTAACCAATTTGGCACGTATCGCATTCACTCCATTGCTAACTATACCTATAGTTTATATTTATGGAATTAATAAAAACAACATATTTTATTTATCATCATTAACTGGTTACTCTTATTGCATATCTATTTATTACTAACTGAATTTTTCAACCAACTTACTAGTAGCGAAAACGAAACAGTGAAAAAATTAACCCACTATAGCCGCATTATTACCGCAATCTGCCTTTCTTCAGTTGTAACATTCGCAAATATCTATTGGCTACAACCGTTACTCCCTGTCATCCAGCAAGAATTTAATATTGAACCATTGTCTGCTAACTTAGCGATGTCAGCGCCATTGTTAGGAATGGGTATCGGTTTACTCTTTTTCGCAAGCTGGTCAGATGCTATTGGCCGCTGTCGGATCCTAATAGGTGGTATCGCTCTTGGAATACTTGTTTCATTACTTTTACCCTTTGTCCATGACTACTCCTTGTTCTTAATTTTACGTTTTGCTCAAGGCTTATTGCTGGCAGCTTGCCCGGCGGTCGCCGTTCCTCTATTGGGAGATGAACTAAGAAAAAGTTGGCTTCCATCAGCCGTTGGGTTTTACATTGCTTCTAATACTCTAGGCGGCATTTGTAGTCGACTGATTGGGGGAGTTACAGCGGAACATCTCGGTGGCTGGCAGTCAGCAGGTTGGATAATAGCGGGCATCACATCACTATGTTTTATGGTTATTGTTTGGTTATTACCCAACCAGAAACATTTCACCCCAATAAAATTCCATTTAAAGCCTAGTGTTCAAGCCTTCGGGCAGCATTTAGCTCGACCTCAATTATTGCTTATTTATCTGATGATTGGTCTTACGTTTGGATGTTTCGTCAACCTTTCTAACTATCTCATGATGATATTGGAAGAAGCGCCCTACCATATGACAAGTGATCTTCGCAGTATGATGTTCTTAACCTTGCTAGGAGGCACCACAAGTTCATCGCTAGTAGGGAAATTTACAAAAAATCATTCTCTAATTTCAGGCGTTGTAACAGGAATAGCCGTTATGTTTGCTGCGAATTTACTGATGACTGGAGGACAGATTCAGCTGCTCATTATCGGAATGATTCTCACGTCAGTTGGGTTCTTTTTCTGTCATGCCCAGGCAAGTACTTTAGTGGGCAAAAGTGTGAAGAAGGCAAAAGGAAGTGCCCAAGCTCTTTATAGTCTTTTCTACTATAGTGGTGCTAGCTTAGGTGTATTTGTAATAGAGCCACTCTATCAGCTTTGGGGCTGGCAAGGTGTATTAAGTAGTATGCGAGTTGCACTTGGGTTAGCTTGTCTACTTATGTTTATCTATTATATTCTTACAAAAAAACAACTTAAAAAGAACACAGAACAAACACAAATTTCATATTAAAACAACTAGATACATTCTTACATAAAACAAACAAAAAAAGAACAGAACTCACACACAGGTCGATTGCTCAAACGAAGAACGAAGTGTTATTTTTATTAATAGTACACGGATGTATATTGGCTAAGTCGATATACTTTCGACGTTTGACTTTTTTTACAATTGCAGTCGAATGAGCCTAAGAAAAAATATGATCGCATTTATTGCCCTTAAAACAATTTATGCTATTGTTAATAAGAGAGTGAAATAGAGTAAAAACTATTTCATTTTTTGTAGGTATCATGATTGCTAATAACGTGATGCTTTTCATGTATATAAATTGTAGAAAATGGCAAAACTGTCGAAAGGCAGTGACGCAAAGTCTCCGGTCCGACGGTGAGTTAACCAGGATAGCGGGATTACCTCAAAAATTGAAGAGCGTTTTAGTAGTCTGATTGACCTAGTGTTAATTTCAAATTAGTAATTCGCAACATTTGCGGTGCGTCATGCCATCTCTAAAGTCATATCTTGGAGATAGTATGAACATATTTAAAAACATATGCTTAAAGAGTATTTGTTACCTTTCATTATTTACCGCATCGATAGCATCTAGTGTTGTCCTTGCAGACTCTTCTGTTAATTTTAATGGTGTCGACTCCTACGTTGAAATGACGCCTTGGGAACCAACTGGAAGTTATGAGATCGTTGCACAATTTAGCGACCTATCGTTCGATTCCCAAAATAGAGTGTTCATTACCTCCAGCTCTCAAGATAGAGAATATGTTTCTATCTTTCCTAAATCGGTGCAAACCCAATTCGGATCAAATTACCCTGGTATTTGGGGGAAATTCGATTTTGAAAGCACCAAATACGTAAAGATTCGTGTTAAACAAGGTAGCCTTTATGCTTCTGATGGTGTAAATGAAAGTACCATTTATAACTCTAGTATTTCTCCGTCATCTGCTGATTTCGACTATTTATTCCGTAGAAATAGCGTATATTCGGCAGCCGGATTAGAATCGATTACGTTTTCTGATTTAAACAACTCTTCCAATGACCGTACCATTACGTTTGATGATAACGGTCAAGCTGTTGTTACATCAACAGATAACTCATCTGCATACACCGTAAACGTTAATGCATCCGATGCTACTGTTACGAGTGGTTCAACTTCAACGAACAATTCAGCGTCAACTGATGAAATGTCATTAGTCGAATTCAATGGGTCAAATTCCTATATCGAAATGACACCTTGGGTACCAACAGGTAGCTATAAGGTAATGGCATGGATTGATGGCGTCTCAAGTAATAAGACAGATAGCGTTTATCTTGCTTCAGACTCTAATACCAACGAATTTATAAGTTACTTCCCTAGCTCTTTTCAATCTAAGCTCGATTCAACATGGTCCGGCGTTTGGGGAACTATGGATTTTGCTGAAACTGGATATATTGAAGTCACTGTAAACTATGGCTCAGTAACAGCATCAGATGGTAAAACCACAGAAACAGCATACAACAGTAACATCACACCAACCGCAACGAGTTTTGACCGTATATT
Organism: Vibrio phycocola; assembly: GCF_053850235.1. NCBI lineage: Bacteria > Pseudomonadati > Pseudomonadota > Gammaproteobacteria > Vibrionales > Vibrionaceae > Vibrio > Vibrio phycocola. The sequence goes on along the minus strand of NZ_JBSQDJ010000006.1, from coordinate 139,444 downwards.
CCGCCGAGCAAGCAGCTACTCAGAAGGAAGCTTACTTGCTATAGCATTTATTGATTTAAATAACGACGACAATTATCGAGCTATAACATTTGATTCTAGTGGTGAGCCAGTAGTGACTTCTGCGTCAAGTGTTGATGTAACTATTGAAGGGACGGTCTCAGCTATTGAAACCGACAGCGACGATCTCACTGATGAACAGTCTGCTGCTTTAACTAAGTTATCAGCCTCTTACTCACTTAGCCTAACTTCGAGTAGCAATAGTACTGATACAACGACTTCAAATACTGACTCAACAACTTCAGACAATGCAAGCAGTGATGATGTTTCGATAGAAACGAGTTCTACGACTCAATTCAACGGTACCAATTCATACATCGAAATGACACCTTGGGTACCAACTGGTAACTACAAAGTGATGGCATGGCTCGACGATGTATCAAGCAATAGCCAAGATAGAGTGTTCCTCGCTTCAGACTCTAACACCGATGAATTCATAAGCTATTACCCTAAATCAGTTCAGACAAAACTTAGTTCAACTTGGTCTGGAATCTGGGGGAAAATGGATTTCGCTACAACTGGATATATTGAAATCTCTGTTAATTACGGGTCAATGAGTGCGTCTGACGGGACAACTGAAAAAACGGTTTACAACAGTAATATCTCTCCAACTTCTACGAGTTTTGATCGTATATTCCGCCGAGCTTCTACTTACTCAAAAGGAAGCTTAACTGCTATCGCATTTATTGATTTAAATGACGACGAGAATTATAGAGTCATCACGTTTGATTCTAGTGGTGAGCCAGTTGTCACTTCCACTTCTAACGTTGATATCAGTTTAGAAGGTTCAACGACTTCAACATCAACCAGTAATACTCTAACCGATCAGCAGACTGCTGCATTAGAGAGGCTAGAAACAGAATACTCTATTGGGGTTTCTACTAGTGATACGTCTAGTAACACAACTTCAAGTGATTCAAGCAACAACACTACTAATAACAATACAACTGATAGCGTCTCAACCGACTCAGATAACTCAACATCAACGAATACTGTTTCAACGTCAAATGATGGCGACAATAATGGTATTGAGTTTGATGGTGTTAATATCTATGCGCAAATGACAAAATGGGTACCAACTGGTGAACACCGCGTTGTCGCTTGGTTAGAACCAACAACAAGCACGGAAGGTTACCTTGTATCGAATTCATCATCTGGTGGAGATTATATTTCATTTACAAAGAATACGGTTACTGTAAGCATTGATTACGTAAAATACACCGCATCAGGTATAAACATTACGAATACTGACTTCTTAGAAGTAACCATTAAATATGGTTCGATTACCATTTCCGATGGTGACAATGAATCTACAACGTCAAACAGCAAAATAAACCCTAGGAATATTTCCTATGATAGGTTATTCCGCAAAGACAATACATTTTCAAAAGGAATCTTACAATCAATCGCATTTGTTGACGTCAATACAACAACAAATGGTCGTACGATAGCATTCGATGAATATGGCTCTACTCGAGTGATCTCTGACGATAACGCAACCGTGACTCTATACAATGTGAACAGCTCTGATATCGTCACTGGATTAAGCGTACCTGATCCTGAATTCACTTCAACTTCAGCAGTGGAACTTGGTCAGTCAATTATCGACCGATACAATGGGCTACCTTATGTTAATGATAACCTAGATGACTTAGGTGGTAACGATTACGCGTGGCAAGCACACTATTGGTTGAGAACCTATATTAACTTATACAAAATGACCGACGACACTAAATATATTGATTGGGCGGTTGAACTGACTGAATCTATGTTTAGCAACACCGATGAGAAAAGAGCGGAAAGAAAAGGTTTAACGAGAAACAGTTATACAATAGCGCCAAAATACTATTTGAATAACACCAATAAATTTGTTCCTGGATGGTCACGCTATTCTAGAACGGAATCCTTGGTACTTACTGATGGTATGATTCTTAGCCCAATTATGCGACTTGTTGATGTTATCAAAACTGATAAATTATACAGTTATTACAGCGACGCGGACGAATTCATGAGCCGAAGTGTAGAAATCGTAGACTCACATGAATCAGCTTGGAGCGAAACTAAACAGAGCGCTATAGCGGGTAGTTGGTACTTCGTTAACATTCGCAACTCAAATTACGGTGATTCAGGGTTGTACTCTAACCCACTAGGCTATAACCATTCATTAGCTATGGGGACGGCTCTAATTTATCTCGATAAATGGTTAGGTGGTGTCGACGACTATAAAAATAAAATTGAGAAGCTAGAAACATTCTTCGAAACACACATGACATTTGAAAACGATGGAACGTGTGAATGGAACTACTCATGGGCAAGTAATGGCGTTGTTAAAGTTGAAGATACTAACCATGGTCATATAGATGTTGGGTTCTTTGCTACGTCATACAAAGAAGGCTATTTAAACAATGAGAACATTCCGAAATGTATGGCCGCAACAGTGGTAAATAAAATACTAATAGGCCCAGGTGTAGCATCTTATCAAGTTGATGGTAGCGGAGTTGATGATGACGGCAGTCAGCACACAGTGAACTATGACTATAGAGATCTTGCTACTTTTGAACCATCAATCATCGAACGTGCAAACAATAATGCTCGTCAGTTTGTTAACCCAACATGGTCTCGCGAATACTTAGCGCTTTCGGAGGCTCTACTTGACGACAATTAAACGCACACAATAAACATGTGCTAACTTAACTACCGATATTATTCGTTCACTTTGAATCTTATATTTCCCCCAATATAGATTTATTGTGAGCGAATATTCATTTTTGTGACCTTTAGACTTCCCCCCTCACGTTCCGACTATCATCGCTTATAAAAAGCACTTTCTCCCCTATCGGCACTCATACGGATGACAATTTAGCTAGAATGGAATAGTTTGGTCAGAGTAAATGGCTGGCATTTCATAAGGCATGAAATCACCTTGAATATCGTGTTACCAACCAAGTTGCTAATGAAGTTATCTTTGAAAAGAGGAATCGAGTGTGCCTATACCCTATCTGAGAGCAGCGGGAACGCGAAGTTTATAAAGTGGAGAAGGTACCTTCTCACTAGTAACGTAGAGGTATTGTCCAGATTGGTCGAACCCTATTGCCTCAGCTTGTTTCATATTGGGTAACTCAATTTCGATAGGAGGTTTGGAGAAAATGCCGTCCCAAGGGTTTTCACTCGAATTTTGATATAGATATACGCCTTCATAAGTCAAAATAGCAAGGTTTTTACCGTCGGCAGATATATCCATTGCAGTAGGCCTATTTCCGTAATTAAAAAGCCTAACAAACGAAAAGCCTTTACCCGAGGCATCTGGAATCGGATAAATTTCACCAAGATCCGTAGCCACCATCTTGCCATTTGCAACTAGCGGAAGTTCAAAAAGTTTCGGGACATCGTCTCGTTTAGTCAACAACATTATTCTTTCACGTTGAACATCTACGGCGACTGCTTCGCTGTCATGCGATCCATCAGGATAACTAAATTCAATATGCCAGGTAGGCTCGATCACAATGTCTGTTTTTGCTCTATAGCTCAAATCAGGCTCTGGAATGATATAGATGTTGTAGCTAGTCCACTCTTCATCATTGTCTCCAACATCTGCAACTAACAAATAAGGTTTACCCTTGAATGTGAAAGAAGCCAAATCTTCCCAATCGCGATTCTCAACACCCGCTAAAGTAATAGAGGTCCGAAGTTCACCTTCCGTTGTTACGGCATAAATAGTATTGGCATTCCCACTGTCATTGTTTAACCAAAGTAATTGCTCATCAATACGGGAAACGGCTATACCGCTTGCTTCGGACAGGCGATGATCATCAATTTGAAAACGAGAATTAACATTGGAAGCATGGACGTTGCTGACCAGTAAATAACTTCCCGAAATGGCGACACACGAGATACCTAGCAAAGCCATCGATTTAATTAACGAAGCGCGATGAAATGTCATATTGAGACTAAAGCTCTAGTAATGATAACTGCATATCTTATTGGCTAATCAATGAGCTATCTGTTCATAGGTATCTGACTAAACTAACAAATTTTTCATCATATTGCTCTAATATTTACAAAATCCACTCATAATGTAAGCTCTAGATCTTAAACTAATGCTTACGCAACATGATCAACGGCAAATATCACTTTGCTACAACACCCAGTCTCTATAACTTCGTAAATACCCAAGCTACTTAAGCAATAATCACCAGAACCAATGATCGCTAGAATATGGAGCATTAATTATTCGTTCCACGATTACCAACAGGTTCTATCAATAATCATCGCTAGTTAAAAGACACGATCCAGCTCCGGGTAACCTTCCACCGAACTTGTTCAATTTTGAGAATGAGCCAAATTGTATCGCTCTCGTATTGACCAAAACTGTTTTAAAATGTTATCAAAATGTAGGTTATATATTAATAAAAAAAACAATCAGTATTTCTGGTTAAAAGGAAAAGTATGAATATTTTAAGCACTCTTTTACAAAGCGGACTTGATGAAAATCTGATTAGTTCGATTGCCGAGAAAACAGGTATCGATGCAGGTTCTTTACCTTCTCTTATCTCAGAGGTGGCACCACAACTGCTAGAGGGCGCGAAAGCGAATCTTGCTGGTGAAGGGGATTCTTCTGATTTAATTAGCATGATTTCAAATACGAGTTTAGATGATGTCGTCAGCAATCCATCAAGCCTTCTCGATATGGATACATCTGGCATGATTGGTCAGTTATTCTCATCTGGCAATCAAGATGAAGTCGTTAATGCCATGAGTGAAAAGAGTGGTTTCGATGCGTCTTCTATCTCTGCTTTGTTGCCGATGCTTGCGCCTGTAGTTATGGGTGCATTAAACAAACAAACAAACTTGGGTGACACCGACACTTCGGATACCAACGGAGTCACGTCAATGTTAACAAATATGTTAGACCAAGATGGCGATGGATCGGTAGCCGATGATCTATTAGGCATGGCGAAAAAATTCTTTTAAGTAATGAAAAACATAATATACCGTCTGTATATGTAAATTAAGGAATAAAGAATGATCATTAAATTGAAAAAAAGTGATGCAAAAGAACCGTTTACTTTCGCTTTCTTGAACACGGAAGGAAAAACGATTGTAAAAAGCGAAAGCTACTCAAAAAAAGCCAGTGCTAAAAACGGTATCGAATCTGTGATTAAAAACTGCGCTGTTGATGCGCGCTATGAATTTAAAGAATCAAAAAATGGTAAAGCATTCTTCAACGTGAAAGCGACCAATGGTCAAGTTGTGGGTACCAGTGCTTTGTTTGCTTCTGAAGCTGAAAGAGATGCAGCCATTGCTGAACTCAAAGCCGATAGTGCAAAAGCTGAAATTGTAGAAGAGTAAAATATTCTTCGAGATAAAGAGTGAATATCTTCCGGGTATTCACTCTTTTTATTCCCTTCCGTAAAAATCATCCCAAAAAGGTCGCTCATGAATAGTGCAATTGATTATGAAAAATTAAAGCTATTTTATATCGGAAAAGAAACTACCAACGATGATAGCCATATTCCACTGGTGTATAAAAATAAAGATCTTAGAACACATGCTGCGATTATCGGCATGACTGGAAGTGGTAAAACGGGGTTGGGAATTTCTCTTCTTGAAGAGGCGGCGATTGATAATATTCCATCAATCATCATCGATCCTAAAGGAGATATGGGAAACCTGCTTCTCACCTTCCCAGAGTTGAAAGCAGACGACTTTAAACCGTGGGTTTCTGAGCAGGACGCGACCAATAACGGAGTAAGCTTAGATGAGCAGGCACAAAATACAGCCGACATGTGGAAAAACGGAATTGAAGGCGATTTCCAAAGTGCGCAAAGAGTTGAAAAGCTAAAAAACAGTGCCGACTATACCATCTATACCCCAGGCAGCACTGCAGGGGTTCAGATTTCAATCCTATCGTCGTTTAAATGCCCTTCTAAAGAAGTGTTAGAAGACAATGATCTACTTGTCTCTGTTATCAATTCAACGGTGTCATCGATATTGTCTTTAATCGGTGAGAAAAACGATGCGTCTTCAAAACAAAGCATCTTAATTTCGTCAATTTTTATGAATTATTACTCTCAAGGTAAAGACTTAAACCTTGAAGAGCTTATATCTTTGATTGTTACCCCACCCTTCGCCAAAGTGGGAATTTTTGATTTAGAAACTTTCTTTGCTCAGGCAGACCGTCTCAAACTCGCATTAAAGCTCAATACCATTATTGCAAATCCGGCGTTTAAGACATGGATAGAAGGCGAATCATTGGATATCTCGAACCTTCTATACGATAAAAATGGTAAAGCAAAAGTCTCTATTTTCTCGATTGCGCATTTAGATGATACTCAGCGCATGTTTTTTGTTTCTTTGCTATTGAATCAAATGGTCTCTTGGATGAGGCGACAGGAAGGCACTTCATCACTCAAAGCTCTGCTGTATATGGATGAGATCTTCGGTTATTTTCCACCGAGTGCGAATCCGCCTACAAAGCAACCAATGCTTACTTTATTGAAGCAGGCTCGATCGTTCGGCATAGGAATCATCCTATCAACGCAGAACCCAGTCGACATCGACTATAAAGGGCTTTCAAACATCGGAACGTGGTTTATTGGGCGGCTGCAAACCAAACAAGATAAAGAAAAAGTCATCGATGGCTTAAGCAGTGCAAATGAAGGAGCTATAGATAAAAGTGAATTGTTTGATTTACTCTCAAACCTAGAAAAACGTTCCTTTATTCTCAAGAATATTAATCAAGATGGAATTAAAGTCTTTAAAACGCGTTGGGCGCTATCTTACCTTAAAGGGCCAATATCTAAGGATGATATCAAAACACTGATGGCGCAAAAAAAGGCTGAGAGAGTCTCGGCTCAAAGGTCAGCTACACCAGATACCAAACCATCAGCTGTCCATAAAGTTCCAAGTGAAAATCACAACGCCAAGCCTGTTATTTCAAACAGCTTAGAGCAAAAATACACATACCTTTCGCAGAGTGAGCATTACTATTTACAGCCCTACTTGCTCTTATCTTGTGATGTCCAATTCGTAAACAGCTCGAAAGGTATCGATAAAAAAGAGCACCATGCCTACAAACTCTACCTTGATGAAAGTATGTCTGATATCGATTATGAAGACAGAGAAATCATTGAGAGCATTGAATTCGAAGGAAAACAGCGATTAGGTTCGTCATTCTATGGAGTACCCACGTTTGTTCAAAATGAGAGAGAGATAAAATCCATAGTTAAAAGCTTTAGCGATTATCTATATCGAAATCGCAAAATGACTTTGTATAAAAATCGATCGTTGAAGCTTATTTCAAAACAAGATGAATCTCTCGCCGATTTTAAAATTCGCATGCAAGACAAACTCAATGAGCTTATTGATGAAAGTATTGAAAAGCTCCAAGTAAAATATAAGAAGCTTGATGACTCATTAGACAAGAAGCTCGATAAACTCAATGATAAGCTCGAGAAAGAAGAGTTACAGGCCCGTGCAACGACCACTAATACACTTCTCTCGATCGGCAGTTCATTACTCGGTGCTTTCTTTGGTAAATCAGTTGTGAATAAAACCAATATTGGCAAAGTCGCTACAAGTGCTCGTGGCGCAAGTCGAGTTATCAAGGAACGAAATGATATTAAATATGTCGAAGAAGACATCGCTGAAATAACCACTCAAATTAGTGAACTCGAAGACAAACTTAAAATCGATATTGAAGCGATCAACAACAAATATGTATTGGAGAACTATGAACTTGAGGAAGTCATTGTTAAGCCAAGAAGAAGCGATATATTTAATGTCAAAATAGCGTTGTTGTGGCAAGAACAATAAAACGAACAGTGAACATTCAATTACAAAATAAAAGCATAAGCGATTGATTTTAATATTAAATAAATCATTCATCGGAGTGCGGCTTTCGGTATAAGTTGTACTCCGCTTTCAGTCCTAATACCCTCTCAAACTTTTTTAAAATTAATGTAACAACCGATAACTTTAACCTTGTTATGACAAAATATTTACTTTATTGTCTCAATATTATAACAACTCATCGCGATTTTCTAATTTAGGGTTTTCGCATGGCCAAAACTGCTTATTCATATAATCGAACCGCAAAAGCACTGCATTGGTTATCCGCATTGTGTGTGATCAGTTTATTTATTTTAGGCTGGTGGATGGTTGATCTCACTTACTACAGTCAGTGGTATCAGATTGCACCGATATGGCACAAGTCTATCGGATTTTTCTTATGCATTGCCACGGTATTTCGTTTTATCTGGAAGATGACAACAACGTCACCAAAACCAGAAGGAAAGAGATGGGAAGTTACACTCGCTAAGCTTGTTCATGGCTGCCTTTACCTTCTGCTATTTGCTCTATTTATTAGTGGATATCTAATTTCTACCGCAGATGGACGCCCCATTGAAATATTTAATTGGTTCGCGATTCCTGGTTTGGGATCATTTATCGAAAACCAAGAAGTTATTGCAGGAGATATCCACTATTACCTTGCTTACTCGTTGATTAGTTTAGCTTTGCTTCACGCACTCGCTGCGCTAAAACATCACTTTATCAACAAAGATAATACGCTTAAAAAAATGCTATAAAACAGAGGACACATAATGAAAAATTTACTTCTAAGTACCGCGTTAAGTTCAATTTTAGCAGTGCCTATGTTTGCTAACGCTGCTGATTACATCATTGATACCGCAGGTGCACATGCTTCAATTAACTTTAAAGTAAGCCATTTAGGTTTCAGTGTAATTCAAGGTCGTTTTAATACATTTGATGGCGAATTTAGCTACGATGAAAACAACGTAGAAGCATCAAAGGTAATGGTGAATATCGATACAACAAGCCTTGATTCAAACCATGCTGAACGCGATAAGCATCTGAAAAGTGACGACTATATCGATGCTGGTAAATTCTCAACGGCAACATTTGTCAGTACAAAAGTCTCCAAAAAAGACGATAGCAATCTTGCAATCATGGGTGATTTAACCCTTCACGGAATGACCAAGCCCGTGACTATTGACGCAAAATTAATCGGTGCAGGCGATGATCCTTGGGGCAACCGTCGCGCTGGATTTGAAGGTACAACTCGTATAGAGCTTGCTGATTTTGGCATAAAAGCGTCCGGTGCCTCAAGCTATGTCGACTTGGATCTTTACGTTGAAGGTATCCAAAAGAAATAATTGGTTGAAACGAGCATTTAGCTTCTTTTGTAGCGATACTTGTCGGTCATAAGATCAATGATTGTGAGACCACTAGTATCGCTTACTCTATACAAATTCATACTACCTCAATCTCATTAGATTTTTTCGATGCTTTACCCTCCCATTCAACCACAATAGATTTAGACTTCACCTTGTGTGTGATACCAACCAAATATCAGGTTGACAAATGCATACTCCATGAGTTGAATAACGTATGTACTCTTACTCTGGTGAACCAAAAAACGAGAGAATTCCCGAGAAATAGGAACCGAGCTATGGATATAACAGAGTTTAATAGTTTCTGTCAGATGTTTGTTGCAACCAGCCATGTCGTACAATGGAACAACGCTGAAGTTTGGAAAGTCGGAGGAAAGGTTTTTGCCATTGGTTTTACATCAAAAATTGGCGAGCCCGCTTATACATTTAAAGTATCAAACCTAAACTACGACTTTCTCAGTGATGAAGATGGATATCAGCCAGCTCCTTACTTTGCTAGTAGAGGGATGAAATGGATTCAACAAACAGAAACATCAGGCCCACTAGACGATGATTTAAAATACTACCTTTCAGAATCTTATAGAATTGTAGCCAGTGGTTTGAGTAAAAAGAAACGATCTGAATTGGGTATCGATATTACGCCTAATAAGAGTTAGCAGAACTAAGAGAAAATATGGCTGATAACAGTAAAGCAATATGGCGTGAGTACTATCAGAAGTCGCTAACCCGACCCCATTCAAAACGCACTGAGTTTATTATTCAACATAATGAATCGAACAGCAATATAGCAATTGATTGTGGGTGTGGAACGGGCGCAGATATCGATTTTCTTGTTCAGAAAAATTATAACGTCTATGGGTTTGATATTAACCCTGACTCCATTGAATTATGTAAGGCTCGATTTGCAACTGAACCGCTAGCAAACATCAGTCTTTCATCATTTGAACATTACGAATATCCCAAGGCAGGCGTTATCATTGCAAATTCCAGTCTCTTCTTTTCTCAGGCTTCGAGTTTCCATGAAACATGGGGCCGTATTGAGTCTAGCCTACTCATTGGTGGTGTTTTTGCCGGAGATTTCCTTGGAGTGAAAGACAGTTGGGCCTTCAATTATCACGGCCCGACTAATTCGTTAACTAAGGATCAAGTAGAAGAACTTTTCACTAACTTCGATATCATTCGATTCAATGAACGCGATGAAGATGCCACTACGTCATTGGGAAAAATGAAGCATTGGCATACTTTCTCTATCATCGCAATCAAACGACGATGATTACATAGAATCAATCTGATTTTCTTAACGACGTTACCATCACACTAATGAAAATCAACATACCACCCAATCCTTGCAACATCGTAAGAGTTTCATTCAGCCACACAACTGCAAACAACGCTCCGAATAACGGTTCACTTCCCATCAATAAAGAAACTCGTGTTGGCGATACACGACGCACTGCGTAGTTTTGGGCGTAAAATGCAAATAGTGTACAGAATATCACTAGGTACCCCATGATTAACCAGAATTCAAATTCGGAAGGTAGTTCTAGCCCAATTGGCGACAACGTAACGCCAATAGCAGCCATTATCGATACCACGCCCGATTGAATTGCCGTAAGAGTCGTCGTGGTTATCTTTTTATTATGTGTAAAACGCTTAGTCGTCGTAACCATGAGTGCTCGTAGTATCGCTGCAACCAGAATTAACCCATCACCCAAATTAAAGCTCAAATTATCTACCCACGGCGATGAGGTCGTCAGGCATAGAACACCAACGACACTAAGAAACGTCATAGCCAGCAAAGACCTACTCACGGGTTTTCGATTAATCAATGGCTCTAACAACGCCGTTAAGATAACCGATAGGCTGATGATAAATGCCGCCTTAGCAGCAGAAGTATGGAGCACACCATAAACTTCAAAAACAAAAATCGCCGACAAAATAACTCCGCCTGGTAACGCCGAACGCCAGTCATTATTGAGGCCTGCGTAAGTATCTTTCATCGTTTTGGGCAATAAGCTCAAAAACGTTAGACAAAATCGTATCGCAATAAATATGAATACGTTGGTAAAGCTTAACGCTTCTTTCGTCATTCCATAGCTAGTGCCCCAAAACAACGCCACCATTAACAACATAAGTTCCATAATAGGGATACGATGTCCAAATAATCGTATCGGAGTCACCACGGCTTGTGTATTCATCTTCATTTTCCAGAACAAGTAACATTTGATTTTCTAAGTATCAATTAGTAACCTGAAAAGATAAATACATCTTGATACATAGGACTTGTGCATTTTGGATACAAATAAACTTCTACCTCTGCTATCTGAAATGGGTGTATTTGTTAAGGTTGTTGAGTTAGGTAGTTTTTCTAAAGCCGCCATTCACCTCGGCACCGCGCCCTCTTCCATCAGCCGCACCATCACCAAACTTGAGCAAGCTCTAGAAGAAAAACTACTCGAACGAACGACGAGACAAATGCATCTAACGCCGAAAGGGGAAATTATATTTGCCCACTGTCGAGATATGCTCAATACCGCCCAAACTGCCGTTTCAGCCGCTTACGCAGACAAAACTGACATTTCGGGAATACTTCGTGTTGCCGCTCCAAAAGCATTCTCGAGACAAGTTCTGATGCCGTTGATCTTTCAGTTCCGCAAAACCCACCCAAATGTTTCAATACATCTGAAAGTTGCTGATCACGTGATCGACCCAATTGGAAATGAAGTCGATGTATTGATTCACATTACCCGAGATCCAATCCTAGGGTTGGTTGCTAAACGACTCGGACATTGCAAAATGAAGATATGTGCGAGCCAAGCTTACATTGAACAAAAAGGGATTCCACATCATCCATCGGATCTTGCACAACATAACTGCATTTGCCTAGGTGAAACCCCTAAGGACAGTGTGTGGACATTTAACCGAGAATCCGACGTAGTAAAGGTCAATGTCAAAGGCAGCTTTAGTGTCAATCACAGCGAAATTAGACGTGAGGCCATTCTTCAAGATATCGGTATTTCACTCTTTCCGGATTTTGCGATTCAAGAGCAGATATCATCAGGGCAAGTTGTTGAACTTTTGCCAGATTGGCGGATGGGAGGGAGCTACCAAGGAGAGATCGTCGCGCAATATGCTCAATCACGTTACGTACCAACCCAAATACTAGGGTTTGTAGATTACCTAAATAACCATTTTAACGAGATGAAGTAAAGTTAACGTCGTTGACAAGATAAACATCCTCGACACGCTGATCGAGAGTGTTTGTCCAATCGTCCACGTTGTATTTTACAATAAGCATTTTTTAGCGCCCTCCTCGCTGAAAACCAATCCTCTGGCTTTTCCAACAGTAGATTACCATTAAACCGCTTCGCCAATAGCACGCCATATTCGTCGATGAACTTACTATCAAAATCAATTTCAAAATAGTCTAGCGCTTGTTCGATGGACGTAAACGCTTTTATCACTTGTAGAATATCTGAAGGGACATTGAGTTCGGGGGACGATTTTTCCATTGGTCTCTTCTCTTCCTTGAATGCATCGCCAGTGTAAAACGAGAACAGAAACGATGAACTGAACCAAATCAAACTTTGAACTGTCTCACGTATCAAGAATGAAAGGCTCCTGACGGTGGGCTTGAAGTAGGGATTAATGCTCTTAGGTGATTGTTTTTTCCTAATCTGCCCCAAAATTATTGGAGTAAGTGTTTTGATTGTCGTAAAACCTGATTCATCGCATAGTGGGAACAACCCAAGCCATGTAGGTTAACGAATGTATTTTTGGATTGTTAAGTAAAAGGCTGGAAAGATAGATGTCTGAAGTAGCAACAAATGTAACCAATAGCGAGTCCGTAATGCAGACAGTGCTAGACACACTCAATTCTGGCTGGGGATATACTATCGGCGGCATTATCATTGTCGTCGCCGCAGGGTATTGGATCTACAAAAAACTCAATACACCTCGTTTCATGGTGCAACAAATACGCCGTCGTAATCTCAAGGAAATGAAAAAACAAGGGGCGGATGCAGAAGGTTCAGAAGCCATGGCTGATTTGGATAGATTGCTCGATTCTGTAGAGACCTATGCGACCAATCAGGGAATGACTGGCGCAGCAATGTCTCAGTTGCTCGCTCCATTACAAAAAGTCAATGACAATAAATCCGGTGCCAGCTTTTATCATTCTATGGCGCACATTGCGAAAACTATCGGCGACGTTAACCTTGCCAAAAACCTGTCGAAGAAGTCAAAACAGGTTAAGTCTAGTTCAGCGTTAATGGCCGGCTTGTTAAAGCGTGCTGGAGTTTAAAATTTAGTACCGTTCATACTTTATAAAAAATAGGTTCAGCATTGTGCTGAACCTATTTATATTGTGAATAGTATTTTTGCGCATCACTCAGTGTCTGCTAAAGTCGGCGGTTTCTCACTAACGCCCTTCTCACATTTTTACACAACTTGCCAAAACGATATAAGTCATCAAAACCAGGAGAAACACCATTGTCAATTTGATGCTGCCAATAGGTCAAGTCCGTGTCGACAAGTTCCATGAGTTTCTTGGGACAGCCAATACACGAATTATCAACGCCACACTTGAATGTGTCCTCTTGATACAAAGGAAATTCTCGTTTGACCGCATCAATGATTTGCTGCATCGCCGTTATTCGATCAGGTTTTTTCGTCATTATGTCTGCCGCTAAATTCCGTTGTGTTCAGTCCACTCTTTCAACTCTTTAAGAAAGCCCAATGCCGTTCGTCCAAAGTCCGTAATTTCATAACTTACCGCAACAGGTCGAGTATTGAGCACATTTCGCTTAACCAATTTACGCTCTTCCAACTCTTTCAAGCGTTGATCTATCATCTTTTTGCTTGCACCACTGATCATACGACAAAGCTCATTAAATCGAACAGGCTCGTCTCTTAAATGCCACAGTATCGTCCCTGTCCATTTCCCACCTAATACATTCATTCCTCTTTCAATAGCACAAGGAGAGGTACAGCGAGTATCCCGTGATACGATCTTCTCTGCCTTTTTCGGACTCGTTTTGATTGTATTCATCTTATCGCCCATTTTCACAACACTAGGTTACTAAAAGTATACTAGTTGACTTAAGTTACCTTCAAGTGCAACATTATCACAATCACATTGATATGACAGTGTTTATGGTTACTTTTTCAGGTTGTCGCCCAACAGAAATAACGGCCAATGTCAGCCCATACTAACGCCCAATATAGTTAGAAACACTTTTAACAGCCACTTGGATTAAAACAATGAATACGATTCTAAACGACCTTCAAAACCGCTATACCGCTAAAAGCTATGACCCAAGCAAAAAAGTATCTTCAGATGACCTAAATATTTTTCTCGAAGCGTTGCGTCTCTCAGCATCATCTATAAATTCACAGCCATGGAAGTTTATCGTTATTGAATCTGACTCAGCCAAACAACGTATGTTTGATTCATTTGCCCACAAATTTCAGTTTAATCAGCCACACATTAAAACCTGTTCTCATATCATTTTATTTGCTCATAAGACCGAGTATTCTCGTGCCGATTACGAGGCGGTTATCGATCAACAAATTGCTGATGGACGAATGCCTGCAGAACAAAAAGAAGCGGCATTTTCAGCCTATGCGTTTGTTGAACTCAATAAAGATGAGCAAGGGCAGCATGCTGACTGGACTAAGTCACAAACTTATATTGCTCTGGGAAATGCTCTTCATACCTTGGCTCGTCTAGGTATTGATTCAACAACAATGGAAGGTATCGATTCTGATATGCTGAAAACGCTGTTTTCAGAAGAATTAGATGGGTATGAATGTCATGTAGCGTTAGCGATTGGCTATCACAACAAAGAAGAAGATTACAATTTGGGATTGCCAAAATCCCGCCTTAACTTTAATGAAGTTATTGATATTATTTAATTTAAGCGTAGTACTACTGGTTTTATCTTTGTTTACATTAATTAAAATAAAAATGGTGCTCAATTGAGCACCATTTATCAATTCTAAACTATTATCTCATCGAATGATTAAGATTTAGTTTTCAATAAATCACGAATTTCAGTTAAAAGCACTTCTTCTGATGAAGGAGCAGGTGGTGCTTTTGGTGCTTCTTCTTCTTTTTTCTTCATTGAATTGATGCCTTTAATCATCATGAAGATAGCAAAAGCAACGATAGTGAAATCTAACATCGTCTGAATAAATGCACCGTAACTGATTACAACGGCTTCAGCATCTCCAGTCGCTTCTTTAAGTACGATCGCTAAATCAGAAAAATCGACACCGCCTAACATTAAACCAATTGGTGGCATGATTACGCCTGATACTAATGCCGTGACAATTTTACCGAACGCTGCGCCGATAATGATACCAACGGCCATATCGACAACATTTCCTTTTACAGCAAATTCCTTAAATTCTTTCATCATACCCATAATATTCGCTCTCACTTTGTCTTATTAATTAAATTTAAAATTCTGCGCTTCAACTCTACTAATATCTGTTTGATCTAACGCAGCGTTGGACATTAGAACTTATCTCTTTTGCAAAAAAATCATTTACAAAAAAACAATGACCTAAATCAATTTTTACATGGATATTTCATTCTCTACCAGTAATTTCAGTGACTAAACCCATAAGATTCCATCACTTCTCGAAATTAAGAACATGAATAAGTGATTCGCGATAAATGATTGAGCATATGAAAATACACTAATAGCCTATTTTCTCTTGAGAATTGTAATTTCTTCAAATTTTTCCTACGCTTAAATCAGTTTCTTATGTAACTCAAAACCAAACCGGATAAAACACCCTACCTATATAGTGAGAATTGACCATATGAATAACATTTCTGATTTGACGTTGTACAGAGAGGTTATGGACATCCTACCAACACCGGTTCTGATTAAGAATAATGAACTACGATACGTCTTTATAAATAAAGCATTTGAAGATCTGTTTCAGGTCGATAGAAAAAATATCATTGGTGAACTCGACAAAGATGTGTTCGCACAACGCCAAGTCACTCAATGCAGTTCTGGTGACCTTAGGGTACTTGCTACTGGTGAAGTAGACGAATCCTATGAAACAGTATTTGATAAAAACTCAGAACAACGAGAAGTCATTACTCGGAAAAATAGGTTAATTGCTGAGAGTGGTGAACCCTATTTGGTTGGTACTATTCATGATATTACCGACGTTTCAGTTACGAATAGACAATTAATTGAAAGCGAAGCCAAATTAAAAGAACAATCTAATGCATTGGAACTAATGGCAAACACTGACCCACTAACTGGAAGCCTAAACCGACGCTCATTAGATGAACGCCTTCCACGATTGTTTACCGAGCAAAACAATATTGGCGGCGTCATCGTTCTAGATATCGATCACTTTAAGGCAATCAATGATGCCTACGGACATCACGTTGGAGATATCGTACTAAAAGACTTAGTCGACGCGATATCCAGTATTGTACCCGAAGGCTATGATCTTATCCGAATGGGGGGAGAAGAGTTCTTAGTTGGATGTCCAGGAATTGATGCGAGTACATTAACGGAACTTGCAGAAAACTTGCGTCAATACATTGAGAGAGCAACCATTATTACTCCTAGTGTCAAACTCTCAATCACAGTGAGTATTGGTATATCACACACTCAAGCCGTAAATAAATGGGACTTGGACAAACTGATTCATCTGGCCGACCAAGCTCTATATCAAGCGAAGGAAAGTGGCCGAAATCAAGTCGTCAATTATCTCTAGGTTCCAACTCATGTGACGAACAAGGAAAACAGTGGTAACTTGTTCGTCTATTCATTCAGCGGAGCCTGCATTCATGAGTAAAGTCGCTATAGTGATCGGTGCAACCGGTTTAGTCGGTAACGCCCTTGTACAACAACTCTCTACCGATGACTCATTTCACAAGATAGTCTGTATTACCCGCCGACCGATATTGATTAATGATGGCAAAATCGTCAATCAAGTTATTGATTTTGATAACTTAGAACAACATGCGTCATTATTTTCTGGTGACTTTTTATTCTCGTGTCTCGGCACCACACGCCATCAAGCTGGGAGCATTGATGCGCAGAAAAAAGTGGATATTGACTATCAATTAAAGGCCGCCCGACTCGCCGCAAAGAATGGTGTAACCCAATACCTTTTAGTTTCATCTGCAGGAGCCAATTCTCGAAGTAAAAGCCCATATCTAAAAATGAAGGGAGAGCTTGAGGATCAAATAGCTTCGTTGCCGTTTGAACGTATTGCTATTGTACAACCCTCGGCACTATTGGGATATCGTGAAACGCCACGTATCAGTGAAAAAATAGGAGGTTGGATTCTTCCAATACTGACTTCGATTCCTCCTTTAAAAAAGTATCGCCCGATCACTGGCTTTCAAGTCGCTGCTAAACTCATCAATATTAGTCAGCAACAAACGCAGAGATTCGAGCGATTTCAACTGGATGAACTGTTTAATATCGAAATCCGTTAATCAGACTTATTACGTTTACTGATCACCACCACCGATCCCACAACCAGTGCAATTCCTATGGCGTGGAAAACGGTGAAGCTTTCACCTAACAATGAAACTGCAAACAACGTCGTAATTACTGGACCAATATTGCCTGTTAAACTCAACACCGACGGAGTTAACCTCGCCATACCAGCCGCCATAAGATAAGACGGCAAAACAGTACAGAAAAAACCCGTCGCAATACCCAATAAAATCAGCTCGGATGACATATCACTAAATGAAGTACCATAGAGACTATATTGCAATAGAATGATACTTCCAGCACTCCCCATCCCAACACTGGTAAACAGTTGACTACCTAATACCGTAATCAGGCGCTTACTCAATATCAAATAAACCGCAAATACAAACGCTGAGGTGATAGCAAGCATGCTGCCAAACCAAACTTGCTCTCCAAAGTGAGATAAATCATGAATAACGATAAATGCAATTCCGATATACCCCATGAAGATCGCCTTAATAAGACCTGGCTTTAGACGATCTTTAAATACAACCGCACTGATCACGACCACAAATGTAGGGTAAAGAAATATCAATAAGCGTTCTAGCTGAGCTGAAATCAATGATAAAGATACGATGTCCAAAAAGCTGGCACAGTAATATCCAAGAATTCCGACCAATGCTGCTTGCCATCCATAAGTTTGAAGTGCACTACGCGCGCGGCTTTCACGACACAACCAGAGTAATATGATGATATAGAATGGTAGCGAGCTAGCCGCACGTAAACTCATAATCGCTGTCGCATCACCACCTGCGTCATACGCAAGCTTAATCAAGACTGGCTTAATTGAAAAAAGTGCGGTCCCCAAAAGAGCATATACAATACCAATACTGTATTGAGATATATCTTGAGATCGAACAGAGGGATCATTCATTACTCGTTCCTTAATTTAATAAAAAAGGCTACGAGATAAATGACGAAACGGCTGCATTCACTCGCAGCCGGACACAACAACGTCTACCGACTGCAGGGCATAAGAAGGAGCCAGAGTTTAGTAGTGTGTTGATACATTGAAATTTCCTTAAGATTGAGAAGCCACGTTATCAGACCATTTGAATAGTGACAAGCAATATAAATTCATGGCCTAAGTTTGTGCTATGGTAGACGGATTAAACGGATTAAAATGACACCTTATTTTTCGCTCGGTTTCTTCGTCTATTTTCTTTAGCTTATTTTGAAACCAAATGACCACTAGAGCACGCTATGTTTGAGCTAATTATCGGAATACTCTTCCCAATGTTTGCAGTAACCACTGTCGGTTTTTGCATCGGTCGTTGGATAAAACTGGATTTTGCACCAATCAATCGAATTAATATGGACTTTTTTATTCCAGCACTCGTTTTTTCGTCTGTTGGTACGATGCCACTTGATATCACAAAGATCCCACTTCTTAGTGCTGCGCTACTCGCGATCTTGATCCCTTGCATTGTGATGTTGTTGGTTTGTCGCGTATTCAAGCTCAACTTTAAAGTGTGGGCACCACCTCATATGTTTCGCAACAGCGGCAATTTAGCGATTCCCCTTTTTACCTATGCGTTTGGCGACAAAGCATTGGCATCTGCCGTATTAATTTTTGTTGTGTCTTCGTGTATGCATGTCAGTCTTGGCTTAGCCTTGGTAAGCAACGGAAACCCACTTAAGCAAGTCATTCGAATGCCCATTTTTATTGCGGCGGTTATTGGCCTAGGTTTAAACCTAAGCGAGATCGGGATCTGGAATCCACTGTATGAGGCAAGCGCATTATTAGGGCAGACCGCTGTGCCTATCATGCTCGTTTCTCTTGGAACACAAATGTGTTTTATGCGTCTTAGTGGATTGAAAGTGGGGCTAATCTGTACTCTGCTTTCACTTACAACCGGCGCCATCACATTCAGTATTATCTACCTATTTATTCCCCTACCCGCCATGCACTTACAAATGATGTTGTTATTCTCGATGTTGCCACCTGCGGTTATGAACTATCTCCTCGCTGAACGTTTCAACCTTGAACCAACTAACGTTGCTTCGATGGTCTTATTCAGCAATTTCTTTAGCATTTTCACCTTACCGATATTACTCACCGTAGCTTTCTCGTTGGGGTGATTTTTTCATTAAAAAAATATTGCACAAGTAATAATGTGGCATAAATCAAATACGAGACTTGTCTTAATATGGCGAGTCTCGAAAGAAGATCATTGATAACTCGCAACAAGTCACCTATCAATAAGTCGACCAATCATGTTTTATTCAAGTAATATCAATGATCCAAGCTGATCACAATTTTCTCGCTAACGATTCAGTCACGACTGCCAATCAATCCACTGCCATAAAACCACAAATATTATAATGTTAATAGTTTCTCTTTAGTTAAGTTTTACTTAACTAAATGTCAATTTCTATCGTTTGTTAAATTGGTATATCTGACTAATAATTATGTCTAGAAACATTGGAATTTATAACTTTGGGGGCAACTATGGCACATTCGATCGACCGTTCGTTCACTTTGCAGCATATTGCGCCAACGGAATGGCATAAGAAAATCTATACGGAAATTAAAATGTGGCACCGCGACGCGGTAACAAGAAAACAACTTAAAAACTTACCTGAACATCTCTTTGATGATATTGGAATCAATAGAGAAGAAGCGATGCAAGAAGTAAATCGTTTTCCATTTAGAGACGCTTTATTCTTTTGGGTATAACTCGCTAGACCAAATTAGAACACCAAAACAGATAACGGGAATTGACTTTTTTAAATGAGAATACATTCCCGTTGAAATACCTTTTCCCGCTGCACTTCTCTTTTCTAATTTACCTTCATTTCGCTTTACTCTGATAAACTAACGCTCGTTCAATCTCATCAAGTTTCTATCAGCTCAAATACATATAAATATTTTCCGAAAAACGATAGAAAACCGCATCAATTTCAGTTAGATTTCTACCCCTTTTTTGAAGAATATAACAAGTGGGTTGGCGCGATATGTATATTGGATTTGATTACGGAACATCAAACTGCTCCGTCGCAACAATGAAAGACAACACTCCCATATTCTTACCACTCGAAAACGACCAATTCTATATTCCTTCAACTGTGTGCGCACCAACCCGAGCGTCAATATCCGAGCATCTTTTCCGTCACCTAGATATCTCACCAATCGGTGAAGTTGGGGAGCGTGTACTTCGTACCGCACTCGCGTTTAATCGTGATGAGGACATAGACCTCGAACCAAACGATATAATGTTTGGAAGAGCGGCACTGGCGGCCTATCTTGATGATCCAAGTAACGTCTATTACGTAAAATCTCCCAAATCTTTTCTAGGCGCATCTGGACTTTTAGATACGCAAATCAGTTTCTTCGAAGACTTGGTTTGTTTAATGATGACCAATATTAAACGTAAAGCCGAGCAGACAACAAATACACAGATTGCCGATACGGTAATCGGACGTCCGATCAACTTCCATGGTCGAGGTGGTGATGTCGCCAACCAACAAGCCGAAACCATTTTATATCAAGCAGCAAAGCGAGCTGGGTTCAATAATATCGAGTTTCAATTTGAACCGGTTGCGGCAGGCTTAGAGTACGAAGCAACGCTAAACTCAAATCAAATTGTTTTAGTCGTCGATATTGGCGGCGGTACTACCGACTGTTCCGTCATCGAAATGGGACCAAGCTTACGAGGAAAGGCTGACCGTTCTCAATCTTTACTTGCGCATTCAGGTCTGCGTGTCGGTGGAAACGATTTAGATATTGCGCTCGCGTTTGATCAACTCATGCAACCTTTTGGAAAAAACAGCCAGTTTCTAAGTGGGCTTGAAATGCCGTTAACACAGTTTAGAAACCCTATCGCGATCAATAATGTCGCCGCACAGAGTGATTTCTATAGCCGTCAGAATTTAGCGGAATTAACACGCCTACACAAAGATGCACAGCACCCTAATAAACTGGCGCGGCTACTAGAGGTATACAATGAAAAGTTGGGCTATCGAATTGTCCGCCGAGCAGAAGAAGCCAAAATCGCGCTCTCAAATCAAGATGCATATCTAACTAAACTAGAACTACTCGAAGAAACATTACAGATTGATATCGAGCATCAGAAAATGGTCGATGCAATTGAGTCTCCGAAAAATAAGATGATTGAATTGGCTAAAGATGCAGTAACACAAGCTGGAGTGACACCGGACACAATTTTCGTCACTGGTGGTTCTTCTCGCTCACCGGTACTGCGTCATGCAATAGAACAAGCGTTTCCCAATATTCCCATCGTCACTGGAAACCACTATGGCTCGGTTACCGCTGGCCTTGCTCGTTGGGCAGAGATTTGTTTTAAGTAAAATAACTCTGGCAAACGTCACGCTTTATTACATCGAATAATGAGTGACGTTTGTATTTTAATCCTCTCTTCATTTGACCTAGTCACCCAATTCATACAGTATGATTAGTGCCTTATAACGCATTGTTTATCTTAGTATTGAAATGCTGTTCCTCTTACCTTCAATGGGATCACATGAAGTTATCATTAATCGCTGCAGTTTCTGAAAATGGCGTCATTGGATCTGGGTTAGATATCCCTTGGTCTGTCAAAGGGGAACAATCACTATTTAAAGCCATGACGTTTAACAAATGGTTAATTGTTGGACGAAAAACGTTTGAATCGATGGGAAAGCTTCCAAATCGAAAATACGCGGTGATTACACACTCTCCAATTGTTTCTACTGATGAAGGTGTTCAATATTTCTCTTCAATCGACGATGCATTAACGGCTCTGGCGCACGTCACTGACCATGTTTTTGTTTCGGGTGGTGGAGAAATCTATCAAGCTCTGATCCATCAAGCGACAACGTTACACCTTTCGACAATTCATAAACACATTGATGGCGACGTGTATTTTCCCGAGATTCCAAACGATTATCACAAGGTATTTGAGCAGAGTTTTAACTCAAATCTTGATTATACCTACCATATTTGGCAAAAGAGCAAGGGGGGAATATAGATGAACTCAAATGACATTCTATACATCTCTGATCTTGATGGGACCTTACTAAACGATGATCAGACTGTGTCACACAACACTCAATCGTATCTAGCGACAGCGATCCAAGAAGGCGTAAATTTTACTTATGCAACAGCAAGATCGATTACCTCTAGTCAGTTCGTTCTCGACAGCCTTAACATAAGGCTTCCTGTGATTTTATATAATGGCGCGCAAATATATTGTCCAATTCGAAAAACTTATATCCACAGTGCGTATATGGAAGCAACAGCATTCACATCCCATTTAAATCAATTTCTAACCGATGGTTTAGATCCCGTTATTCATTGTTTGGATAAAGAGGATAACCTCAGAGTTTATTTTCGATCCGCAGCCAATGAAAGTACCGCAACTTGGATCAATTCAAGACTCAAAAATGGCGACAACAGATTCCGCATTACCGAAGATTTCTCCGAAATAGACCAAACCAAAGTCATTGAACTAATGGTGGTAGCACCGCAAGAAATGCTCATTCGATATCAAGACTCCTTAACCAATGAGCCAAGTGTCTCGTCCGTTCTTTCGGAAGATATTTACTGCAAAGGTTTCTATTGGTTAGAGTTAAGCCATCGAAATGCCAATAAAGGTTATGCTGTTAAAAAGCTAGGAGAACATTTAGGCATAAGCAAAGTTGTCACGTTCGGGGACAATCATAATGATATCCCTATGTTTGAACATTCATATCGCTCTCTTGCGATGAGCAATGCGCAACCATCCGTTCGAAAAGTCGCTAGTGATGTGATTGGTTGTAATAATGACGATGCAGTTATTCGTTATATTGAAGGACAAAGAACGAAATAAAGAGGTGAATATGGGATTTTGGTATTTAGTCATTGCCATTTGTGCCGAAGTCGTCGGTACGTTAGCGCTAAAGGCCTCGAATGGCTTTACTCACGCTATCTCTGGTACTATTTGTGTTCTAAGTTACGCCATTACCTTTTACTTTTTCTCACTGGTGCTAAAAACGGTGCCTATCGGTATTGCTTACGCGATATGGGCGGGAATGGGCATTGTGCTTATTGCATCCATCGGTGCGGTGATTTATCGTCAAGTTCCGGATATTCCGGCTATATTAGGAATGGTACTCATTGTCTCTGGCGTCATCGTTATCAACGTTTTTTCCAAAACAAATGTGCATTAATACCTATCGAGAGCAAAAATAGAATCATGGTTGAGATAAAAACAGTTCCTTATGACGAAGAACATAAACACAGTATTCAGTCTATTCGGCAACATGTATTTTGTGTAGAACAAGGGATCGACCGCGAACTCGAATTTGATGGATTAGATAGTACTGCCATACATGTAATCGCATCGGTAAATGGTCAAACTGTTGCAACGGGACGAATGTTAAGCGATGGTCATATTGGTCGAATCGCTGTATTGAGTGAATATAGACGTTTAGGCATTGGCTCAAATATCGTTCTTTCATTAATTGATGAAGCTACCAATAACGGCTATTCAAGTGTTTATCTCGGTTCGCAAAAACATGCAATTGATTTTTACGTTGAGTTAGGTTTCACGCCAGTTGGAGAACCATTTATGGAAGCAGGACTCGAACATTTATCGATGGAAAAATCTCTCACTTAACTCACCATTTCCCCAATGGTTACCATTTTTGCGAGACAGGTAGATTAATCCAGCCGCTCCTTGGAGGATAATAGAGCTGTGCAGAAATATTCATGGCTAGCACTTCAATCGAGTTTTTCCTCAACGATGTTTAAGTGAAGTGTTAATTTATTAAGTGACTCATCCTAAGGAGTGCCTATGTTTACTGTAACCCAAATAGATACTAATCGGTTAGATATTGAGTTGAGTGGCAAATTAGATGCAGAGCAAATGAAAACGGCATTGGACGAACTTGTCACCAAATCAGAACATATCGAAAACGGAACCATGATGTACGATGTAATCGATTTTCATTTTCCATCACTTGGAGCAATAGGAATCGAATTATCACGCCTTCCATCCATGTTCAAACTGATCAACAAATTTGATCGTGCGGCAGTATTAACGGATACACCATGGATAAAAAAAGCCAGTGAATTAGAAGGTGCGCTATTTCCTGGACTCGAAATAAAAGCCTTTAATCGAGCTCAAAAACTGCAAGCAGAAGCGTGGTTATTGGGTGAAATTTAATGACAGCTCTCACCGCTAAGATTACGCGTTGATGACAGTGCGGTGAGAGTCATTTCAGAATAGAACATCACGCTACTATTAAGTAAGACTCGCGATAATACAACCCACTAGGAGTAAATATGACTTTTGAACGAATTATGGGCTTGGAAGTCATTAATGATGAAGTTTACCAACAGTATCGAGAAAACATGATCCCAATCTTACACTCATTTGGTGGTCGTTTTGGTTTCGATTTTAAGGTGAGTGAAGTATTAAAGTCGAAAACTGACACCAAGATAAATCGAGTATTTACCATCGAGTTTCCCAACAAAGAAGACATGACCAATTTTTTCTCAGATCCTCAGTACCTAGCGGTAAAACAGCAATATTTTGATCAATCGGTACGTTCAAGCACAATAATATCGATGCACGAGAAAGCTCCGAATGAATAATCAGCCTTTCTCTGTAAGTCGCATCAATACCGACTTTGGGATATTTCGAATATCTGGGAATTGGTGCAGTGATACTCAGAATATTGATAGCATAGATATGACATCCATCGAAATAATGGGGACAGATGGGTGGGTGCTATTGGTCACCGCGAGTGAGCAGAATGTTCAATTAATCCATCGTTTACAACCATTATTATTGCGACATTTACAGTCCAAGTAGGCTAATTGAGCGCTTAAACAGTCGTACAGTTGGTTCATACAAACCCGCCATTACGACGCGCTAGGCGGTCGACTATCTCGCATCAAAATATCGAGAGTGATTTGCGCTCTTTTTGGATTGTCTAAATCAATACTTTCTATCATTTCGCATTCATCTCGCACCATTTCATCGATTAAACTTGGGTAATGGCGGCAATCTTCTGGTCTATCCAAATAAATACTGCACGTGTATTTATTTGGCTCATCAGGAGAGCGTTTCGGAGCTATGTCTAAAAATGGACACTGCTTCAGTTGCTCCCCTGTTTTAGGATCAAACCATATTTTATTGTCTTTGACGAACTCGAAGATATCAGGGTTAAATAATTCCCAGAGATCAATTTCTTCTTGGGTTGCGGCTAAATCTCCATCACCATATTTAATACAGCATTTGCCACATTGATTGCAATTCTTCATAGTTCGCTGAGTCAATAAATGAATATTCACTCATAGTAACACTAATGTCGTTTAACCCTTTACAAACTCGGTTATAACATGAACCTTCCCGTACGCTAATCCTTCAATTGACTAACTTACCGAGTTGGATCAATATGAAATAGACTTAATATTAGTACAGTGAACTATCTTATTGAGAATTATAAAGAGCAACCTGCCAATGGACGATTTTAAATCCTACCCAATTTCGCTATACGAAATTTACAAAGCAAGAAAAATAGTCTCACAGCATTTAAACCCATCATCTTTGGTTCACTATGAAAGCTTATCTAAATTGCTTGGTTTTGAGGTGTACGTTAAACACGAGAACCAAAACTTAACGGGCAGTTTTAAAGTTCGAGGTGGTCTAAATATAATGGCTCATATTAAGCAGGCGGAGATCAAAGGTGTCGTCACGTTTTCAACGGGAAATCATGGTTTGTCTGTTGCTACCTCAGCAAAACTATTTGGTATCCCTGCCATAGTAGTCGTTCCCAAAGGTTCAAATCCGGTAAAAATTAACCTGATCAAAGAAGCAGGAGCAGAAGTGGTTGAAGCGGGTGAAAACTTCGACGAATCCGCATTAGTGGTATCGGAGATCAGCCAATCAAAAGGTTATTACTACGTCCATCCTGCCAACGAGCCGCATATTGTTAACGGCGTGGGCACGGAATTTCTCGAAGTTATGGATCAACTACCCGATGTCGATGCCATCATTTTACCGCTTGGTGGTGGCAGCGAAGTAGCCTCCGCAGTAACAGTATTGAAAACGATCAATCCCGACATCGACATTTATGCCGTTCAAGCAGAGCAATCAAGCGCCGCCTGTTGCTCGTGGAAACAAGGTGAAATCCTAGAACGCTCAAATACTACCTTTGCAGGAGGATTTGCGACTGGCACCGCCTATCAAGCCACGTTTGATATCTACAAAGATTCTCTTAGCGATTTTATACTGCTTTCGGAAAACGAAATCTTACAAGGCATCGCATTAGCAGCTCATCATACGAGAAATCTTGTTGAAGGTGCAGGTAGCTCAACGATTATGGCGGCATGGAAACTTAGAGAAAAATTAGCTGGGAAAAAGGTCTTGCTTCAATTTAGTGGTTCAAACGCATCCCCAGAAGAGCTAAAGAATGCGTATGAACTCTCTGCGTTCCAAGATGGAAAAATCAGGTAGTATTCACAAAAAGATTCAGGCAAGTAACGAGCAAGAAAAGGAATATTAGACATTGTGGACATAATAAAATCGGATCAGTCAAACAAACACGTGATTGAAAATATGATGCAACTCTATCTTCATGATCTCTCGCCATACACGCAAGATAACCCTGACCAACACGGCCTTTTTTCATTGGGTAAATACTTTGGTTTATACTGGGAAGATAATGATCGATTCCCTTACATCCTGATTCATCAGGAAAAACCCGTCGGATTTGCGCTGGTACGCCGCATTGAGAATGATGTCTACTCGATTGCTGAGTTTTTTGTATTGCGTTCAGCCCGTAAACAAGGCTTTGCTACTCTGTTCTCTCACCACCTATTTGGCATACACATTGGTGTTTGGCAAGTTGCAGAGTTGGAACAAAACCTTGTATCGCAAACGTTCTGGCGCAAAACCATTTCCTCATTCACAAAGGGGCAGTTCGAAGAAAGCTGGTCACCTTCTCAACCTGTAGGCCCTATGCAAACCTTTCGATCCGGAGAAAAAGCATGATTACCCATTTATTGTTTGACCACGATGGTGTCCTAGTCGAAACCGAACAATGGTATTTTGAAGCCACAAGCCAAGCACTGGCAAAACTCGGTATTACCATGACGTTCGATGACTACAAGCAACACTTGGTTGATGGCACGTCGAACTGGGCCGAAGCCGTGAAACTCGGTATATCACCAAGCGAAATCCAAGCCGTTCGAGCGTGGCGAGATCAACGTTACCAGTTTTACTTACAACACGAAGATATCGATATTTCAGGCGTCTCCGATGTATTACAAGACCTCAGCCAACACTTTAAAATGGCCGTAGTCACCACTTCCAAACGCATCGATTTCGAACTCATTCACCGCGAGAGAAGCTTGCTCAATACTATGTCTTTCGTGTTATGCCGAGAAGACTACCACAAGGCGAAACCTCACGCTGAACCGTACCAAACAGGACTCGCTCGATTTGGTGTCACGCCCGCGAATACCTTAGTCATTGAAGATTCAAAGCGTGGACTTGCCGCTGCAGAAGCTGCCGGAATTAAAACCATTAAGGTACACAATGAATTTGTCGCGCATCAACACGCCTTTTCTGATTACTCAATCCCATCGTTACAAGCGTTGCCAGATTTGTTAAATCGTATCAATAAAGGATGAGCATAAGGAAATCGAAACAAGACTTGATTCATCTTTAATCACTCCCCATATCTGTTAGATAAGGAAAACAGCGGTAAGGATTACTGAATGGATTACGTATTCGCGGTGATATTATTCGCCGTGTCATCATCGGTCACTCCGGGGCCAAACAACATCATGGTTATGACATCTGGCGTTAACTTTGGTGTTAGAAAAAGTATGCCCCTACTTACCGGTATCTGCGTCGGCTTTACGATTATGCTGCTTTTAGTCGGATTCGGATTTTCAACGCTGTTTGACCTGTTCCCTCAGTTACACTTTATTATTAAATGCGTCGGCGTCTTATATTTATTATACCTCGCCTACCTTATTGCTCATTCTGCGGAAGACATTGAATCTGACAACCAGAGAGAACCATTCTCATTTATGAAAGGGGTACTATTTCAATGGGTTAATGCCAAAGCTTGGGTAGTCGCAACGGGTGCGATCGCTGCTTTCACCACTGTCGGTACGAGCTTTTACAGTCAAAATATTATAATAGCGACAACTTTTTTTATTGCCTCATTTCCGTGTGTAGGGGTGTGGCTCGCCTTCGGTGCCTTACTTAAAAATGTTCTAAACGATCCAAAACGTCGCAAGTGGTTTAACCTTTCGATGTCAGGGCTACTCGTACTCTCAGTGGTCCCCGTCGTGTTCGAAATTATAAAGCATATTGATTATTAACAATTCGTCTCAAAACCGGTAGAACAGGAGTCAGACTCATGCTTACAGACATCGTTGGAGAACTTTTTCTTGGCTTAGCCAAATTTATTATTAGAATCTTTAGCGAAGTGGTGATTGAAATATTCATTAAAGGCTTAGGGTATTTGGCGTGTAAGCCATTCAAGAAAAATGCGACCATTACTGATAATACTGTTGTACTTGTTGGCTTCGCACTGTGGATTGGTATTATAGGTGTTACCTACCTCATTATTACAAACTGGACATGATGGGATTCAGTATATAGGCAGCGCATTGGCAGTCTCAACATTAGTGAAAAATTGATTGGTGTAAGCCACGAGACACAAGCAAAATATATAGAAATAACATCGTAAATTGAGTCGCTTGGCATAACCCGGTACATTGGAAAATCAACATTGCAAGACATTACGAAGAGCCCAAAACAAGGAGCAAGATTTGGATTACAGCAAGTTAGACACCGATAATTTTTCAGATTGGCAGCAAGTATTAGATGAAACGAAAAAGTCATTATCCTATCAACAATGCTTTAAACTCAAGGCCTACGTTGGAAAATACCAAACCTATTGTGTTGAGAAAAATCCAGATGACGGCGTACCAGAAGAAGTAAAAGAAGCGTTACAAAGATTGAATAAACAGATCCATCACCTTAAAACGTCGCAGAAAAAATCATTTGCCGAATCTTACATGATTCCCATCGTCGCTATTGTTATTGGCGGCATTGTTGGTTTTTGGTTAACACAGTCGTGAGCATAAACAGTATATTTAGATTTGATACTGAATAAGATCAAGTCACTGTTTTGCACCCAGTACGCTTTAGTGAAATAAGATATAAGACATTGTTTAATAATTAAAAGTATTATTGACTTAACGTTCAAAGTTCGAGAACATTAATTTACTTGGAGATTATCCAAGATCACAATAATTTAATTAATGTCAGTTCTTTTAAGAAAATAACGGTTAGGAAAACAATGAAACGTATAATCAACACCGCCTTACTACTCTCTTTCACTGCGTCTTATTCATCTATTGTCAATGCTCATGCCACCCTCGAGGTTCAACAAGCACAAGCCAACTCTACGTATAAAGCAGTAATGCGCATCGGTCATGGCTGTGATGGAAGTGCTACCAACGTCGTTCGTATTCAGATTCCAGATGGCGTCATTAAGGTAAAGCCTAAACCTATTGCTGGGTGGGACATTTCTCTCAAAGAAAAAGAATATAAGAAGGCCTACGAGTATTATGGTTCTAAAGTCACCACAGGGGTATCGGAGATTGTCTGGAGTGGTGGCCATCTGCCAGATAACTATTATGAGGAGTTCATTTTTCGAGCTCGTATTACCGATGACTTTAAACCTGGAGAAGCCGTTTACTTTCCAACAATACAAGAATGTGAAGTTGGAGAAAGCCTCTGGACTACCATTCCCGAGAAAGGCCAAAACGCACATGATATAGAAAGTCCAGCACCTGGACTAACGATCATCAGCAATATAGAGGGTGGACATCACCATTAAACTCAGCCTATGACATACAACAAATAGAGAATATGCAACGTCACTAGAACCGAATTTGATTCTCTTTACCATTGTTCATTTCATAAAAAAAGACGCTCAGAGAGCGTCTTTTCTATTTCATCGAAAAAGTAATTCTAATAGTTACATTTCAGGTGCAGTTGCTGGCCCTAAAGTAAGCTTCGAGAACGTTACACTGTTGTAGTCGTTCGTTAGCTTGTCTTTAGTAAAGTCGCCAGTACCTTCACACGCTGGTGACCACATGCTGTCACTATCGCTTGCACTACATTGACCGTATGCGCCAGCTTTGAAGTAGAACGTTTCCTGTTCGTAAGCACGTGCGAAATCTTTCTCATCAACTTTGCCGAATGCGTCAACATTCTTCGTTAGGTCGATTTGGAATTTCTTGGTACCGAACTTTTCAGTGCTGAACGTTAAGTACATAGTGTTTTGGTAAACGTTAACGCTATAACTAAACTCTTCACCAAGTTTTAGACCGTTTTCTTTAGGATCTGCAGCATTGTCCCAACCATTACCCCAAACTGGGTAGGAGATGTCAGTGCGATCTGGGTGTTTCTTCGCTAGGTTACGCTCATAGTTAAAGAATACAGAACCAGCTTCGTGACCTGGGCGAATTTTATAGAAGATTTTTAGTGGCTCATTACCGTGACCAAAACCATTTTCAGAGGCGATGATTTTTTTATCTTTACCAGCGTGAATCTGCCCAACAACCACCGAGAAAGCAGGTACTTTGTCTGGATACTTAGCATTTTGAGAAGTGTGGTTCACTTTCAATGTTGCTTCTAATTTTCCGCCGATAGAGCCAAATGACTCAGCGTTTTCATGCGCTGCAAGTACCCAGTTGTTTTTAGGATCTTTGGTTCCAATACTGGTATCAGCACCACGAAGCATTTGACGCAGTTCAGATCGAGCATTCTTTGAGTTCTTTGTCGTAACCGCTTTATTTTGTACTTGGAATACAAGGTGCTTGTTTTCGTCCAAGTAGAAGAAATCTGGGTGAGAGTACGTCAAGATCTCTGGACTTTGGATTTCATCAACCTTCCCGTTTTTATCTTCATCCATTGGAAGAGTAATTTTCCAGTAGGTCATATCAAACACATCCGCAGGTACTGCTGCTTCAGCCATAACATTGGCTGAAACACTGACTAGTGCAGCTAGGCAGAGAGATTTCTTAAACATTATCAATCCTTAATTAAATAATTACACAAAAATAGAAACGTAGTGAGCACAAGAAACTTTTTTAACAACAAAAGCTAGGTAAAGAAGGTCTACTCACAAAGTGGGTCAATTATATTTATATTATTATATGATGATAATACAAAACAAAAAAATGAGATCCATGAGTACATTCTGGAAGATTTAGTCGCTAAAATAGAGATGTTGGTAATGTTTTTAGTTGAAATTGCCTTTTAATTGAACAACTTAATCACTAAAAATCATATGTGATAGAGTGAATATTCTAATAATAAAGCGGTCGTAAAAAGGCTATACCTGATTCATATTTATTTTCCGAATCGTGTATCATGAGGATAAGTTACCTAATAAATGCACTAGGAGCGGAATGTGAAGCAAACCACTATTTTGTTTGATATCAATGAAACTGTTTTAAACCTCGCGTCACTGAGACCAAAATTTAACGCGGCTTTTGGTGATGAACATTACACCGATACTTGGTTCGCGATGCTGCTGCACACCTCGACGGTATCGATGATAACGGATGTTAAAACTGACTTTGCCATGCTCGCCAAGATTTCATTACAAACCTTAGCGACGAAACTAAATATTCAACTCACACCCGAGACAATCGCTGATATTTTAGGCGGATTTTCCAGCCTCATTGCGCATCAAGACATAAAGCCCGCCCTTTCTAAATTGCGCAATGCGGGATTTAAAGTCGTCGCCCTGTCTAATTCATCGACCAGCTTAATCACAAAACAAATCCACAATGCAACGCTAAGCGAATACTTCGATGACATTATCTCGGTAGAACAAGCCGGAACATTCAAACCTAGCCATGAAGCATATCAATTTGCCGCCCAAACGCTTGCCCAGGATGCTGAGCAACTCCGATTGGTTGCGACCCATGATTGGGATACACACGGGGCAATGTGCGCTGGCTTAAAGGCGGCGTACATTAATCGCTCCGGTGCTTTATATAATCCTTTGTACCACCAACCAGAGATCTATGAATCAACCATGCAAGCCGTTGTAGATAAGATCATCTCGATAGATAAATAACAGAAAACTCGTTCACAAATACACTGGCTTAAGTCTTTCGTACGAACGAGAACTAAGAGGTTAGGATGACCCCAAAGAAGATATTGCTTGCTGTGATCAGTTACCTCTGTCTAACGACAATTGTATTTGCTAAAGATATGGCAACGACTGCCTACGAAAAGCCGAGCGATAGAGGTGAAACCAGAATAGAAAACAAGCTTAGAATCACAGGTGCCGCAGAGCAAGTTACCACCTTTATTAACCAAGAGATTCAACTTTCTCGTCCTCTGAATTTTATCTTTGGTGGTAACGAAGGTCCTTTATATGACTCCGAATTAAATACCGTTTTCATTCCCTATCATTTTGTTCAAGAGGTTGAACGTCGTTTTAGCGATGACGAATATTCAAAAAATGGCATTAGTGTGCTTGATGCGACGATGAATGCCGTTATTCACACCATGTTTCATGAGTTTGGTCATGCATTAATTTACAACTATCAGCTTCCCATTTTTGGGCGTGAGGAAGATGCTGCTGACTCTCTCGCATCAGTACTGTTGATTGAGTACTTTGAACATGGAGCCGAGATGACCATTAATGCTGCGGACCTATTCGACCTTGAAAGCCGAGATATCGACGTTTACGAAGAAGATTTTCGAAGTGAACATAGCCTAGATATTCAGCGCTTCTACGCAACACTATGCCAAGTGTATGGTAGCGACCCAGTCAAATATTCTTATTTAAAACTCGAAAATGGATTCTCAGATCGCCGTGCTCAAATATGTGTTGAGGAATATGAAAGCCTACACAGAAGCTGGATTAAGATGTTAAAACCGTACCTTTTGAACGAACAATAACCAAGTGATAAAACGCCTACCTAAACCCGATAGGCGAATTTTCTAAAATGAACACGGCGAAAGTAACTTTAAACAGGCTCTCCAGCTTCATCTTCTCCCACAAAGTCAGTTTCCAAACTTGCTTCTGCTAACCATTGCTGAATCGCTGGACTGTTTAATTGTTTTTGTTGATATTGCTTTGCTTTGTCAGACAACGCAATACCATAGGTTTCCATTCTTAACGCTACCGGAGCAAACATCGCGTCCGCAATAGACCACTCACCAAATAACCATCCATCTGGATATTGTTCCATTTGCTGTGACCAAATTTCGTCGATTCGAGCAATGTCACCCAATGTACCTTCAGTAAATTCGACACGACGTTTGGCGCGGCAATTCATCGGTAATTGATTGCGGATATTGACAAAACCAGAGTGCATTTCAGCGGCAATCGCTCGTGCTTTTGCGCGCTCTTGTAATGAATTTGGCCACGCCTTACCTTCTAAATAAGCCTCATTCACATACTCCAAAATCGCCAACGAGTCCCACACCGCTAGGTCGTTATCGACTAACGCTGGCACTTTTGCATTAGGAGCCACACTTTTAAGCGTGGTATAGAAATCTTCGGTAAATAACTTCAATTTCACCACTTCAACATCCAAGTCGTATTGTGCAAATAGCACCCATGCGCGTAGCGACCAAGTTGAGTAGTTTTGATTCCCTATGTACAGTTTCATTTCCATCTCCAGCGTTTTATTGGGTAGAGTTTTAGCTTATGGGATTGTGTTCTGCGTGACTAACGGATAGTTTAAATACAATACATTAATAAAACCGATGGGTAGTAAAAGCGATTATGGATATTGAAGCGTTAAGGAGCTTTTTAGCGTTCGTTGAAACTGGAAGTTTTACTCGGGCAGCCAAACAGATCAATCGAACTCAATCCGCTTTTAGTGCTCAAATGCGCAAGCTGGAAGAAGAGTTGAACGTATCATTATTCGAAAAAGAAGGCCGAAATCTCGTACTCAGTGAAGCGGGCTTATCGCTGCGAACCCATGCCGAGCAATTGGTGAGTTTGCACAATAAAGCGATAAAACAGGTCCAACGTTATGAAGACAAGCGCCCATTTCGCTTAGGTTGTCCTGATGATTACCACGATAAAATTCTGCCTAATGTCGTCAAAGCGTTGCAAATAACAGAACCAACCTGTTCGATTCACATCTTTAGTCAACCAAGTGTGACTTTACGAGCTTGGCTAGATGAAGGAAAGATCGACGCGGCGATTGTAACCCGTTCACCAAACAGTGAAGAAGGGTACTGGTTAGCGAAGGATCACGGCGTGTGGGTTGCGCACAGAGACATTGAATTCAATGATGCTCAACCGCTTCCCCTCGCCTTATTTCAAACCGATTGTAAGTATCATGCTGCTGCAATCGATGGGTTAACCAAAAACAGTATGCCTTATCACTTAGTTGCCTGTTGCAGCAGTTCGTCTGGATTAAACTCGATGGTCAAATCAGGCATTGCTGTGGGAGCTATGGGTCAACTGAGTATGGCGAAAAACCTACGAATCCTCGACAATATGCCACCGCTCCCTGTCGTCGATATTGTCCTTATAACGGGTGCCCAATCTCATCCGTTACTCGACAAAGAGTCCTTAGATCATTTAACCCGTTTTGTGAGTAATAACTAAGTGTGAGCGCTTAATCAACCAAACCTTTTTCTACCGCGTATTTCGCCATCTCTGCGGTAGAATGGACATCAAGTTTATGTTTAATATTTTGGCGATGTGTTTCTACGGTGCGGTAGCTGATATCCAACATTGAGGCGATTTTTTTGCTGCTACAGCCTTGTGCAACTAATTTGAGCACCGCTTCTTCGCGACGACTTAAAGGGTTCGGTTTTTGCGCGGCCGGAATAACTTCGGAAGTAAACAAGGTTTGCGTAGTGGTTTCGCAAAAGTATGTCGATCCAGAGTGAACCGTTTTTATTGCTTGAACCATTTTCTCTGCTGAAATTTCTTTCAACATATACCCAACCGCTCCCGCCTGCATGACATTCATAATGTATTCGCGATTGTCATGCATGGTTAACATTAACACTTTGACGTCGGGAAACTCTTCTTTAATGAGCTTGGTAGCATCAATGCCGTTCATTTTAGGCATGCTGACATCCATCAGTACCACGTCAGGCAAGTGCTGTGTCACCACATCGATAGCTTCTAGCCCATTGCAGGCAGTCGCAACGACATCGATTTGAGGCTCAAGTTTTAGGCGAGCGATAAACCCTTCTAACACCACCTGATGATCATCTACAATGACAATTCTTATCGACCTTTCCATACCATTAATCCATCTAAATTGAGCAACACCGTTATTTCTGTGCCAAATTTTGGCTCACTGGATAGCTCAAACTCGCCACCCATAAACTCGACACGTTCACGCATATTTCGTAATCCGATACCCTTTTTTACCGATGCATCAGTTGCTTGAAAACCAATACCATCATCTCGAATAATTAACTGCAACATTGTTCCCATTTGTTGCAATATCACGGTAATCTTCGACGCTTTTGCATGTTTTTCTATATTGGTAAGTGATTCTTGCGTTACACGATATAAGGTTGTGGCCACTTCTGATTTAAGTTTCCCTTCTTCGGTATCAAACAGGGTTTCAACTTCTATTTCGGTATGAGAGTTAAAATCCTTCAATAACGTTGTCAACGCTGCTTCAAGCCCTAAATCATCTAACGCACTCGGTCTGAGGTTATGAGAAATTCGCCGAACTTCATTAATTGCGGTAGAAAGTGAACTTTGAGACTTATCAAAATGATGGCATAAAGAACCATCCAACGACAAATGCTTCATCTGATTTTTAAGTAACTCGAGGTGGCACTTGCTCGATACCAGTAACTGATTTATACCATCGTGAAGTTCTCGCGCTAAGTGCTTTTTCTCATCTTCCTGAAATGACATGGTTTTATTGACTAACTCAATCAAGTTTCGGTCAGCCAAACGATGTTCGTGAAGATTAATCGCGAGTGTCAGAACAATGATTATCGCGACAGTAACGGCCAAAATGGACACCACAGAAAAGAAGGTCGTTTCAATATTGGTATTTACGGTATCATGC
Organism: Vibrio phycocola; assembly: GCF_053850235.1. NCBI lineage: Bacteria > Pseudomonadati > Pseudomonadota > Gammaproteobacteria > Vibrionales > Vibrionaceae > Vibrio > Vibrio phycocola. The sequence continues at coordinate 102,617 of NZ_JBSQDJ010000006.1, read as the reverse complement.
ATATGCAGCACATCATTACTGATATCTTCAATATACAAACCCGTTCCAATCATCCACTGCCATTTATCAAGCAATGTAGCGTAGCTGAGTTTCTGCACAATTTCATTGGTGGACGGTTTTTGCCATAAGTAACGATGAAATCCTCCACCAGCCTGGGCTTGATAGATGAGTTCTTCAATAAGAAAGTCACCATTACTATCCTGTAAACCAATCAGGTTTTTCCCGACAAGATCCGGCATGATCGGATGAACGAGATTCACCCCTTCGATATCGTACGCAAAGAAGTAGCCGTCATTGCCGTAGCGCATTTTATTTAATATTTCTTTGACTGCCTCTTTAGCTTGCTCGTCATCTTTTGAAGCATTTTGATAGATCGGCATTATTGCGCCAATCGCGATATCTACGCTGTCTTTAAGTGACGATTCTCGAGACTGAATAAGGTTGTCGCGAAATATTTGGATCTCTTTATTGCCAAGAGATTTGGCCTGATATATAGAGATCCAACTGATACTGGCACTGACCAAAATCAATGGGATGAGAGTCAATAGAATTAACTTTAATTTCAAAGGCATTTCTCTTCCCCCAAAAATAGGAAAACCGCTCGTAGACTACGAGCGGCTCACCATAACAAACAATGTTACTAATTTGTTAGATTCAAGGTTTAATCTAGAATTCGATCACATTCCATATAAACCTGGGAATACTAACAAACTCACTAATACCACCACTTGAATCAAGATAAACGGAATAACACCACGATAGATGTCCATTGTCGTCACCCCTTTTGGTGCTACACCTTTTAAATAGAACAAGCTAAACCCAAATGGTGGCGTAAGGAAGGAGGTCTGCAAATTCATCGCTATCAGGATTGCAAACCACACCATATTGATTCCCATCAACTCAGCGACTGGCGCAATAATCGGCACAATGATAAAACAGATTTCAACGAAGTCGATAAAGAACCCGAGAATCAAAATCACCAACATGACGATAATTAAGAAACCCCATTTTTCTCCTGGAATTTCAAGCATCCACTCTTCGACTAAAAGATCACCGCCGGTATAGGTAAACGCCATTGAAAATGCCGTCGCTCCTAACAAAATAGCAAATACCATCGCGGTAACTTTTACGGTTTCTTTCGATGCGTCGTACAGCATATGAAAACTAAATTGCTTGTATAGCAACGCAAGTATAATCGCACCAGCACCACCTAATGCCGCAGACTCAGTCGGTGTTGCAACACCCGCAAAAATAGACCCTAATACCACAATGATAAGTGCAAGTGGTGGAACCACCGCTTTTAACGCAGTTAAGACTTCTTGACGTCGCGATATCGAATCATCACGCTCAATAGGTTGGGCTGACTCAGGATTCATTTTTGCGTAAATCAATATATAAACAATGTACGCACCGACTAAGACAATACCCGGTCCAATTGCAGCCTGAAATAGATCACCGACCGGGACACCGAGTACATCTCCTAACAGTATTAAGATAATCGAAGGGGGAATGATTTGACCCAATGTACCTGAAGCGCAAATCGTGCCGCATGCAAGACCTTTGTCATAGTTATATTTGAGCATGACTGGCAGTGAGATCAATCCCATCGCAACAACAGAAGCACCAACCACGCCTGTTGACGCCGCCAATAAAGCACCGACTAAGACAGTTGAAATCGCGATCCCGCCTCGTACTCCACCGAATAAACGCCCCATGGATTCCAACAGTTGCTCAGCGAGTCTAGTTTTCTGCAAAACCAAACCCATAAAGACAAACAGAGGTACAGCCATCAGCACTGTATTTTCCATAATCGACTGAATTCGATAAGGCATAAAGGCGAACATCTCAAAACCTTCCGCCCAAACACCGAATAATAGTGCAATGCCACCAAAGGTGAAGGCGACAGGAAACCCTAACAGTAGCGCAAATAGAGCGACAAAGAACATTACGATTCCGATCATGATTGACTCCCCTTCTCTTCGTCAAAATGCCTTTTAGGGCTGATAATATTGTTGATTGAATGCAGCATCATCCCAATTCCACTCAATGCCATAAATCCAAACGATACTGGGATCATCGCTTTAATAATCCAGCGGTATGGCAAGCCGCCTGGATCTCCCGATGTTTCACCAAGTAAATAGCTTTCTTTTGCAAAGTCGATACCGTACCAAGTAACAAGAAGGCAAAAAGGAAGTAAGAAAATTAGAGTGCCGAGTAAGTCGATGATAGACCGTGCGCGTAGCGATAATCGCTCATAAAAAACATCAACTCGGACATGTCCTGCTGCTCGAATCGCATAAGGTACACCAAGTAAGAAAACACTAGAAAATAGATGCCATTCAAGTTCTTGAAATGCTATCGACACATCATTGAAGGCATAACGCATCACTACATCGTAAACAACATTAAGAACTAACAAGATAAATAGGATACTTGCCAACCACCCTAATTTATCGCTAACTCGATTGAGTATTTGTTCCAACTTAATCAGGCTTCTCATTCCAAACTCCAACATGTAGCCAATTTAAAATTGCGCTGCCAGTTATTGACAGCGCTGATTATTATTATCGTGTTTTATTGCAATCTAGAGTTTACTGACTCTCAGCTTGGCTATTGAGGTAAGCACGGTGAGAGATGTCAGTCCATGAACGAACTTGTTCTAAGTAGTTCGCTTGAGACTCTTGTATTTCTTGCGTTAGTGGATCTTTCTCTGCGTGTTGTGCTAACAATTTATCGTTAGCTGCGCGGATTGCAGTCATTACTTCTGCTGGGAAATCTTTCACTTCAACATCTGGATATTCCGTTTTAATTGATACCCAGTTTTTGCCACTTTCGTGTGTCGCTTGAGTATACATATCGTAAGCGGCTGTGCGCATTGAAATTCTCAAAATCTCTTGTAGATCTTCTGGTAACTTCTCATACACTTTTTTGTTCACAAGAAACTGAAGTTCAGTGCCTGGCTCATGCCAACCTGTATAGTAGAACTTCGCTATTTTGTGGAAACCCATACGTAAATCAAGAGAAGGACCTACCCATTCTAACGCATCAATAGTACGGCGTTCAAGTGACGTATAAAGCTCACCTGGGGCGATATTGGTCGGCTTAGCACCAAGCTCTGCTAGAATTTCACCGGCAAAACCTGGAATACGCATTTTCAGACCTTCAAGATCTTTAACCGAGTTGATCTCTTTTTGGAACCATCCGCCCATCTGAGTATCGGTATTACCACCAGGGAAAGAAAGCAAGTTATGTGGAGAATAAACCTTATCCATCAATTCCATACCACCACCGTGGTAGAACCAAGCATATTGCTCAGAAGGCGTCATACCGAAAGGCATAGAGGTAAAGTAAAGGGTGTTCGGAACTTTGCCTTTCCAATAATATGAAGCCGAGTGCCCCATATCATATTGACCAGATTTAACCATATCAAAAACACCGAGCGGTGCTTTATGCTTATTGGATGAATCGATGCGAATTTTCAAGCGACCATTCGACATTTTTTCTGCCATTGCCGCCATGTTCTTAGTTGCGTCGCCAAAGATAGGGAAATTAGGTCCCCACGTTTCAGCAAGCTTTAGACGATACACTTTGTCATCTGCAGAGGCACCGGTTGCTATGATCGCGGTGCAGGTTGCAACGATGATCATTGTCCCTTTGAAGACTCGTTTCACTGATTTTTTAACTAGACTCATTTTTTGCGTCCTTTTTTATTGTCATCATGCTTACCCCCGGTAAGCACACGTGACAACAATGGACAAATTAGTCGTTATAAAATATCGGCGAGAACACGCATTGAAGTAACAAAAAAAACCCAGGTCACACCTAAGTATTACGTATTAATACGTAGGAAATTAGACTTTTAAAATTTAATAATATGATTTTATTTGATTTTAATTTTAAAACCAAAATTATGGATTGTAATTATACGTACGAATTAATAATTGCCATCAATAACATAGTTGTTACTAATTTGTGATCCAAATCTGATTAGATTCAAACGAACACAATCATTTAAGGGCTAGTGATTCATTATATAGAAAATGATCTTTGCTAAATTAAGAGTTAAATTCTAATCAATCCCTTCGAGTTTCAATAATGCTTCCTTGCGCTCAATACCACCAGCATACCCAGTAAGCTTGCCATTAGCCCCCACTACGCGATGACATGGAATAACAACCGACACTGGGTTTTTCCCGTTTGCCGCGCCAACTGCTCGTACAGCCTTAGGTTTTCCAATGGCTTGCGCTATTTGCTTATAACTGCAGGTTTCGCCAAAAGGTATTTGAGCCAATGCTTGCCAGACTTCTTGTTGGAACGGCGTACCTTTTGTATCAATTGGAAGATCAAACGCGCGCCTGTCTTGATTAAAGTATTCACTCAGTTGTCTAACAGCTTGAGTCAGAATTGGATGCTCATCCGCACGCTTTCCAAGCGCATCAGGCATTGTGGTATGAGTATCGAACCAAATCCCCGACACTCCTTTATCTGTGGTTTGAATAACGACTTCACCGAGCTGGCTCGGCATCGTGGTAAAATAGGTCATCATGATTATTGATTCCATAGGTGAAACGTTGCGTAACTTCCCCAAGGGGCTGCGGTCTCTCGATTCAGGTTTGGATAGTGACTCATTCTTTTTTTGACAATTAAATCGGTATCCAAAAAGCAATTCGGTAAAGACAAACCTCTTAACAATACGTAATTCACTGTCCAAGGACCAATACCTTTGATCGCTAACCATTCATTCGGATCGCTGTTTGGGTAATCAATCATAAACTGCGCAAAGCGTTTTAAGGTATCTTTTCGGCTCTGAGGCATTTTTAAAAAGCTTAAATCGGTGGTGATGAGATCAGAAGGAGTTGGAAAAGAGATAACGGATTCACTATCGGAGATGTGGTGCACCAGCCTATTAAGCTGACCTATAGCGGCTTTGACGGAGACTTGCTGGCCGATAATGGCTCTGACTCCGGCCTCCCATGGACTCCATACTCCCGGAATCCGAATGCCTTGATGTTTGATTAGGCCTGGCGCATGAGATTCCAAATGTGCTTCAATTATCCGAGTATTAGCGTCTAAATCCAACATTCGACGTACCATTGAAACGAGAGGCGTCAGTATCAAGGCATCATCGAGTTCAACGTCGAGATCGATACATTGAGTGCTTGCATCCAGTTGTAGTTTGAACCACGCGCTTTTCCCCTCAATGATCACATAACGTGAATAGCTCGTCTCGTCGACCATCTCCAAGTCGTCGATCATTCTCAATTGATAAAACTCTAAGATATGTTGCCAGTTAAGATCGCCATTAAACTCAAGGTGAATTTTATGCGTTTCCATCTTTCTCTGTCTTTTGTTGTTCATTAGGAGAAGACAAGCTTACCTCATCTCTCCTAAGTTTGTACGAACTCTACACACTGCGAACATGAAAGACGTGTTCTACGGCAGACACTTTGTTTATTAATTCAAGAGTTGGTTCTTGCTCAATATCCATGATGGTATAGGCAATATCGTCTCGACTTTTGTTCACCATATCCAACACGTTAATATTGAGTTCAGCAAGTAAAGTCAGCACGGTGCCAAGCACTTTTGGCACGTTGTCGTTAGCAAACGTTAGACGAAAGCCGGTAGTACGTTCCATTGCAATGGATGGGAAATTAACCGAGTTAACAATATTGCCGTTCTCAAGAAAGTCGACTAATTGTTTCGCTCCCATAATCGAGCAATTTTCTTCCGCTTCAACAGTACTGGCCCCAAGGTGAGGGAACAAAATAACCTTATCATGTTTAATCAAGGCTTCACTCGGGAAATCAGCGATATAAGCGTCTATTTTACCGGTATCTAACGCTGCAATAATATCGGCCTCAACCACCAATTCACCCCGGGCTAGGTTAATGATTTTTGCGCCATCTTTAATGGCTGATAATGACTCCTCATTAATAAACCCAGTAGTTGCCTCAATAGCAGGTACATGGAGAGTAATATAATCAGATCGCGCTAGGAGCGAGTTTAAGTTTTCGGCACGACTGACTTTCGAAGACAATTGCCATGCTGCTTCAACGCTTAATTTAGGATCGTAACCAATCACGTTCATGCCTAAACCCAAGGCTAAATTGGCAATTTTAGCGCCTATCGCACCTAAACCAACCACACCCAAAGTTTTCCCATCGAGTTCCGAGCCACCATATTGCTTTTTGCCCAATTCAACTTTCTTATGAAGTTCAGCGGCATCGGTAATATCAGCTAAGGAATCGACATAATTCATACTTTGTGTGATGCCGCGAGAGCCCAACAATAAGCTGGCCAATACCAACTCTTTCACAGCGTTAGCATTTGCCCCAGGTGTATTGAAAACGACAATACCTTTGGGAGTATAATCCGCCACAGGAATATTGTTCACTCCAGCGCCAGCACGAGCCACAGCCAATACCGATTCTGGTAATGTTTCGTTATGAAGTTTATGGCTACGTAATAAAATAGCGTCTGGGTTATCTTGGCTAGATGAAATATCGTATCGCTCAGCAGGGAAAACACTCAACCCTTTCGCTGCGATGTTGTTGTAGGTTCTTATTTTTTTCATATTATTTTTATGTGTTCCACGTTGTTACAAATGAAGTATCGCTCAATCGAATTATTATTTGTATGAGAATGAAAAAGCGATATTGGTTAACAGAAAGCGTTTCTGTTAACCCTATTTATCTTATTTTTATTATTGGGTGACTTGGTTGTATGCCCAAGTTAGCCAAGGCAGTAACGCTACAAGATCAGATTCTTCAACCGTCGCACCACACCAAATACGCAAACCAGATGGTGCGTCTTTGTATGCGCCAATATCAAAAGCAACCTTCTCTTCACCGAGAAGTTTAATCATGGCTTTAATCTGCTCGTCAGTGGCTTTCAATTGAAAGCAAACGCTTGTATTTGAACAAATATCAGCCGATTGAGCTAAAAAGTCGATCCAATCATTTTCGCTGACAAATTTCGCTAACACCGATAAATTGGCTTCACTTTTTGCAACTGCAGCGGGTAAACCACCAATTTCTTCAATCCAATTTAAGGCATCTAAGTAATCCTCAACACACAATAGAGAAGGCGTATTAATGGTTGCACCTTTGAAAATGCCATCAATCAATTTTCCTTTATTGGTCAAACGGAAAATCTTAGGAAGAGGCCAACTCGGTGTATAAGACTCTAAGCGCTCAACGGCTCTTGGGCTAAGAATCAACATACCATGAGCCCCTTCTCCCCCAAGAACTTTCTGCCAACTAAACGTTGCTACATCAATCTTTGACCAATCAATGTCCATAGCAAAGACGGCACTGGTCGCATCGCAAATGGTTAAACCTGTACGATCATCGCTGATCCAATCTGCATTTTTCACTTTGACGCCAGATGTGGTGCCATTCCAGGTAAAAATAACGTCGTGATCTGGGTTGGCTTGAGTAAAGTCTGGTACTTCGCCATAACCTGCCGTAAATGAACGCGTATCTTCTAATTTTAACTGCTTAACAACATCGGTTACCCAACCCGCACCGAAAGATTCCCAAGAAAAGAGATCGACTGGACGCTGACCTAATAATGACCACATAGCCATTTCCATTGCTCCAGTATCAGAACCAGGAACAATACCGACCTTATACCCTTCAGGTAACCCCAATAATCGGGCAGTATCATCAATTGATTTTTGTAAACGTGCTTTACCTAATGCACTACGATGCGAACGACCTAATGAATCAGTGCTAAGTTCAGTAAGGCTATAACCAGGTCGTTTGGTACATGGACCTGAAGAAAAATTAGGATTGGTGGGTTTTACACTGGGTTTCATTAAAAATCCTTGATTATGGTTGTCGGGTTATTTCTCAATCACGTTATACGTAAGAACGTACTAAGTGATAGTAATAATTAGTAAAGTTAAAGAGAATAAAAAGAAAATTATAGTTAATTGATACTGCCGTAAATCGCTATGATCATCAATATCAAAAGCCTGCGCCAATTATCAATATTGACTTGTTTTATCTAGAGTAACTGAGACAGGATTAAATTTAAGGTGTTGTTATCACATTGGATCCAACAATGCTTCTGCTTGTGCTACGGAAAGGGGTCTATAAAAGTAATATCCTTGAATTGCATGGCATCCAAGGTTGCGAATGAACTGGTACTGCTCTTGCGTTTCAACACCTTCAGCAACAACGTTCAATTCTAAGTTTTTGGCAATAAGTACAATCGCTTCAATGATCGCTTTATTCTTAGAGTTTTCGACGGCATCAACAATAAAAGAGCGATCTATTTTTATCACATCAATAGGATACAGGTTTATACAGCTTAACGATGAATAACCGGTTCCAAAATCGTCCAGTGCGATACTGACGCCATACTGCTGGAATCCTTGTAGTGAACGTAGCGCCATTTTTTCATTCTGAATAAGCGCATTTTCGGTAATTTCAAGTAGAATAAAGCCCGGATCAACATCGTATTTTTTCAGAATATTAATATAAGTAGTGAGCAGTGTAGCACTGCATAACTGCATCGCCGATAAGTTGACCGATATCCTTTTAGGCTTAATGCCGCGCTTGCACCAATCACGATAATGAGCACATACAGCCTCAAACACCCACTCATCGATCTGGCCAATCAACCCCAACTCTTCAGCAAGTGAAATAAATTGATAAGGTCCAATTACCCCATGTTCAGGACTTTTGATTCTCACTAACGCCTCAAACCCTACAACTAAACCCGTACTCGCCGATACTTGAGGCTGAAGCTCTAAATAGAATCCATCGCTTACAATGGCTTCACGTAAAATAGCTTCATACATGTTCCTTTCGGCATTTTTCTTTTCTATAAACTTGTCATAGAAAACGTATCCATTTCGTCCTTGTGACTTAGCCAAGTACATAGCACTGTCGCCTCTTTGCAGCAGAGTCTGCGTATCGTCACCGTCATATGGATATAAACTTACGCCAATACTCAATGTGCAGTATATGGGTTTTCCATATACGACGATTGGAGCTTGCGTGTTATTAAATATCTTATTAATAATATCAACAATTTCTTTTTTATTAGTAATATTAGGCAGAATAATGGTGAACTCATCACCACCAAAACGGGCAATAATATCCTTAGAGCGCAACGCTTCCTTTAATCTCTTTGCTATTTCAACAAGTAGCAAATCGCCAGCTGCATGCCCTAATGAATCATTAATATTTTTAAAGTGGTCCAAATCAATAAACATCAAAGCAAATATTTCATCTCTTGCTTTGCTAAATACAATCGACTCTTTCAACTTCTGTTGAAATAATGTTCGATTAGGCAAAGCTGTCAATAGATCTGAATACGCCAATGCTTTTATTTTGTTTTCTTGAAGCTTTTGCTCCGTAATATCCTCAAAAATACCTCGGTACCCACTAAAACGATGACGAATTTGTATTGGGGTTGCCGAAATTAATAAATGGATGACGCTACCATTCCTGTGACGGCACCAGCACTCTTGGTCGGTTAATATTTCTTGGTTACGAATTTTATGAAGAAACTCACTGTCACCCTCAATATTGAAATCGCTAAATACTCGACCAATCATCTGCTCTGGTCTATAACCAACAATATCCGTTACGGATTCAGAGCAGTATGTAAATCTATTCTCGACATTAGTTTCCCATAGCCAGTTGGAAGTACTGTGGGCAATATCACTAAATCGCTTTTCAGCGTCAGTCAAATCTTGAATTAATAGCTCATTCTTCAAGGCAGAGCTAATAATCGCTCTCAGGTTTTCAAATGCAGTGCCTTTTTTATTACTAAGATTCGTAACCATAAAACCAATAGGTTTATCTCTAAAAGAGAGGGGGAAAACCATTAAACTATAGCGTTCTTGAATAGTAACATGGCTCTCTGGAATCAAATTTTTCGCAATAAAGTCGTTATCCTTTTCAGACAAACTGTTTTTTATTCCTCCACTCACTGATACCAAATTTTTAGCGACTAACATATCCTCATTAGTATTTTTAAATACCGAAATATGAAACTCAGTTAGATTTAATATATCAATGGCGTAATTCTTAATTTTTGATAAATCAAAAGATGAATTAAGGTCATTAACGATAAAACGAAAGTAATTTAAATAGTAATCTGTTTCAAATAACTGAAATTTTAAAGATAACTGACCAACATCATCTTTAAGATTAACGAGTTGAGTTTGCAGCTCTAATAATGTTTTACTGCGATTAAATTCTAAATATTTCAGCGTTGCACGCTGGAGAATCGTTGCTAATGCTAACCAAGTTACAACGTCTTCAGATTTAATCGAGTTTTCAAGCTTATGAGTCAATGCCAACACAAAATCATCAATACTATATCCGCACACTGCCTGCTTGAATAAATCTAATAAATGATCAAGTTCTTGACGTTCAACACCTCCTTTATATTTTTCAATGACATCAAAAAGATTGGCACGCATCTCTTCAAAAATAGGATCGTCATTTGAGCCTATTGGTGTTTGCCCTAACTCATATGACGTCGACTGAATTTTATATGCCGAAGATTTTCTACAACCACATGATTGCCGAATCACCAAAGAAGTTGGTATCCGTATTTCTTTACTCGGGAGCGCCCCATCAATCTGAGCAATAAGCTCAAGTGCGGCTGCTTGTCCCAACTCAAAAAGTGGTTCCTGCATACTCGTTAACTTTGGAGAAGCAAACATCCCCTCCAATGTGTTCATCGAACCAATCACGGCGAGATCTTCAGGCACTCGAATACCAAGACATTCACAAGCACTTATGACACCTAAAGCCTGATTATCATTTAGTGTGATGACAGCGTCGATGGGGCGACGCTTTTTACGCCAAAAAGACTGAAACTTACTTTTTGACGCTATGCCGTTTAAATCTGAATATATAATCATCTCTTCATCAAACGGGAGATTATATTCAGCCATCAAACGTTTATAAATCTCGCAACGCTGCTCAGATGAGCCGTGTTGTTCTGGCCCTCGCATCAAGCAAATATTTCGGTAACCATGTTCATGGTAAAGGTGAGCTAAGAGTTTGGTAAAACTATCTTCATAATCAGAGACTACATTTGTGTACCCATCAAGATAACTCCCAATATTAACAACAGGGACAGAAGTAAAACGATCAACAAAGCTTTGACTCTCTCTTTCATCGAGATAACGCATATGTGAGCTAAATGGACTAATGACTCCAGCAATAAAGTCCGTATCAATCAGATCGAAAACCTTAGCTCGCGCAAGTGAAAGCGGGTCTGGTGAGTTAATCACACCACCGCAATATCCTATGATATTGTAGTCATGTTGTTCAGCAACATGAGCAGCCCCTCGCATGATTCCTTCTTGAAAAGTCGAAGATAGTGTTCCTACTAATACTGCTATAGTCGGTCGGGGGTTCTTAGAATTACCTATAGTGACAACTGGGGTTTTAACTCTCATTAACTCGTAAATCCTAAAGCTCTATTTATACATTCATCATCAACGTTCACAATCAGTCAACGACTCTGATGTTAGAAAATTATTGATGGGTTTTTAAGATTTATGTAGACCTTCTATCACTCTTTTATAGTAAAATACCGTATCAGAAACAAGATCCATATCGATATCGGAGCAAGTTAGAATGGTTTTTGTGACCTATTGACGAGATTTCAGTTATCAGCACTAAAATACGCAAAATTTAAGTTAGGTTGTATCAGTATGTGGGTAAGACAACAGCATCAACACTATGCAATATCAAAAACAATGCACTATGATTTAATGTTAGATATATCAATTAACTATGGAGAGAATCATGCGCTGTGAGTGGTGTAAGATTGGCTTTGGAGTCCTATTTGTACTGGTTGCTGTTTCTATCTTCACGTACCAGTTTATTGAACCTGCAGCCCCAAAAAACATCTCCATTGCAACGGGAAGAACCGATGGCGCCTATTATCAATATGCACTTCGCTACCAGGAGTTGCTAAAGGACGAAGGGTTTGAGTTAGAGATTGTACCAACCAGCGGATCGGTTGAGGCTTTACAGCTTCTAAATGAAAAGAAAATAGATGTTGCCTTTGTTCAAGGGGGCGCAGCATCGCAAGTCGACACTTCTAACCTTATGACCCTCGGAAGTGTCTATTTTGAACCTTTATGGATATTCTACCGCAGAACGATTTCCCCAACCTATATCTACGATTTAAAAGGCAGCCACATTGCGATAGGTAGTGAGGGTAGCGGAACACGAGCACTGAGCTTACAACTGCTTAATGAAAATAAACTCAACGATGAAAACACAACGTTATTACCTCTTTCGGGCGACGATGCTATCAAGGCGCTAAAAGCCGGAGAAATTGACGCTCTTTTCTCGGTTATATCTGCTTCTTCTCCGCATATTACCGAATTACTCAGAGATCCTAATATTGAGCTACTCGAAATGCGCCGTGCCTTAGCATACGAGAAGCGCATGCACTATTTAAAAGATCTCCACCTTGGTGAGGGATCTCTCGATCTGGATGAAAACTTACCGAACCAGTCAATTGATATTCTCGGAACCACCGCGACATTGGTCGTTGACAAGGAGATTCATCCGGATTCAATTCGTCTGCTACTTAAAGCCGCCAAAGAAATTCATTCACCAGCTTCAACGTTTGCTCAGAAAGACCAATTTCCAACACGAGATTTTACCGAAATTGAAATGAGTGAAGATGCGGAACGTTACATTCTCAAAGGCGAATCATTTTTAGAGCGTCATTTACCATTTTCCCTTGCGGGTACCGTTGACCGACTTCTAATTATGATTATTCCGCTTGCAACCTTAATCTTCCCACTGTTTAAAGGCGCAATGCCGCTCTATCGCTGGCGAGTACGTTCGAAAATTTACAAATGGTACAAGTTTGTTCGTAGTATTGATTTATTAATCGAGAAAATGAATGAGACCGAATTAACAACCTCACTCAAACAGATTGAAGATTTAGATTTGGAAGTGAAAAAGGACAGTGATATTCCACTTTCCTACATGGGTGAATATTACGAACTTCGCGTCCATATAGAGCTTATCGATGCAAGATTACGTGAGAAGATCAAACTTGTACGAAAAAATAGTACTGGAGATAGTGAAAAAGAAACCTCTCAAGCGAGTTGAGGTTGCATCAGTAATCAGTAAATATACACAGCACTGAAGTTAGATTTGGAGCTGTGTATAATAAACAACATCAGTAGATATACACCGCACCAGAGTTAAGTGCATCTCTAGTACTGTCTAATTCAGAGCCATCGGAAATCACACCAGTTGCACTAGTACCCTCGTGAGGAGCCCCCACCACTAAAATGCTACCATCTTCATTCATGCTCAAGCCAATACCAAAGTTATCTTCTTCTTCAGAGTTAGACGCTTTGATATAGGCACTTTGCTCCCAATTTCCGTCTGTATGACTAAACAGATATACCGCACCTACATCAGTTGCATCATCATTCATCTGCTCCGATATATCACTAACAATACCACTGATACTATTGTCCTCCTGATTTGCACCCACAGCGAGAGTATTGCCATCAGAACTCAATACTACCGCCTTACCAAATCGATCATCTTCGCCGGTATTTGATGCCTTGATATAGGCGGTTTGAGTCCAACTGTTATTGATATAGTCAAACATATAAACCGCTCCTGACTTTACTGCATCATCGTTGTCGTATGTCATCTGTTCAGTTATATCCGTAACGATACCATTGACGCTACTACCCTCGTGATGTGCTGCTACAGCCAATCTTGTTCCATTCGAATTCAATGACACCGAATATCCAAAAAGATCACTCGCTCCAATATTTGAGGCCTTAATATATGCATCTTGAGCCCAATTACCATTTTCATCACTGACAAACAGATAAACTGCGCCATAATCTTTAACGTCAGCTTCAACGCCAGAGACAAAGTCAGTGACATCGTTATCGAGAACACTAGTGCTATTGTCTTCTCGGAAACTGCCAACGGCTAACGTCTTACCATCAGAACTTAATGCGACGCTACGGCCAAACTGATCTCCTTTGTCAGAATTAGAAGCTTTAAGAAACGTAGTCTGTTCCCAGAGGTAATTGTCAGCCTTACCAAATAGATATACTGCTCCTGAATTATTTGCATCATTATTATTTTCTGTAATATTTGTCCCATTGTTTTGAACACCTTTGGCACTACTATTCTCTAGGTTCGCACCCACCGCAAGAATATCGCCACTGGCATTTAATGCTAAACTCCAACCAAAGTTATCTCTTTTTTCACGATTTGATGCCTGAAGGTAGTCAGTTTTCCCCCAACCATTATTCGTTTTTTCATACAAATAGACAGCACCATCACCGTAAGCTACGTAGTTACCAAGATCATTTATTACCTGGTCATAACTTTGATTGTTTTGGTTATATGCCCCTACTGCAAGTGTGCTGCCATCTTCGTTTAAAGCCAAGCTGTACCCAAAATAATCCCTGACTCCCGCATTATCAGCTTTAAGATAAGCGGTTTGCTCCCAGTGTTCGCCATCATAACTAAATAGGTATACCGCCCCTGAATCTTCTACCGCAACTTCATCACCATCTTCGAGAAATGCGCCCACAGCTAAAGTATTCCCATCAGCACTTAATGCGACACGATAGCCAAAAGCATCGTCTGCTTCTGTATTCGATGCCTTCACGTACCCAATCATCTGAGTAACGGTGTCTGCAGTGAGCATCTCTTCATTCGAGAGTTCAATATCAGTTCCATCAGAAGCTAAGATAAAATATTCCGCAGAAACTGCCGCAACTAAACTGTCTACCGTAATCGTTGCGGTTAACGAATCAGTAACTGCCGTTATCGGGTCACAATCATAGTCTTTAGAAGTATCCTTTTGACATACAACGTAATCCACACCAGAATCATCCGAGGCCGACGTCCACGTTAGTGTCATCTGCTTAACATCGGAGGTTCCGGCACTCATATCGGAAAGATTGAAAGAAGAAAGTGCTGTCGTGTCAGAATGCCCATTGCATCCGCTTAGTACTACGGTAAGTAAAAAAATAGGTAGCAAACAAGTCATTAACTGCATATTAGAATGATCCTAAGTATCGTAAGAAATATCAGTAGATATACACAGCGCCAGAATTATATTCATTGCTAGTATCTTCAATTTCGGAGCCATCGGAAGTGACGCCAGTAATCGCACTATCCTCGAGTTTCGCTCCTACTGCTAATGTATTCCCGTCAGCACTCAATGCCATTCCAAAACCAAAATGGTCAAATTGACTGGTATTAGTTGGCTTGATGTATGCGGCTTGCTCCCAAATACCATCTGATCGACTAAATAGATATGCCGCCCCTGCATTCGTTGCCTCGCTAACGTCGGTATCTTCTGTACCATTAATAACAATGCCAGTTGCGCTATTATTCTCTCGATATGCCGTAACAGCGAGTGTGTCCCCATCTGAACTCAATGCGACTCGATGCCCGAAGAAATCATCCTCACCGGTATTCGATGCCTTTAAGTAAGATTCTTGCTCCCAACTGCTACCTGAGTGACTAAACACATATACCGCCCCGGAATCAGATTCACTATTTGTCTCTGTTGTTTCTGAACCATCACTGATCACACCCTTAATCGCGTTATCTTCACCACGGGCACCGACCGCCAAAGTACTGCCATCAGAACTTAATGCTAGATACCGACCAAATTGATCGGAACTACCTGGATTTGAAGCTTTAATATGGGCGGTTTGCGTCCAACTATCCGTATCATAACTATACAAATAGACAGCTCCGGAATTCCCTATAGAACCAGTTAAATCTTCATTAGGGGATCCAACAGCCAATCTACTTCCATCAGAATTAAGTGCGACACTACGACCAAACCAATCTCCACTCCAAGTATTAGAAGATTTGATGTAAGCGGTTTGGACCCAACTGTTGTCAGAGTAATGGAACAAATACACAGCTCCAGAATTCGTTCTTTTTGGGCTTGAATCTGAAATATTAGAATTACCAGCAACAATACCTGGCGCACCATTGTCTTCAAAATGTGCGCCGACTGCTAAGGTTGTACCATCCGCACTCAATGCTACATGCCTGCCAAATTGATCTTCTGAGCCAAGATTTGATGCCTTTAAATAGGCGACTTGATCCCAATCTCCATTGTCATCACCAAACAAGTACACAGCCCCAGAGTCAGTTGCGTCATCAGCGACACTATCTTCAAGGTAAGCACCCACCGCTAATGTACTGCCATCTTCATTTAACGAGACGCTAAATCCAAATTCATCCCCTATGCCCGCATTATCGGCCTTAAGATAGGCAACTTGCACCCAGCGGTCATTATCATAATTAAATAAATATACAGAGCCTGAATTCTCTATCGCGTTTTCATCGCCATCTTCAAGGTAGGCCCCCACCGCCAAAGTATTCCCATCACCACTTAGCGCCACACTGTAACCAAAAGAATCTTGTGATCCTGTATTAGAAGCTTTCACATACCCAACCATTTGAGTAACCGTTTCTGCCGCCAATGCCTCCTCATTTGAGAGCTCGATACTGCTTCCATCATAGGCTAGGATAAAATATTCCGAAGAAGCTGCCTCAACTAAACTGTCTACGTTTATCGTTGTGGTTAATGAGTCAATAACTGAAGCGAGTGGATTACAATCATAGCTTTGACTGATATCTTTTTGACAAACGACGTAAGCAACACCAGAACTGTCTAATGCCGATGTCCACGTTAAAGTCATCTGCTTAACATCGGTCGTTCCGGCGCTAATATTGGTAAGATTGAAGGCAGAAAGCCCTGCTGTATCTGAGTTGTCAGAAAGGCTATCTTCTAGATCTGCAATACTGGACAAAGTATCTTCTAATTCAGAATACTCATTGCATCCACATAGAAAAACAGACACTAACAACGTCGGTATGAAATTCTTAACTAACCGCATAGTGTACAAAAACCCTATATTCATAAAAACTAATGTATTTGGTATAAATATAGGATAGTTCGAGAAAAATGCAGGAATTTAGTGATACTCAACACAACAAAGAACATATGTTGAATAGAGATAGGTTTAATATAAATGAGATCCAAGAAAATCAGCTAAGTTAATGCCATATGGAATTAACACTAACTTGCTGTTTTTTTTATAAAATTTCAATATTACTGTTATTGGTACACTGGCACATCATAATCTTGTGCTTCATCACTGTATGCTGTGACTATCACATCCGCAACCAAACCCGTTTCGGCCTCGACCTGAGTTTGGAAAAATTGCTTAATCTGTTTGCGTCGACCATGTGCAGCCCATGCCTCTGCATCACGCCAAATTTCATTAAATACGATCGAATACTCACTTCTCGTCGCACTAGGGTGATCGATTTGACGTGTAACACAATATTGTATGCATCCCTCTTCGCGATAAGAGTCTGGTTCTAGCGCTTTCAATACTTCAAACAGCTCTGCCTCTTTTCCCGTCTTAGGTTTAAATTGCGCTAATACATACACTCGGCTTGTCATAATATCTCCTAATCATATTTATTGAAGTGCGCTAATTTGCTTTACTAATATAAGCGCATTCCACTATCAATTTCGTTGCCCAACAATCTCTATAACACTATCGTCTTCGTCTGGTAAATTGAGTAAATTTATACCTTCCACATCTTTTTGTTGAAAGATATGAACCTCTGAATTTAGCCAATCCGCAAACGCACGTATTTTCTCTCGATGAAATGACCCTTTTGGTGCGCACAAATAGTAACTGTATTTCGACTTCACCGCTCGATTACCAATACGCACTAATTTACTCTCGTGAAGATAGCGATAGGTTAAGCTATGTTTCACCAATGCTACACCTTGTGCAGCCAATGCGCCTTCCATAACAAATTGTGAACCATCATACTTTAACGAAGCTTGAGCACTGCACATTTGCATCTTTTCAAACCACAACCCCCACGTCATATCGGGCCAAACATCTTCGATTAAGTCTGCTTTACTCAAATCGCTAATATCATATAGTGAGAGTTCTTCCTGATAACTGGGGTGACATACAGGGTATAAAATTTCATCCATCAACCAGATTGTTTCTAAATGAGGGTAATTTCCATCACCATAACGAATGCACACATCGATTGAACCATCTTGAAAATCCACCATGTCATAGCCAGGATCTACAAGCATCGACAGTGAAGGATGGAGTTTACGAAATGCTTTGATTCTGGGGATTAACCAATGCTGAGCAAAGGTAGGGTGAGTAGAAATGGCTAAACGGTTGGGTTGTGGGTCTTGATGGAGCTTTCTTAGTCCATCTTTTAGCTCTGTAAACCCTCTTTGTGCTGAATGATAAAGAATCACACCTTCGGGTGTTAAGGTCACTTTCCGGTGCTGACGAACGAAAAGTTCACATTGCAACGACTCTTCAAGTTGACGTATCTGTTGGCTAATCGCAGCAGAGGTGACAAACAATTGTTCCGCCGCAGCTTTAAAACTGCCTTTTTCAGCAGCAACATAAAAGTAGTACATCCCAAGGAGTGGCGGTATTCGTTCTTTCACTTAAGTCATCCTTAATCAACAGCAGAGCTTTCGCACCCCAAAAACCAGTTGAATCGTCTAAGTATTGGGTATATGAACATAGAGAGCAAGTGAATAAAACAGAAAAACTAACACTTTCAATAATTAACAATAAAAAGGCAATATGTTCACCGAGAGAGAACAATAAGAGTCCTCTTCTCGATACTCACACACTATGACAAGATCTCTCGATAGGTTTCACACCTTAAAGTGTATCCAACAACACCTTCCATTGCGTTAAGGTGATATCGCTCTCAATTATTGGAGCACTAGAATGACTATTTGTATGACTTACTCCACAAAACAACCAATTACATGATGTCGAGACGTAAAATCAGGATTGCCATAGATGACTAAAAGTCGGCCTAAGTAATCTGAAATTCAATCCAGACGAATCTCTTTTTACAATAAAAAATGTGCATCAAAATCTAAGTTATCCCATTGATTATTAGATATAAAACTCGAGTGAAATCAAGTTATAAAATGTACGAA
Organism: Vibrio phycocola; assembly: GCF_053850235.1. Classification (NCBI taxonomy): domain Bacteria; kingdom Pseudomonadati; phylum Pseudomonadota; class Gammaproteobacteria; order Vibrionales; family Vibrionaceae; genus Vibrio; species Vibrio phycocola. The sequence goes on along the minus strand of NZ_JBSQDJ010000006.1, from coordinate 83,588 downwards.
TACAAGCTTGCCTGATAGGTTTGCTTATTCATATCAATAGGCACTTTTCTCCTAACGATACCCCTCTTTTTCTTAGCTTTCTCATTTGCATGACAAATTGAATTACCACCTATACTCATTCTAACTATTGTTAAACATCAGCTCTTACCAAAAGGTACACGAGGTTATTTATGAATTTGTCGGTTGTTATGAGAACTCTACTCGGGTTCATCCTAATGTTTTGTTTAATTATTACGATTACGTTTATTAGTCAGCTCAATATTCGAAATCTAGAAACACAAATGCATACAACGGTCGGCCAACTCTCGCCCATGGCAGAGCGCGTAAACCAACAATCAGGTTTACTGCTAAACGCCGTTCGTTTAGTCGGACTCCACAGCGCAGAAACTGATGGCACACAGCTCGAACACCTTAAGCAAAATACAAAACAGTCGATCGAGGCGTACAAAACACTAAGCCAAGAACTCACGGAACAAAGCCGAGAATATCCGAAAATCTCAAACCTTCTATCTGAAATAGCCCCGAAAGCTGAACAACTATTCTCACTTGCAAACCAGCAGTTCATAACCCGAGAGCAATGGTTAGTCGTCGATCAAACACTTCAAGATCAAAGTAGTTCATTCTCCTTAGATTGGAGCTACTTCGCCGATGACGGTGAAGCTGTTGTTGGAATGGTGTCGAGTGATTTAGCTTGGCTTGCGAAAGGACTGATCAAAGATGGCGTTATATTAGGAAGAGCCGTCGACCAAGCTTTGTATGCACCTTCAAGCGAAGAACAATTGAGCCACTTAGAATCAATACGCGCACATTATGAGTTGCTACTTAGCAAAAGAGAGCAATTGGATGCCGCTGAACCAGGAAGTGTGGAATTCTTAGACAGCTACTATGAGATTATCGAAGAAGCATTCTCAGCGGAAGGGTTGTTTAACACGATGTCTTCAAGTGGCCAACTGGTTTATGACCAACAAAACCAACTCACTGATCTAAACGCTACATTGAGTGAGGCACTTGAATTACTCAGCCAAGCCAGCTCGGAAGTATCGGTAGAGCTAGAGCAAGCAGAGGCACTCAGCGTCAAAACAGTAGAGGACAGCATGCTGCAAATGTTAGTCGTGGTCGTTCTTTCTATTGCCGTCGCACTTGCAATTACCTGGAGTGTGACCAGAAGTATCCGAGGACCATTAAAACGCACACTACAGCAAATGCAAAGATTAGTTAGTGGCGATTTCACCCATCAAATTGATGTGCATTCACAAGATGAATTTGGACAAATTGCCAACCAACTTAATACACTTACCGACCAGCTAAAACAAGTCATCGGTGACATGGTAGGCAGTGCGAAACAACTCGGAGATGCCTCTGACCATGGCCTTGAAGCTAGCGAACAAACCCGTACATTAATTCGAGAACAAAAAAGTCAAACCGAAATCGTTGCTGGCGCAGTAGAAGAAATGGAACAAGGCGTACAAGAAGTCTCATTAGAAGCCAATACTGCACGTGATGAAATCGTTACCGTCAGTGACCTAGCCGAAGTTGGACGCAAGTCGGTACAACTGACTCAACAAACCACCATCGAATTGCAACACACTATGACAGATGCCGTCGCTAAAGTTGATCAACTTAAGCAACAATCCGATGCTATCGGTTCAATCCTAGATGTTATTCAGGGCATCGCTGAGCAAACTAACTTACTGGCATTAAACGCCGCTATCGAAGCTGCTCGGGCTGGTGAACAAGGACGAGGTTTCGCAGTCGTCGCTGACGAAGTCAGAAGCTTGGCAGGACGCACTCAAAATGCAACCGTTGAGATTTATGAAATGATTGAAGCTCTCCAGAGTGTCACAGAGTCTACCTCTTCGCTAATGCGCAAAGGCGATAGCATGGTCAACGACTGTCTATCCCATGCAGATGAAAACCAAAACAAATTGGTTGAGATTACAGATTTGCTAGAGAACATTCGTGAACGCAGTCAACATATTGCCTCCACTGCTCAAGATAAGCTCGCGGTAGCTGGGCAAGTTGCTCACAGTGTGCATAAAATCGTTGAACTAGGAGATGCAACATTCCAGGAAGCGGAAAAAAATGAAACTGTCAGCAGAGAACTAAAAGGACAATCAGAGCAACAATTAGATCAAGTGTCCATTTTTAAAATCGCTAATTAGATAGATTTTGTACGTTCACTCATAGCAATAAAGTTCATAAAAATGAGAGAGATGCAATTACGTTTTTGTCATATTAAATGATAATAGTGTGATGAAAGCCATGTAATGGCCAAAATATACATGACGTACAACTTAAAAAGACTAATCTTATTTACATTAAAATTAGCTGAGAGATTTTCATGGATTTACAAAAAATAGCAGCGGATGCAGTAGAACTTGTCACCCCTTCCATTGAAGCGCTTTTTAAAAAGACATGTCGAAAAGAGTTGCATATCGTGGTTGTTGATCCTCGTATAAAACCATGGGAATCAACCTTTGAAGACGCCATTTTATATGAAAAAACATTAGGCAACCCCGAAGAGTGGCAAGTTCCATTTGACGAACTTGCTCGCCAAAAAGCCGCTCAAGCATGGCGTAATAACTCTGCCAATATCTCTCTTCACACACAACACCCTAGCTCACTTCGCTCGGGCGACGTTCTGTATTACGGTTCGTTCGTTTATGGCGATATCGTTGTGGGTTGTAGTGGTGTTGAACCCTGGTTCGATATGCTAGCCGCAAGTTGGGTAGCATTAGCAATAGAACAACTGTGTATCAGTGACTACCAAGAAACAAAACGTACCGACCCTACCAAGCGACTGCTCGATTAGGTAATTAAAACATAATAAGCAAGATGGAGAAGTAGAATGAAAAAGTTGTTGAAAACCGTATTGATGACTGGACTACTATGTAGCTCAGCAGCAATGGCAGCAGACTACCCTGCCAAAAATATTAAGTTAATTGTTCCTTTTGGTGCTGGTGGTGGTACGGATGCTGTAGGTCGTACAATTGCAAACAGTACAAAAGATATTTTAGGTAAATCAATCACTGTTGTTAACCGTACTGGCGGCGCAGGTGCTGTAGGTATGAGCTTTGGTGCGCAACAAAAGCCTGATGGTTACACGCTTACTGTTGTGACTCGTGAAATCGCTTCTCTACCTCAAATGGGCTTAATGCGTCACACTGCTGACGACTTCAAATTAATCCGTATGGTTAACTTGGATCCAGCAGTTGTTCTTGTAAACAAAGACAGCGAATACAACACAATCAACGACCTAATCGCAGCGGCTAAAGCAGCACCAGGTTCTGTGAAATTTGCTTCAACAGCAAAACCAAACTTCTACTTAATGGCGCTTGAAAAAGATCAGAACATTACAATGAATGCGATCCCATACAATGGCGCATCTGAAGCAATCCCTGCCGTACTTGGTAAACACACCGACGTGACTATGGTTACTCCAGGTGAAGCAATTTCTCAGCTTCGTTCTGGTCAGTTAAAAGCGTTAGGTGTTATGTCTAAAGAGCGTATTGCGTTCCTACCTGATGTCCCTACTCTTAAAGAGCAAGGCGTAGATGTTTCTACTGGTACATGGCGTGGACTGGGTGCACCTAAAGATACTCCAGATGAAGTTATCGAAATCTTAGGTAACGCATTCGATCAAGCAATGGCATCTGATGACTTCAAAGCGTTCATGGAAAAAGGCGCGATGACTATCCATAACATGGATGCAGCTGAGTTTACTCAATTTGTAAAAGATGACAGTGCGGCACTTGGTAGCTTAATCAAGTAATCAAACATCGTTGTCAATGAAATAGAATTCGGCATTAGAGCTCTTAGGCTAATGCCGTCTTTTGATTTTAACGGCTAGATTTAGTTAATTCTTTTGTATATCAAACTGTTAGAACAAGATCGACCAAACCGTCATTCGCTGAATAATGGATGCCACGACTTACGGTTTTACACGCAAATTTATTACTTAATTATGGCTCGTCTTGTGTAGCCATCAAACATGCAGGTGCGTGATGTTTAATCGAAATACTATCTTACCCATGACCGTCATTGTTATCAGTGTCGTTCTGTTGTTTTTAATCAACGACTTTGATTTACCACTGTATCGTGATGCCAGTGTCGGGGCTCAATTCTTCCCGACCATGATTGCGATCATACAAATTATTCTTTGTATTGTATTGATTGCTAAAGATCGCATGAACAAAGAGCCTGCTGAAGAGACTTCCTCCAAGCCAATATTCTCGAAACTTGCTCTCTATGGGATCATATTTTTGCTGAGCTATGCTCTGATTATGCAAGTTTTTGGGTATTTAATTGCGAGTCTAGTTTGCTTTACGGCCTACCTTTTATTCTTAAAAGTTAAAAAGGTTAGCTACTACGTAACAGCGTGGGTTTTCGTATTTTCTGTTTACTACATATTCGGAGAAGTGTTTTTCATCATGCTTCCCGAAGGCACAATGTTTTAGGGAGCTGTTATGTTTGAGTACCTGTTACATGGTTTATCGGTGGCGTTCAGCCCATCCATTTTCCCACTGCTCCTATTCGGAGTATTGGGCGGTATTATTTTAGGCGCCCTACCCGGGCTTACTGCAACAATGGGGGTAGCACTTCTGCTCCCATTCACCTTTGGAATGGAACCAACAGCAGCATTAGTGATGCTCATTGGTGTTTATATCGGCGGTATTTATGGCGGTTCAATTGCAGCAATATTACTGAAAACGCCCGGTACCCCAGCTTCAGCAGCAACCGTGCTCGATGGTCATAGCATGGCCATTAAAGGTGAAGCTGCTCGTGCATTAAGTATCGCAGCTGTTTCGTCATTTATCGGCGGATTGATTAGTACGGTTATCCTTATCGCAATTGCGCCTCTTCTAGCAGATTTTGCTTTGCGCTTTAACGCTCCTGAATACTTTGCGTTGGCCATATTTGGATTAACCATCATTGCGAGTATCTCCTCAAAAAGTATCCTAAAAGGCTTACTTGCAGGTTGTATTGGCTTGCTAGTTGCGACGGTTGGACTTGATCCGATCAGCAGTGTACCGAGATTTACTTTTGGCGTGCTCGATCTTTATAGTGGAATCAACGTTATCCCAGTATTGATTGGTTTATTTGCATTGTCTGAGGCACTTGGTCAAATCGAAAAACTGTTTGATAAACAAGACGACTTAAATAAAGATTTCAGCTACAAATTACTGAGTAAAAAAGACGTAAAAACACTCTTACCAACTGCGGTAAAAAGTGGCCTAATCGGAACATCAATTGGTTCAGTACCTGGCGCAGGCGCGGATATTTCTGCATTCGTTTGTTATAACGAAGCCAAACGGGTTGCAAAAGATCCTGATGAATTCGGCAAAGGCTCTGTTCATGGCCTAGCGGCAGCCGAAGCAGGAAACAATGGCGTAACGGGTGGTTCTCTCGTTCCGTTGCTTACATTAGGCGTTCCGGGTGATGCTGTTGCGGCTGTATTGTTAGGCGCACTTATCGTACAGGGTTTAACTCCAGGGCCATTACTATTTAGCCAAAATCCAGAAGTGGTTTACGGTGTATTTAGCTCGATGTTAGTCGCCAATATTGTAATGTTATTGGTTGGTCTGTTCGGTATTCGCTTCTTCTGTCGCATTATCGAAGTGCCAAAAATCCTAATGATTCCAATGATCATCTTCTTGTCAGTCATTGGCGCTTACGCCATTAATAACTCAATGTTCGACATTGGTATTGCGTTAACATTTGGTGTGTTGGGCTATATCTTTACCAAATTAGATATTCCCCTTTCTCCAATACTGTTGGCCATTATCCTCGGGCCGATGGCGGAAACAAACTTGCGGAAATCGCTGCTTATGTTTGAAGGTAGCTGGTCTTTCTTATATGAACGGCCAATCGCGGCGGTATTCATATTGATGGCTGTCTTCTCGGTCTATTCAACAATGAAGTTGAAAAAGTCGAAAATAGCCAAGCTCCCCGATTAGCACTATATACCTGCAATCAAAGCACTCATTTATTGGGTGCTTTTTTTTGTTTGCCCTCTATCTGCTCCAAGCGATGCATCACAATAGTGATTAGCGCACCATTTTGTTCCCACTTTCTTCTAGTCCTTCCAGGGTTGCTCTCTATTCCTCAAGCTTCATGCGCTAATAGCGTGCATTAAGCCACGTAACCAATTGTTATTTAAAAAGTTAATTCATTTGCCGTTTATCGATAGGGGATTGGAATGAATATCGCAATTAGCCACCTTAGTGACGAATTTATTTTTAAGCAAAAAAAGACATCTCATCATTTTTTGCTTTTGTTTTCTGCGAAAAGGAAATCTCATGCCCGGTTTTATTGTTGCCTACGTGAAGTACGTCGATAAGTTTAATCGACTCATAGGCCGCTTTATGATGTACGGAATCTTCCTGATTGTGGGCGTTCTAATGTGGTCCTCGATATCCAAAACCTTTTTCATGCCCTCTCTTTGGACCTTAGAATCTGCACAATTCATGATGGTCGCCTATTACATTCTTGGCGGGGCTTATGCTATCCAGTTAAAAGCAAATGTCCGTATGGATCTTTTCTATGGTGAATGGTCGGTGAAGACGCGAGCATGGATGGATGCCTTCATGGTTTTTTTCCTCATATTTTATCTGTGCGTTCTGCTCTACGGCGGTTTAGAAAGTATGCTCTATTCACTCGAATATGGTCAGCGAAGTCGCTCTGCATGGCGGCCTTATTTGTGGCCGATCAAAGCCATAATGTGTTTTGGGTTTGTCATGATGATCCTTCAATCCATTTCACAACTGTTTAAAGATATTGCAACTATTCGCGGAGTAGAAATCAAATGAGTTATGGCACGATCGCAATAATGATGTTTTCGTTAATGATGTTGCTGATGGCAACGGGACAACGAGTATTTGCCGCCATCGGTGCTGTTGCGGCTATCGCAGCCATGATGTTATGGGGAACGGGTGGTGCAGAAATCCCCTTTACTGCCGCAATTAAATTAATGAACTGGTATCCAATGCTTACGCTACCGATGTTCATTTTCATGGGTTATGTTCTTTCCGAATCCAAAATAGCAGATGACCTTTATAAGATGTTCCATGTATGGATGGGACCGATGCCAGGTGGTCTTGCGATCGGTACTATCGGATTAATGGTATTGGTATCAGCGATGAATGGATTATCCGTTGCTGGAATGGCAATCGGAGCTACGATTGCGTTACCTGAACTCCTGAAACGAAACTATGACAAGAAGATGGTAACTGGAGTCATTCAAGCGGGATCTTCGCTCGGTATTCTAGTGCCTCCTTCGGTTGTGCTTGTGTTATACGCAATGATCGCACGTCAACCAGTAGGACAACTTTGGTTAGCCGGAATCGTCCCTGGGTTAATTATGGCGGTACTATTTATCGTATACATTGCGGTTCGTTGTCACTTGAACCCCAAACTAGGGCCAGCACTTTCAGAAGAAGAACGCAATGTTTCAAAAGCGGAGAAATTTCGTCTTTTAGGCGCTGGCGCACTTCCGTTGGGTATCTTTGCTGTGATGATGGTTCCTTTTGTTAGCGGTTGGACGAGCTTAGTTGAGAGTTCAGCAATTGGCGCAATGGCCGCCTTTCTAGCCGCAATACTCAAAGGCCGAATGACCAAACATGTCTTTGAAAACTCGGTAAGAAATACACTCGCCATCTCTTGTATGTTCATGTGGATTATCTTGGCGGCTCTTGGCTTTGGCGCTGTATTTGATGGCCTTGGTGCAGTTAAAGCCATCGAAAGTGTGTTTACCGAGCAATTGGGCTTGAGCCCTTGGACTATTCTGATTTTAATGCAACTTTCGTTTATCGTTCTCGGCACGTTCCTCGACGATACAGCCATGTTGGTGATTGTTGCGCCACTGTACGTTCCATTGGTGCACGCCCTCGGCTTTGACCTCATTTGGTACGGTGTGCTTTATACCATGACCTGCCAAATTGCTTACATGACACCACCATTTGGCTACAACCTATTTTTAATGCGCGCGATGGCTCCACCAGAAATATCGTTACGTGATATTTACGGATCAGTTGGACCGTTTGTCGGAATAATGATCTTTTCATTAATTCTGATCATGATTTTTCCAGACCTAGCATTATGGCTACCTGAATACGTATACGGGAAGTAGTCATTTGGCTTCTTTCCCCTTTTTATCGACCCTTTTCTACAGAAATAAGAGCGACAAGGCAGACATTGTTCTGCCCTAACTATCCACCGGAGGGATAACAATGAATTCAAGACGTAAGTTTTTAACCGGCGCAGCCGCACTGACTGCAGGTACCGTACTCGCACCTGCTAAAACCTTTGCAGCAAGCCCAAAGATTACATGGCGCATGCAAACTTATGCAGGTCCAGCACTCGCAGAGCACGTCATTAAGCCCGCGATCGAAGCATTTAACCGTATTGCGGGTGAAGAGATGCAAATCGAGCTCTATTTTGCCGATCAATTGGTTCCAACTGGCGAGCTATTTCGAGCGATGCAAAAAGGTATCATTGATGCCGTTCAGTCAGATGATGACTCAATGGCATCACCGACGGAAGTCACAACATTCGGTGGGTATTTCCCATTCGGTTGTCGCTATTCTTTAGATGTTCCTGTGCTGTTCAATCAATACGGTTTAGGCGAAATCTGGGCAGACGAGTACGCAAAAGTGGGCGTAAAACACATTTCTGCTGGCGCATGGGATCCATGCCACTTTGCAACCAAAGAACCTATCAATAGCCTAGAAGATCTCAAAGGGTTGAAGATATTCACTTTCCCAACAGCAGGTCGTTTCTTAACGAAGTTTGGTGTTGTTCCTGTGTCTATTCCATGGGAAGACGTTGAAGTTGCGATTCAAACAGGCGAAATCGACGGTATTGCATGGTCTGGTATTACCGAAGACTACACCGTAGGTTGGTCTAAAGTAACCAACTACTTCCTAACCAATAACATTTCTGGTGCTTGGGTCGGTTCATTCTTCGCCAATATGGATCGTTATAACGAACTGCCAGAACACCTAAAAGAGCTACTTGGTCTATGTCTAGACACCTCACACTACTATCGTCAATGGTGGTACTGGGGCGGCGAAGCGAAACTACGTGTTGAAGGCGAAGACATGAAGCTGACTACTATTCCAGATGAAGAGTGGGCGACTGTAGAAGCAGAGGCTGAAGCGTTCTGGGATGAAATCGCGAAAGAATCGCCAGTGAAAGCCAAAGTGGTTGAAATATTTAAGAAATACAACGCTGACATGGTGAAAGCGGGTCGACCTTACCGCTATAGCTAATGCGACTTTGTGATTGAACTTCACACCCAGTAAGTCGATATAATTAGACCAACCAAAGAGGGCCCATCGCCCTCTTTTACTTTTTGTATTATTCGGTTAATCACGCTCAATAGAAAACGGTGACCACGCTTGGCAAGTTGGCATCACTTCAACCCGATTAATACAAATATGTTCCGGTAACGTTGCAATGTGGAACATCTGCTCCGCAATATCCTCGGCGCTCAATGCTTGAGTACCACGATACAGGTCATCAGAGGCTTGTTGATCACCTTTGGTGCGAACTAACGTAAATTCGGTCTCAGCGATACCCGGCGCTAAGTCGGTCACTCTCACTCCTGTTCCAACTAAATCGCAGCGTAAGTTGTAACTGAATTGCTTAACAAACGCCTTGCTAGCACCATAGACATGGCTGCCCGGATAAGGCCATTCTCCCGCAATCGAGCCTGTATTAATGATTGTCGCACCGGCACCGGTTTCAATCAGCGTTGGCAGAAGCGCGTGCGTAACATTGACCAAACCTTTAATATTGGTATCAATCATGGTGTGCCAATCGGCCAAGTCAACCACTGGTGCAGGGTGAGGAGCTAAAGCAAGGCCTGCGTTATTCAATAGAACCTTTACCGCTTTAAACTTTGCTGGAAGCTGTTCTATCACTTGTTTTACGGCGTCTGCATCACAGACATCTAATTGAGCATGATGAACCGGTACTTGAGAAGACAGTTCTTTCGCCAATTCGACCAACCGAGCCTCTCTTCGGCCCGTAATGACCAACGACCAGCCATCTTGTGCAAACCGTTTGGCCGCGGCTTTTCCAAACCCAGACGTCGCGCCAGTAATAAATACAACTTTAGACATAAAAACTCCCTCTTCTATAACACTCGTTCATCGACATAGTATTCACTTGTTTGTCCTTCGACCATACTCGTGAATTTCTATTTGAACAAGCCTCAAGTAGAGGGAGCCGTTATATTACTTATCATCTAACATCGATTACGCATGTACCAAAGTTTGGATTTTTGAACTTATTGACGATGCACGTTTTCTAGCGTTGTCTTTTAACCAAGCTTTCTCATGGAAAAAGTAAGCAACCGAGTTAATTGCAGGTTCAATCGTTGCCATCATACCGCCAATGAATGCATCTCCAGTAATCACGTAAGTGACCAAAAATGCGACGCTAAAGTGGATAATTGCAAAACTCGCGGTTTTAATTTTGGTATCTGCTCTACGTTGTTTTAAAGCTGGAACACGTGACCATACTTTTTCGTGGAAATAAAATGCAACCGTATTAATTGAAGGCTCAATCATAGCGATCATGCTACCGATCAAAATATCGCCAGTGAGTACAAAAGCAACCGCGGTCGCGATACTGAAGTGTATTACTGCAAATGTGATTGTCTTGATCATAATATTGTCCTCTGAGTCATTTCATTCTATGGATATATTATTGCGAATGATTCTCAATTAATAAAATAGAATTACTCTATTAGTTCAATAGATAAAGACGTTCACACTCCTATCAGATGGGGCACTCTCGAATTAGGTTGTTACTTTAAAAAGCGAATGTTCGGGTTTCTTTCATAATTACGGGCAGTTACACTGTGCATTACGGTGAAACTCTAAAAGACCCATCATTAATCAAGGCAATATCATTATGCGTTTACTCTGTTTGTCTCTCGGTGCTCTACTCATTAGCACTAACGTGGTTGCTGAAACGTCACTTATTGACCAGCGCATAAAAGAAGAAAAGAAGATTCAGGAAACTCGATTCTCAATTATTCCGCACAAGCCAAACTACATATTGCCGATCACGTATAGCGATCACCTTCAAGACAGTAAGGTCTATCAAGATATCTATCTCAATGATGAATCATTACAGCCCCTTGAGATCACCTTCCAAATTAGTTTCAAGATTCCATTGCTCACCGGCGTTATCGACTCACCATATTCACTATTTTTCGGTTATACCCAGAACTCCTATTGGCAGGCGTACAACACAGATAATTCATCCCCTTTTCGTGAGACAAACTATGAACCCGAATTATTTGGTACTTGGGCTCCCGATATGGAATTGCCGAATGATTGGAAATTCAAAGTGGCGACGCTCAACCTTACCCACCAATCCAATGGTAGAACGGAGCCTCTATCACGCAGTTGGAACCGTATAGAAAGTAGCTTTGCCTTTGAAAAGGACAACCTTGCCGTTATCGTCAATCCATGGGTTCGCATTAAAGAAGATTCTGACGATGATGATAACGCCGATTTATTGGACTTTTATGGTCATGGTAAAGTGAGCTTAATTTATAAACATGACGACAATACGTTTACTTTCACAAGCCGTAATAATCTAGAAAGTGGCTTCAGCAAAGGCTCGACTGAGTTGAACTGGAGCTTTCCCGTCGGCGGCGGGATTCGTGGCTATCTCCAAGTCTTTTCTGGTTACGGCAATAGCCTGATTGAATACAATGAATACACCAATGTCGTTGGCGTTGGAATTTCGCTCACAGACTGGTTGTGATTCTCTTTCCTAAGATGGTTAAAGCACAGATAAATCATAACGCAACCTGAGACATCTCAGAACACAGGTTGCGTTATCGCAATTAACACCAATTCTTTAAACTCTCCGCTTCCATACTCCCTCAAATTCGCATCTACTCTCATTTCAGTGTACGATACCATCATGAACGATCGTTCAAAGTAATTTTTCCAGACTCATCATCTGGCGTATTAACGTATAGCAGGGTAAATCTATGAAGAAGAAAATCAAACTTGATATCGTATCGGACGTTGTCTGCCCATGGTGTATTGTTGGCTATAATAATTTGCGTGCAGCTATCACTGAACTGGGGCTCGAAGACCAAATTGACGTTGAATGGCAACCCTTTGAGCTCAACCCTGATATGCCAGCAGAAGGGGAACACCTACGAGCCCATGTGGCGAGAAAATACGGGGCATCACCCGAGGACAGTGCTCGAGCAAGAGAGAACATTGCCGCGAAAGGTGCAAAACAGGGATTTCAATTTAACTATTTTGATGACATGAAAATGGTGAATACCTTTGAGGCGCATATTCTTTTAGAATTTGCCAAAGAAACGGGAAAACAGACTGAACTAAAACTTCGCTTATTCTCTGCTTTTTTCTCAGAACAGAAAGATGTCTCTGATCGAACGGTACTCCTCGAAGCTCTCAATATGGTTGGGCTTGATGGCGAAGAAGGCATCAAACGCCTTGACGATAAACACTACCAAGATGAAGTGCGCAAAACGCAGAAAGAATGGATAAATGCAGGTATTTCGAGCGTGCCGACAGTCATTTTCAATCGTGAAAGTGCGGTTTCAGGTGCTCACCCTGTGAGCAGTTTTAAGCAGATTTTGTCTGAACTTTCTGCGGGCTAACCACTTTTTAAATGACTGATTTATTAAATAAAAAGACCGTAAGTATACCTTAAATATTTACGGTCTTGTTTCTGATTTTTAATAAAATAAATCATTAATTACCATATTAAAAATAAACACAATCTTGTATTAAATATGACAAATAGAGTTTTATTTAATTTGTTAACGTTAATTTAAGATATTTAACCACATCATGTGAATTTATTGTCAAACATCCACCTAAGTTATCGACATCACAATTATTTCATGTAAATTCCCGAAATGAAGTTTGTTTTATAATGAATTTATTTTTAACTGGATTCTAATAAACAATACAGTTTTTAATAACATTAGATAGTTACAATATAGATATCTAATATAATTGTACCAATGTTCGGTGTAACAATGAGTGATAGAGTTCAGCATATTGATGTAGCTAAAGGTATTTCAATTTCTCTGGTAGCCTTTTTCCATACTGGATTAGGGCACATTTTCCCTGCTATAACCGAACCTGTATCTATATTTCGCATGCCGCTATTTTTCTTTTTATCAGGCGTTTTCTTTTCGTTTAACTCGAAACCAAGAGACTTTATAATTAAAAAGTCTGAATCATTATTGAAGCCCTATTTTTTCGTTCTTTTTATTGTATTAATTGTTCATATATTAACAGGCAAGGAAAATATATTATCAAAACTTGTTAGCATATTATATGGCAATGGCTCTAGTGAACTCGGAATTTGGATTCCTTTATGGTTTTTAACGCATCTATTTGCTGTTTACTGTTTTTCATATCTTATATGTAAAACTGCTCAACACTTTAAGTTATCGTGGGCAACTCAATTTATATCTCTTATTTTCCTCTTATTTATTAGCCCTACATTTATCGATCTATTTTGGAATAAAGATATTGAAACATCACCCTATTCTTTTCTTTCTCTAGGTCTTCCTTTTTCTTCAGACTTGCTTCTTATATCATCTTCTTACTTTATTTTGGGTCATTTATTGAGAAAGCACATAATTAATTTCTCCCCAAGTAAGTATATAGTCATCGCTTCTATCGTATTGTTTCTCGCAATCGTCAATTTCACAGACGCTCATATAAACCTTCACGACAGATCATATCTCAATCCGTTTTATGCAACCGCTGGGGCAATATTTGGTATATATATCGTGCTGACGATTTCCTGGCTCTTATCTAAAAGTGAGCGATTGAGTTTCACACCACTTGCCCTTGGAGCATCTAGCCTTTTTATTCTTATTTTTCATGTGCCTATTAATGACACTGTTGCCACCTATTTAGCCAGTATCATAGAGAATGAAACTATCGTTATTATTGCGAGATTATTCTCTTATCTGCTGTGTATTTTTATTCCTCTAGGGATTAAATGGATAGTGGTGAGAAATAACATCCTGTCGTTAGGGTTTTATCCCATTAAATCAAATAAGTTAGTGCAAAAGCTGCGTTTCAATAATTGGCGTGTGACCAAATCAATGTAATGTCTTAATTTAATCAATCATAAAAAAACCTAGCACTTAGCTAGGTTTTATAATCTTTTTTACCAATAAAATATTATTTACGGATAATCATTTGCTCACGCTCTGGGCCTACCGAAACCATTACAATTGGCACGCCCATTAACTCTTCAATACGTGTCACGTAATCTTGCGCACCTTGTGGAAGGCTTTCAAACGTTCGGCAACCTGTGATGTCTTCATCCCAGCCTTTCATATTTTCATAAACAGGCTTAAGATCTGCCGTTTGTGGCCAAATAGGATTTTCACTGTGTTCACCATCATAGGCGACGCAAATTCTTAAATCTGTCATTCCTGTTAAACAGTCAATTTTGGTCAAAGCAATCTCGGTCGCTGCTTGCAGTTCAACACCATTTCGAGTCGCAACGGCATCAAAATACCCCATATCACGTGGGCGACCAGTCGTCGCGCCAAACTCATTCGAACTTTCGCGGAAGTTGTCTTGCTCTTCCATTGCAGTGACGAGTGTTCCCGTCCCTACCGATGAACTGAATGACTTAGCAACCGCAATAACGCGCTCTGGTCTCAATGCCGGCAAACCACTCCCAATACCGGCATACGCCGCGGTAACATTGGATGAGGTTGTCCATGGGTATTCGCCATACACAAGGTCACGGCCCGCACCCAATTGAGCTTCAAACAATAAGTTCGAATCGTTTGCTTGCAGTGCTTTTAGTGGCTCGGTGACATTGCAGATAAAGGGTCTCCAAGATTTGGTCACTTCTAACAGCCACGCCGTCAGTTCTGCCGCCGTCTCTGTGTAATCACAGCTTGGGTATAATGCTTTCAACTGAGGCATTTTCCAATCGAGCATAAATTGAATTCGCTGCTCGAGTACATCCGGCTGGTTCAACCAACCCACTAAAATGCCTTTCTTCATAACGCGATCGCCATAAGCAGGTGCAATACCTTGGCGAGTTGAACCGTACGCTGCATCACCCAGTCGTTGCTCTTCTAACGTGTCTTCAAGTGCGTGCAGTGGAAGACATAAAGTAGCACGATCTGAGATACATAAGTTTACATCTACACCTGCGGTTTTTACTTCATTGATTTCTTGAGTCAATGCAGCAGGGCTGATTACCATGCCAGGGCCAAGAACCGCGATACAATTCGGATTAAAGATACCACTTGGCAACTGGTGTAATTTGAATGTACCAAAATCATTTACAACCGTATGACCGGCATTGTTTCCGCCTTGAAAACGAATACTGGCAGACGCATCTGATGCTAAAAAGTCAACGATACGGCCTTTACCTTCATCACCCCAATTGGCACCCACAACAACAATAGACGACATAATATTTCTCCGAATTGATTAAGAAATCATCTTAGTCCTGTCGAATAAATAAGAGAAATTAATTATAATAATTAACTTGATAAGTATCTCATATATCTAGAATATTGAGATCAATGCTCTAATGAGGGGAAGTTATGCTAGATATCCATTGGCTTAAAACATTTGTCACGTTAGCAGAATATAAACATTTTGGTAAAGCGGCTGTGGCTCTGCACATGACTCAACCTAATGTGAGTTTACACCTGAAGCAGTTAGAACTGGCCACGAATGTCAAACTGATCGAGAGAAGCCCATTTCACCTCACCCAAGCCGGCGAACGGCTTTTAGAAAGCAGTGTAAAAACACTTCAGGAATTACAAGTTTGCCAAGCGGATCTGAATGCTCTTAATGATCTCGACAAAGGCATTATTACTATTGCGGCGAGCGACATCATTTCTCGTACTTTGCTTATTGAAGCTTTCAAACTATTTAAAGAGAAGTATCCAGGAATCGATATTGCACTGTTAAATACGACGTCATCACAAGCTTCTGAGTTGGTCAAAAAAGCAGAAGCAGACCTTGGGTTTGTCATCTCACAAAAACAAACCCAACCATTGCACTTCGTTGAGCTGCAGCAAATAAAGTGGGTTGCATTCGGGAATGGATTCGAACGAAACACAGAACAGGACACAGAGTTAACCCTTATATTATTGGGTCACGATACTCGTACCAGAGATCTTATTGATAGTGCGCTACCTACACTAAACCTTTCAAATTATCGGGTAATGGAGGTGGGTAGTGTCGATGCACAAATTGATTGGGCAGAGGCTGGTTTTGGAATTGCCATTGTTCCAGAATTCGCTTTATCGACTCAACGTCATCTCACCTCTTCGGTCACACCCTTGCCAGATTTCCCAACAACGGAGCTAGGCTTCATCGTGCGGCAAAACCAAATTTTATCCAAAGCAACCAAGCAACTTCTTAATTGGGTTAATGATGGGATATCTTCACTTCAAAAGCGTGAATAGGTATAACATGAGGGAAGTCAGTTGAGTAATTCGTGGGATAGATAAAGGGACAATAATACGTTGTAACTGTCAGTATTGCTCTGACTTCGCATATTGCCCCTTTATGGTGTCTTATTTGAGTTTAAATTGCTCCGCAAGATCTTGTAATTTAGTAGCCAGAGTAGTTTGCTCTTTTGCAGTCACTAGAATCTGCTCTCCACTTACTACGGTAGCACTTACACTATCACCAATAGACTGCGCTCTTGACGCAATATCGGCAGTAACGACCACCTGCTCTTGAGATGCCGTTGCAATTTGTAATGCCATATCATCGATTGTTTCAATCGTGGCTACGATTTCGGTTAGTTTACCTTGTACTTCACCCGCTTTAGTTACACTCTCTGTTACATCTGACATCGCGTCATTAATTTGGGTATACGCATTCGAGCTATCATGCTGGAGAGTAGAAACCATTTTTTCAATTTCTTGGGTAGAACTTTGAGTTCGCTGAGCTAGTGAGCGAACTTCATCGGCCACAACTGCAAAACCACGACCTAAATCACCTGCTCGAGCAGCTTCAATCGCTGCATTCAGAGCCAGCAAGTTGGTTTGCTCTGCGATACCTTGTATGACTTCAACAACTCTCGAAATATCACTGCTGCTTTGATGTAAGTTTGAAATCGTCTCAGATACAACTTCAATTTTCGTATTAACTGCTTTGATAGACGCTTCAGACCCTTCAACACTCCCAGCACTTCCTAACACTTGCTCTTTAGCCTGACTTGTTCTTTCTGAGGTATTTTGAATATGTTGAGCAACTTCTTCAACTGAGGCACGCATCTGCTCTATCGCAGTAACCACTTGCATCACATCCGAATGTTGAGCTTGAAGGTTCTGTGCATTTTGAGCAACCGTAACCGTCGATTCCTCAGCACCAGAAGCCAATTGAATACTTGAACTTCGTATTAAATCAATCGCTCCAGTCAGCACACCTAACATTTCATTTAAGTTGTTAGAAATATCACCGAGTTCATCATCAACCACAACAGAACAACGTCTAGTAAGATCTTTCTGCGACGCAAGTGTCATGGTTGTATTCAAACACATAAGTTGCGCGTTCATGTCGCGTAATAACTTATACCCGATAATCGAGGTCATCGAAACCAACACAATCGTCAGGATAAGAAAGAACCAGAAATCTCTCGTATCACTCGCCAGCTCATCTTCCGAACGTAGAATTAGATCAGCAGTAAGAATGTCCTCTTCTTTCTTTAGCAAATCAATTCGTTTGGTTGAAGCTGCAAACCATGCACTCGCATCTTGGTTCATTTCTCCCGCAAAAGCGCTAGCTCGATATTTTTCCACTTCTTTAAAAATATCTGACGACTCCATCTTTTCGAATCCAGCAGAAATTTCTTGGTCTGAATACGCTTTAAATGTCGTAAAGTACGTATTTTGTTCGCTGACTAAAGTAACAAACTTACGATACATTCCATCAGAAAATGCCCCCACACTAAATACATTCGACAAGACTGCCCGTTCAATACCTGAACGTTCCTTACCTTGTAAAAATTCATAGTATGCGGCAAGCTTCCGCGTCATTTCGACAATTTCAGAGAGTTTTTCTGCCTCGACCGCAATGCTAAGCAGGTACTGATTGAGCTTGGAGTAGTATTCTATAGCGGTTCCTGCGGATGTATCAAAGCTAGTAATACCTGAACGCATAGCACTCAACTCAGACAACATAGTCGTTGCCTTTTCCATCGTCGACCAAACCTTGGGGCTTCCTTTAAGAAAATCCCCCTGCTCAGACAGGAACGCTGTTAAATCCGCGAGTTTACTATCTGTTTTTAACCTATGAGCTGGTAACTGATCGGCGAATTTAGTCCCGTTTGACCCCAAATAGCCCGCAGACATTCCTCGTTCTTTCTGAAGTTCATGTACTAATCGACTGTTGTATGCTGCAAGCTCTATATACACATGAACTCGATCCGCCGCATTTTTTAAGTTATAAGAAGAGTAAATTTTACTGCACGAGAAATACAGCATCGTCAGGAGTAGAGGCACAAAGACAAGCACCAGCTTTTGTTTGATTGAAAGTTGCATAATACCTAGCCATTTTAATGTTATAATTTTGTTATAACATTAAAGCTAGCACAATAAATGCTATCTACCATCATTCTGTATAAAAATTAGTCTCTAATTTATAGGAATATAAATATGATTAATAATTTTTAAAATAATCAATGAGATATAACTTCAGTATTAACAATACTCGAGAATACCAATGACTACCATCAATAGTTATCATTGAAACAATATAACCAACCGCTCCAGGAAAAATAAATAACCCATTGATTATTATAAATTAATTTATTATTAATAATAACAATACACATACTAAGGCAATAGCCTGTAATTATTTATTTACACCAAACCTGAATAAGCATCACATTGATGAATATTAACTAGGTTGCAAATTTCTTAATACTATTGAATCGTGTTTTTAATATAGTTGTATTATTTAACTGAGTAAATTAAATACCGATAATTTAAGAAATAGAAACACGATCATACTTAAAACGATGGTTAATAATACATTCTTAGTTTTCCACATAATAAAAGCGGTTAGTAGAGCGCCAATTAAATAGGGGTTATTCAACGTGAGTCTAAGATCCCCATCTGGTAAGAATACAATCGGAGCCCATAACGCCGTTAAAACAACAGGCCCGGTATAACTTAATACTCGCTGAGCGTGATAGCTTAACTTTAACGGCACTTTTGGCTCAAGAAACAGATAGCGGCTTAGGAATACAATCGCTGTCATTGCCAAAATAGATAGCATATTCATTTTGAGCCTCCTTCTGCAAATCGTCTAGCTTTCCACTGTTTCATCATCAATTCGCAAATATAACCACTTCCTATACCCATTAACGATGCAATCATTAATCCCCCTTCTAAGTGGTAATATGAGGAATAACTGGCTGCTACCATAGTAACTAAAACCGAAAACACTATAGGTAAAGATTTAATCTGAGGAATAATAATGGCAATGAAAGTCGCGGCGACCGCAAAGTCTAAGCCATACTCACCCAAGGATGGAATGTGACTGCCAGCGACAATGCCGATAAAACTTGCGATATTCCAGACAATGTAGAAAGACCCACCAGCACCCAAGGCATACCACCGATTAAATTCACTTTCCGTCTGTCCACTGCAAACAGCAAACAATTCATCAGTTAGCAAAAAACCGAGCAATGCCCGCCAACGTCCCGATAATCCACTGATTTTTCTTCGCATCGACACACTGTATAGAAAATGCCGAGAGGTAATAAAAAACGTGGTCAATAGCATCGTGGCAAGTCCAACTTCTTCTTTGAACATTCCAGCCGCGACTAACTGTGCTGCACCTGCAAATAAGACTGCTGACATTGCTTGTGCTTCGAGCCCCGAAAGCCCTGCTTCAATGGCGTATGATCCTGCTAGAAATCCCCATGGGACAACCGCTACACTAAGAGGAAACATGGCTAATACACCCTGCCAAGCATGGGTTCGTCGACTTGTTAATTGGGTTTTACTCGGTTGCATCTATATCATTCTTCCAATCATTATCCGGTAATTTATAGCGCTTAATTTAACGATTAAGGTTCAGTACAAATTGTACGAAATTGCTTAGTTCATTTTTAGGTATTGCCCGGGAGTGTACCCATTGGCGTTTTTAAAATGTCGATGGAAGTGACTTTGATCGTGAAAACCACACTCTTGTGCCGTATTTGAAATCGAGTGACCTTGCTTGAGCAGCTTTCTCGCTAAGCGAAGTCGCGATTGGATTTGATAGGCATGAGGAGGAAGACCAAACTCTTTTTGAAATGAGCGAATCAAATGGAATGGGCTTACAGCAGACATATTTGCCAGCTCTTCGAGCGAGACATCCACCTGAGGAAGGTCATCCAAAAACTCTTTAACTAACCGAACCTGTTGTTGGATCTTGGTCGTATTTAGGCTGGGTGGCTTAGCCTTAGCGTGCTTTCCCATCAACTTAATCATGGTGCTGTAGATTAACGACTCTCGAAGTAATCGATTATCCGAGTTTTGTAGCGTATTGAATACAAGCCGGAGTTGACTTGCTAGTTCAGGGTCCTCAACCACCGCTTTTGGAAAATAAGGGATACCATGGTTTGGTAAATATAACTCTTTCGATATGGTTTCAAGTTGTTGAGGAAGAGGATACATCGCTCGATAGGCCCAGCCACCTTCTGATGCAGAGTGCCCACTGTGGACTTCATCGGCATTGACCAGAATAATTGTATTTTTAGGGGCGACATGGTGTCCACCAGTGCGATAAAAACGTTGGGCTCCGGTTTCAATCAACCCAATGGTATAGCCTTCATGACTATGACGAGAGAAGTTTTGTTTGTCATATTGAGCATCTAAAATCTCCAAGCCGCCAAGCTCAGCTGCGATCTTATAGTCAGCACGCTCTTTGCTTTTTTTATGACTTACCATCGGTTTATCCACATACATCGCTAACGGTTGTTTCGAGTGTACCCTAATGCTTCCGATAACTTTTGTACAAAGTTGCTATTTGACCGCTTAAATTTACATTCTATTTTCCCAAACGACTTCCCAATCAGGTTAATGTTTAGTTTGGCTGTACAGTAGTCAATATATCCGCTTTGCCATTGTTGATTTTCATCATTAACATTGGTTTTATTGCATCACCATTTTTATCGAGAGTGATATTCCCAGAAATCCCCATAAAATTCTCAGTAGCCGCAATCTGGTCTCTTATCGCTTTTCGATCCAAAGAATTCGCACGGGTAATCGCCGCAAACAACATCATTGCCGCATCATAACCTTCTGCGACAAAATTCGAAAGTTGGTGAGCTTGACGATAACGCTCTACAAACGCCAACGATTCCAGTGTGTTGAGGTTTTTATCCCAGTGGGAAGCATAGTAACCTTCGTCCAAAGTATTGCCACCAAGGCTATAAAATGCATCGTGTGACCAAGTGTCTCCGCCGATAAATTTTGCGTTTATCCCCATTTCGCGCGCCTGTTTTACGATATAGCCACTCTCTTCATGTCCTGAAATAAACAAAACATCAGGCGCCAACGTTTTCACTTGCTTAAGCAACGGAACAAATTTGGTTTGGTCAGATTTATACTTTAAGACCAACGAGATAACACCACCAAGTGATTCATAGTGTCTCTCGAACACGTCAGATAAACCCACGCTGTAATCACTATGAACGTTCTGAAGAATGATCGCTCTATGCCCAGCAAAGTGCTCATAAGCAAAATTCGCGAGTACTCGTCCTAAGTAAGGCTCTGATACACATGTTCGAAATATATAGTCGCCGATTTTAGTTATTTTAGGGTTGGTTGAATCAGGTGTGATCATAGGGACTTTTTTACTTTGAAGATAAGGCGCAATAACCATGGAATGGTCACTCCAAGATGCGCCAATCACAGCCAAAACACCATCTCTAACCGCTTGTTTTGCCGCAAGTAAACTTTGAATTGGTGTACTGTGGTTATCGTATTCAATCAGTCGAATTTTCTTGCCTAACACTCCGCCGAGACTATTTATCTCATCAGTTGCAAACCTAACTGATTCAAACAGAACCTGATTATCCTCAGCAGCTTGACCCGTTTTGGCAAAAATTGCGCCAATTTTAATCTCATCACTCGCAGAAACAGGCCAAATAAATAATGTAATAATGAGCAAAATGACACGCAGGGATCGGTTCATAAACACTTCTATCAAACAGTAATTTGTTCATTTGACGCTAGCATATCAAACGTATTTATTCCATGTTCGCCATTAATTAACACACGCTATGCCCTTGGAAATACTATGTTTATGCTTTTTGACAAATGACCTAATAGTGCCTCCGACTGTTGTTTTTATGCTCAAGTGCTATACTGAATTTGTTTGGAATAACAAGGAGATTCAAATGGCTCAGGATGAGAGTGGCCAAAAATCGAAAGAATTATACATTGCATTAATTAGCGTACACGGACTCATTAGAGGTGAAGAACTAGAATTGGGACGTGACTCCGACACCGGAGGGCAAACCAAATACGTCGTAGATTTAGCAAAATCACTCGCAACGCAAAATGAAGTTGCACGCGTTGAACTTGTCACTCGACGAATCAACGACCCAAAGCTAGACCCCATCTATTCACAACCCGTCGAACCACTAGCAGAAAACTGTCAAATAGTCCGCATTGATGCTGGCCCCGATGATATTTATCTTCCTAAAGAGCAACTGTGGGAATACCTCGACAGTTTTGCCGACAACTTACTCGATTACTTTCGCAACCAACCGCGCATGCCCGACATACTTCACAGTCATTATGCCGATGCTGGATACGTTGCAACCAAACTCAACCTTCAAACGGGTATCCCGCTGATCCATACCGGGCACTCGCTAGGACGAGATAAACGCAAACGCTTACTTGCCGGCGGGATGAGCCGTCAAGAGTTAGAAGATAAGTACCATTTCAGACGACGCATTGATGCAGAAGAAGATGTTTTAGCCAACGCCGACATGGTCATCACCAGTACGTTTCAAGAGATCAATGACCAATATGATCTTTATGATTTTTACAAACCGGAGACGATGACGGTTATCCCGCCCGGAACCGCGTTGGAGCAGTTTCACCCGCCTCAGCTGGGCGAATCAGCCTCTATGATTCGAAAATCCATCACTCGATTCCTTTATGACCCCGACAAGCCAATGATTGTCACAATCTCTCGCCCCGACCCGAGAAAAAACATCAGTACTCTGATACAAGCATACGGCGAATCACCTGAGTTACAGGAACTGGCTAATCTGGTTATCGTAGCCGGGAATCGTGACGATATTCGAGAAATGGACGACGGTGCTCAAAGCGTCTTTACTGAGATCATGATTTTAATAGATTACTACGATCTCTATGGCAAGGTTGCCATTCCTAAGCATCATCAAGCAGACGAAGTGCCTGGCATTTATCAAATGGCAGCGTCATCAATGGGGGTATTTGTTAACCCAGCAATGACAGAACCGTTTGGACTGACTCTGTTAGAAGCAGCCGCATGTGGCTTGCCGTTTGTCGCAACGGAAAATGGTGGTCCCGTTGATATCGTAAAAAACTGCGAGAGTGGAATATTGGTCGACCCACTTAGCTCAGAGCAAATTGCCGATGCTATCAAGCAGCTTTTGCAAGATCGCGATTTATGGAAACAGCATTCTGATAACGGTATCAAAAATGTCGCGAGTAAATACTCGTGGGATCACCACACCAAGCAGTACCTCAACGAATTAAAGACTGTCATTTCCAATCCAATACTTCCGAAGCAACAGACCGAGATTCGTCGTGCATCTCGTCATTTACCGCGAATGATTGTATCAGGTTTGGACAGAACACTTCTCAGCAACACCGATGGCTTACAACAGTTTTCGGCGTTAATTCGCAGTCATCGCAAAGAATGTGCATTTGGTATAGCAACATCTCGACGTTTAGATCGCGTTTTGGCGCTGATTAAACAGTTCGATATTCCTCGACCTGACATTTTGATATGCAGTTTAGGTACTGAAATCTATTACACCAGAGCACTTACCGCGAGTAGTGATTGGAGTAACTACGTTGACCATAACTGGAATCCGAAAGCCATTAAGCGAATCATGTCCAAATTTGGTGATAACATTAAACTTCAGCCACATATTGAACAGAGTCGATTTAAAATCTCCTATGAAATTTTATCCGATGAGATTGGCTACCAAGATATTGTTACCGCTTTGCGTCAAGACGAGCAAACTGTGAATGTTTACCTTTCTAACGACAACCTTATCGACATTATCCCAGCTCGAGCCTCTAAAGGCCTAGCCCTACGTTATGTTGCAAGACTTTGGGAGATCCCACTCGAGAATATTCTAGTTTCTGCCGGCTCAGGTAGTGATGAAGATATGCTGCTGGGTGGAAACATGCAGAACGTAATTGTACGTAATCGACGTCATGAACAATTATCAGATACGACCGCTCAAGATTCCATATACTTTGCAGAGCACTCTAATGCACTTGGTATCCTAGAAGCCATCGACCACTATAACTTTTTTGGAAAGGAAAATAATAATGAGTGATCAATGGATCATTTGTACCGACCTTGATCGCACTTTACTGCCAAATGGAGATCAAAAAGAGTCTAGTCAAGCTAGAGAACAATTTCGACAATTAGCGGCACACCCCAGCACGATAATCGTGTATGCATCTGGTCGTGATGCACAATTGGTTGAAGATGCCTTGGCGGAATGGGATTTACCCTTCCCCGACTATTTAATCGCCGATGTGGGGTCAACAATTTATACCCGTGAGCAAGGTACTTGGCAAAAATGGGAGAGCTGGCGACAGACATTACGTCAGGATTGGAATGCACTATCTCCTGAACAAATTTTTCAGCGTTTGCCTCAAATAGATGGCCTCCGGCTTCAGCCACCGCATCAGCAGGAAGAGTTTAAGCTAAGCTTCTTTGTCGAACCAACTGAACTACTGCCGAAAATTTCAGAGTTATTGGTTGAAACATTAACCGAGCTGGATATCGCAAGTAATTGCATTCCAAGTATTAATGAGCATGAAAATCATGGGCTTATAGATATTTTACCCGCTAAAGCAAACAAACTATTAGCCATACGTTTTCTTGTAAACACTTTACAATTAAATGCTGAACAACTTCTTTATTCCGGTGATAGCGGAAATGATATGGAAGTCTTGGCGAGTGAGTACAAATCCGTTCTCGTCGCCAACGCAACACAGGAAGTGAAGGAACTGGCACTACGAGAAGCTCAAAATCACAATAATAGTGATAGCCTCTACCTTGCCAAAGGTGGTTTACCTGGACTCAACGGCTGCTATGCCGCTGGAATCATTGAAGGATTTGATCACTTTTTTCCTGAATTTAAACGCCAAGTCCCATCGAAGTAGGGAGTAATATTATGCTAGATAAATCTGTTTTTCTTTTCGGGGAAGTCCTGTTTGACTGCTTCCCAGGACAAACTCCAGTTCTTGGAGGTGCGCCCCTCAATGTCGCATGGCACCTAAAAGGATTTGGCGTTGAGCCCAATCTCGTCACTGCAATCGGTAACGACCCACTCGGAAATCAATTACGGGATAAGATGTCGAAATGGGGATTGTCTCTGGAATTTGTTCAAACCACGCCACATCATCCGACTGGAATTGTTGATGTTTCATTCGAAGATGGTGAACCACAATATGAAATTACCTCACCAGTCGCATGGGATTATATCGACAAACAATTGGTTCCAGTTCCTGATGATGCTCTGATTTACCACGGTAGCCTAGCAACACGTAATCATGTCTCACAAGAGGCACTGACCCAGCTATTAGGACAAAACAAAGACGGCAAAATCATCGACGTCAATCTACGCCCTCCATTTTGGGAGCGTGAACAAGTCTTGAGCTCGTTGCATTACGGACTGTTGGTGAAGTTGAGCCTTGAAGAGTTATATATATTGAGTGATGAGCCCGACCTTCCATGGGATGAGCAAGCGCTTCAATTAAAACGTTCTCTCGATATCGTCAACATCCTCATTACCCGAGGTGGTGATGGTGCCACATTATTTGATGCGACTGGCGAACGCCATGATACAACCAGCGACACTCAGATAGTAAGAACCATCAATAGTACTGTCGGCGCTGGAGACGCATTTACCTCAGTCATTATTCTCGGCATGCTGAATAATTGGTCATGGCATTATACTATCGAGTGTGCCCACCAATTTGCTGGGTATATCGTGACTCAGCAAGGTGCGATTGTTGAAGACATTACCATCTATCAAGATTTTATTAACTTATGGAATATCTAAGGAGGGGCTGAATCTATGTATGAACAAGTATCTCATACGATCCTTAACAAGATCCTCGATGACCTAGCTCCTTCGATTAAGAACAAACACCTACGTTTTTTCTATAGTCGATTAGGCGCAAACTTCTACGCTATTCACTCGCTATTTGAACGTCTGTATGGGGATAGAGAAGATTTCTACCCACAACTCAGCCGTTTGGTCGAAGTCCTTGCGATTAACTATATCAATCGTGATGTCTCTCTACGAGAAAAAGACCGACTACGTGAAGAAAACCACGAATGGTTCCTCGACCAAAATTGGGTCGGTATGGCACTTTACGCCAATGGTTTTGCGGGCGATCTAAAAGGGCTTAAGAAAAAGATAAATTACTTTAGCGAAATCGGTGTCAATCTGGTTCATATCCTACCCATTATGGAGTGTCCGATGGGCAAAAGTGATGGCGGCTACGCGGTGAGTGATTTCCGTAAAGTCGACAGTCGGGTCGGTAAAAACGAAGAACTTGAAGCTATTATCGACGAACTGGGCAAACAAGATTCTCTCATTGCGTTAGATATGGTGGTTAACCACACCTCAGATCAACACGAATGGGCGAAACGTGCTTTAGCGGGTGAAAAAGAATATCAAGATTGCTTCTATATGTTTGATAATCGAGATATTCCCGATATGTTCGAATACGCGATGCCCGACATATTCCCAGAGCAAGATCCAGGCAACTTTACCTACAACGAAGAAATGAACAAATGGGTAATGACCGTTTTTCATTCCTATCAATGGGATCTGAACTACACCAACCCTGCTGTATTTATCGAAATGCTCGAGAATATCTTCTTCTGGGCAAACAAAGGTGTCGATATCTTACGCCTTGATGCGGTCGCTTTTTTATGGAAAAAAATGGGAACCGCCTGTCAAAACGAAGACGAAGCACACTTGATTCTGCAACTGTTTAAAGATTGCTGTCAGGTCGTTTCACCTGGCTTACTCTTTATTGCAGAAGCGATTGTTGCCCCATCTGAAATCATTAAATATTTTGGTGAAGATGCCGTTGTCGCAAAAGAGTGTGAAATCGCCTACAACGCGACTTACATGGCTTTGATGTGGGATGCAGTAGCCACCAAGAATGCGAAGTTACTTAACCAAGGGATAAAAAATCTTCCTGGAAAATTGGATCGCGCGACTTGGTTAAACTATTTACGATGCCACGATGATATAGGTTTTGGCTTTGATGATAACGATATTCAATGGGTTGGCTATGACGCTCCGTCCCACCGACGTTTTCTAAAAGATTACTTTATTGGTAATCACGATACCTCAATTGCAACTGGACAAGTCTTTGGCCAAAACGACAAAACCGGTGATGCTCGTATTTCTGGGTCGTTAGCGTCTTTAGTGGGATTAGAGAAAGCTCTCGAGCTTGATGACAAAAAACTCATTGATGGTTGTTGCAACCACATTGTTTTATTGCATAGCTTAATCATGTCATTTGGTGGTATTCCACTGCTGTATTACGGTGACGAAATCGGAATGCTAAACGACTATTCCTTTGAGCTAGACGAACAGAAAAAGCAGGATTCACGCTGGTTACACCGCCCTACCTTTGACTGGGATGAGATGGAAGCAAGACGTCAACAAGGGTCAATTCAACATCAGATTTTCAGTGAAATACAGAAATTAATCTCCATTCGTAAAGAGACGCCCGCCTTTGCCGATTTTAACAACCGAGAAGTGATGGAGCTGGATAATGATGCTATGTTTGGCTTTATTCGCTATGACGTCGTCAATCCATCGAAAAAGGTGTTTGTGGTCGCGAATATGTCACCAGATCCGCAAAAAATTCCGCTTGAAAAAATCACTCAAAGTAGCTTTATACGTCCAACTGATCTCATTGACCTGTGGAGTGGTGGTTCACCCACCGCCTATGGTGATGAAATTATTGTTCGTGGGTTCCAGTTCTACTGGTTGACTCAAGAATAACCCAATGAGCGCCACGCAAGTTTGTTACTTACGTGGCGCTCATTGATTATGGTGATTTGTATTTGTGCAGAAGATTGATTGGGATATGACAATAATCATTCGGTGAATTGGTGAGTCTATCTTGGTGCTCATCGTCACTTTTTACGTAGTTCACAAGCGGAAGTACCTCGACGACAATCTTACTTGCATCCTCTCTTTGCTCGATGAATTGCTTAGCTTCAGTAAGGTCATCCGCTATTTTACTGTAAACACCTGTTCGGTATTTCCGACCGACATCTTCACCTTGCTTATTCACGCTGTAAGGATCGATGATCTCAAAAAAGTAGGTCATCAACTGCTCGATACTGACAAAATCTGAATCGTATTGTGTACGTACACATTCAGAGTAGTCGTCGTAATCGCCTTGGGTGGATGTGTTACAGGTGCCATTTGCCCGGCCTGCTTCTGTTGAGATAACACCCGGCAAATGTTTCATAAACTCCTGAACGCCCCACAGGCATCCTCCCGCAAAATAGATTTCCTTTATCATGCCTTCCACTTCTTATTACTTACTTAGTTCAGCATCCTATTTGGCGGAACATAATTTGTTAGCCAAGTGCTTTCTGAAACATGGGTTTCTGAAGCATGACTTTCTGATAAATGACCATCTGACAGCTGAATATCAACCTGCTTAGCTTCGAACCTATGAACTTCCGGTCGTTTAGTCTCGAATCTGTGTGTCTCTGCTCTGAGCGTATCAGGAAGATAAACTGGCGTTCTCGCAGATTCTGGATTCACAAACCGTTCGATATTCATTAATGATTCCGCTTGATGCTGAGCTCTTGGATCAGAGTTTCGTACCAATATTGCCGGCAGCCCCATCTCTTCAGCACCTTTAATATCGGTACCGTAGCTGTCACCTATCATCCACGCCGCATCATAACGCCCTATGAGCGATAATGCTCGATAAAAGCTGTTGTTATTTGGCTTTTCAAATCCGACATGAGCGGATGTGATGATCTCTTTAAAGTGATGCGCTAAACCAAGGTTAGACACGATAGACGACAGCTCTGGAACATTATTAGAAAAAATAAAATGGGTCCAGCCACTTTGAGTTAGTTCGGCTAACGTTTCTTCTACATCATCGTAAACAGACCAACGAGAAGGCTCAATATAAGCGTCACGTACTTTACTGGCTAATTTCATCGCTGAAGTGTCATCAAGACCGATCCCGCAAAAGGCGTTTGCAAAAATTGGGTGCAGTTCGGTCCACCATTGATCACTTCCCTTCACTCCATGAGTCACCTCTGGAGAGTGCCACGGAAAGCCACTTTGTAAATATAAGCTTAACGTCTTTCTATCTATTCCCGGCAAAGGACAATAGGTTTGCAACACGTCATACAACGCCCCAGACCACATCCCTTTTCGGTACGCTAAAGTCCCATCAAAATCCCATAGTAATGCTTTCATTTCTTATATACCTTTATCCTTATGCTCGTGATAGCGGTGCCATCATCTCAAAACGGTTTACGTCATTTAGTGAATAAGAGTTAATGAGCTAAGCCAGTATTTTCTCTTCATCATCTGACGCTTGATGATTCTTTTCATCTTCCTTTTTCAACATCGGTGGGACGACCCACATGAAATACGCGATCGCAAAAATAAGCGTGATCGAATTGGAGAAAAACATGGTGTACCAAATCCCATATTCAGCTACTGAAGGAATAAAATAGTAGAACATTAAAATACCCGGAATTCGCAATCCCCAAAGGCGAACAATCGTGATAGCAAACGAGAACATCGTTTTCTGAAAACTGTCAAAAATAGCTTGTAAGGTGTGAAAAATAGACCACGCAATAACAGTCCAACCCACAAGAGAAACATAGTTAATGACGTTGGCGTAGGTTTCTGGATCATCCGGTGTAAGGAAGCTTGCAATCGGGTATTTGATCAATTGAATCACAATCGCTGCAAAGGCTCCGAAGATAAGTGAGTAGATCAGACCCAATTTAATGGCTTCGCGTACTCGATCAATCGCTCCGCGGCCCCAGTTTTGCGCAAGTAATGGAATTAAGCCTGCTCCAATTTCTTTAGCTGGGAAAAAAAGCAAAGAGTGAATTCGATTACCAATCGCAAAGGCTGCAACCGCTTGGTGCCCATATTGGACGATAAAAATATTCAATACGAGAAACCCGAAATGCGTGCTGGCTTGAGAAAATGACAAAGGTAATCCAACTTTGAGAAGCTTCTTATGAATCGCCAATTTGGAAAATGTTTTTGAGGTGCTCCACTCCAACTTAAACTCATGGTTTTCTCGTTGGTACAAGAAAATCACAATCGCCAGCTGGATAAAATAAGTGACCAAAGTGGCATAAGCCAACCCATCGATGTCGTAATGGAATCCATAGATAAACACTGCGTTCATCACCGCGTTACATACGACACCTAAAATAGATATCTTAGAGACGATTTTCATCTTGCCTTGAGATTTAAAGAAACTCATATAGAGCTGAAATAACAAGACCAATGGAATCGATAGAAATAAAATCCGCGAATAGACAAGCGACTGTTGATATAGCTCGGAGGAAATACCCACGGCGCCAAGTATTGCAGGCAACAATATTATTCCTGGGACAACGAATACCACAGATAAAAATAGGATTAACAACCGTAACTGCGTGGCGTAAGCCGTTGCTTCCTCGGGTTTGTTCTGACCGAGTAAGGTGGCGATGATACTGATTCCACCGCGAATCACACCTACAGCAAGTGCTTGAAGCATAACGAATAACGGAGTTACAAATGCAACAGAAGCCACTTCAACACTTCCTAAGCGTGAAGCAAACACCATATCGATAAACCCATATGATGTTGTGACAAAGCCTGCCAACATTACAGGCGCAGTCATTTTATAGATAAGATCTTTTATCGGCTCATTATGTAAATCGACCTGTGGCTTCACTTTTTTTCCTATTATTTGTCTTCCTCTTAAGTATTATATTTATTTACACAATAATGATAATCTACCAAAAAAGTAAATTACTTTTACCAGGTGGTAATAATGAAATGGCAAGGAATTAATGAATTTGTATCGGTCGCAGAAACTCATAGTTTCTCGCAGGCAGCAAAGCATCTTGGGATATCGACTGCTCAGGTAAGTCGTCAAATTACCGCACTGGAAAAGCGCCTAAAGGTGAAACTGTTTTATCGCACCACCCGTCATGTTTCTCTCACCGCCGAAGCCGAACCGTTTTATCGACATTGTCGACAAATCTTAGACGAGTTAGATATGGCCGAACAAACCATTACAAATCTCCAAAGTCGACCGCAAGGCAAGATCAAACTGACTGCGCCTCCCAATTATGGCGAGCTAAAAGTCTTACCGTTAATCAACGATTTCGTTGTGAAATATAACGACATAGAAATTACAACCGAGTTAACCAACCGCGCTGGTGACTTAGTCGAAAACGGCTTTGACTTGGCTATTCGATTGGGAGTTCATTTGCAAGATTCCAGTTTGATCGCGAAAAAGCTTAGTAAGCGTTCAACCTTTTTATGTGCTTCACCAAACTATTTAAAAAAGCACGGCTACCCTCAAACATTAGCCGATCTTAAACATCACAATTGCCTGCGAGGATCGAGAGATTATTGGCGCTTTAAAGAAAATGGAAAAGAGAAGCTCATCAAAATCAAAGGCAGTTTATGCAGCAATAGTGGTGTCGGTTTAGCGGATGCAGCGATGAAAGATATTGGTATCGTGCAATTATCTGATTCGTACATACGTCCCTTTATTGAGTCAGGACAATTAGTCACCCTTCTCAATGACTTTTGGCAGCCAGAAGAAAATGTGTGGGCTGTTTATCCGCAAAATAAGTATCTTTCACCTAAGATTCGCTTATTGATCGATTATTTAGCCGAACATTTAAACTAAGCCTCTCACCATTGGTTAAAAAGTCGATGCAGTTTCTCGCCTGAAAAAACGGG
Organism: Vibrio phycocola; assembly: GCF_053850235.1. NCBI lineage: Bacteria > Pseudomonadati > Pseudomonadota > Gammaproteobacteria > Vibrionales > Vibrionaceae > Vibrio > Vibrio phycocola. The sequence goes on along the minus strand of NZ_JBSQDJ010000006.1, from coordinate 51,332 downwards.
AGTGGAACCATCAAATTTCGACTGTTTACATTCAACTCTTGACCCTGTAGTAATCTACAAGGTTTATAGTATATTGAGAATAGTGAGTAGAAGGAGTTGTCGATGGCGAATTTCACGCGGGGACAGTTGGCAAAACACTTTGGTATGACTACAGAAGCAATACGTTTCTATGAGCAACAAGAATTGCTCAAGCCTCATCGTGCAGAAAATGGGTATCGTCAGTACGACCAAGATTGTGTCAATAAGCTTGAGTTTATCCTCCATGCGAAAGAGCTCGGCTTTTCTCTCAGTGATATCCATGAATTGTTGTCGATTCGAATTAGCCCTGAACAGCACACTTGCCAAGAAGTTAAAGATATTGCGCAAACAAAGTTACGGGATATCGAACAACGAATAACGCAGTTACAGCACATGCATGAAGCGTTAAAAGTTGTCAATGAGCGTTGTTGCGGTGGCTCGCACTCTGCTGAGCATTGCACCATTCTTACTGCTTTAACCGACACGCAACAGAAGGAGGGCTAAGATGGAATTAGTCACCACATTTTTTAGTTCATTGCTTAGCCTCTGGCTCGACGCGGCATTTTGGATCATTTTTGGCTTAATCGTTTCTGGCATTTTGAAAGCCACACTTAGCAGTGACAAACTGGGTCGTCACTTTAGAGGATCTGGGCCTTTACCTGCGATTAAAGCCGCGTTAATGGGGATTCCACTACCTTTATGTTCATGCGGTGTTATTCCAGCTGCGGTAGGTTTACGACGTGCCGGAGCCTCTAAGAGTGCGACAACCGCTTTCTTAATATCCACGCCAGAAACTGGTGTCGATTCTATTGCGATTTCATACGCACTATTAGGCCCATTTATGGCGGTTATTCGACCTATAGCGGCCACCACCTCGGCCATTACTGCCGCGATGCTTGTCCTCGTTTCGGATAAAGAAGAGACTGAAAAGAAAAGCACTTCCGAGAAAGCAGCGAGTTGCTGCGGCAGCAAGCAAGAAAAGGACACGGTGGTAGAAACTCCAAAAACGACTGCATCAAGCAACTGTTGTTCAAGTAACAAAGAAAAAGCCACTTTAGAAGCGACTCCTCAAACAGCCCCGAGTAAAACAAGCAGTTGTTGCTCAAGTAACAAAGAAAAAGCCATTGTAGAAGCGGTACCTCAAGCGTCGCCGACTAAAACAAGTAGTTGCTGTTCAAGTAAAAATGAAGCAACAGCGGTAAATCTAGTAACTGCAACTAAACCAGCAGCATCACTAAACCTTGCCAGCTCACCAAGTTCAATGGGTGAAATAAAATCGGTCAAAACAGAAGAGACCTTAGATGAAGCCGTCGAAAAAGAATCGTGGATTCAAAAATTATGGCAAGGTCAACGTTTTGCGTTTACCAATTTGATTACATCACTATCTATGTGGTTAATCATCGGTCTTGTTATGTCGGCACTCGTGGTTACCTTTATTCCACCTGAAACATTAGCGGACATCAGTCGAGGCCCAATGGCTATGTTCCTTATGGCCATCATCGGGGTACCAATGTACATCTGTGCGTCAGCTTCAACGCCGCTGGCTGCTGGGTTTATGCTGGCTGGAGTCTCTCCGGGTGCTGTATTGGTGTTCTTATTAGCAGGTCCCGCATCGAATATGGCAACATTAGGTATCGTACAAAAAGAACTCGGAACGCGTTCTCTGATTAGCTATTTGGTCGGTGTCGTTGGTATCGCGATTCTATTTGGTTACCTAACCAATTTCCTCGTTGATCATTATGGCATCAACATCGACACTCAGTTAGCAAATGGAGGCGAGTTTGTTCCTTCTCCTTTAGCTTGGATTTCTGGTATCGTGTTAGCCGCATTGATTGCCTGGGATCTATTCAAAAAGTATCGTGCTCGTCCGTCAAAACCGTCTCCTGCACCAACATCAAGTTGTTGCAAAAGCAAAAGTGCCTAACCATCACTAGGGTATTGAAACTGAGATATAGAAAAGGGAAGTCATCACTTCCCTTTTTTAATGAGATTATTGGGTATGTTCAGTTGGTTGTCGGTTTTTTGTCCGCGTTTTTTGTTCGAAATAATAAAAAGCTCAACTTAATAAACCTAAGTATGTTAGTTAATCGAGAAGAGACTGCAATATTAAACGAGTTTTCATCGAGATACTGAACGACCTCTTTACGACCAAACATCTGAGCCCAATCTCGAACATTCATATTTGAATGGTTTTTGGCGTCTGTCTTCGCACCCCACTCTAATAACAGTTGGAGTATCTCAACATTTCCCTTAAACGCGGATGCCATTAGGACGGTGTTACCCATAAAATCCATCGAGTCTACATTGGCACCAAGCCGTAAAAGCGCTTCGCAATAGTCTTTCTCACCATTGTAAACCGCCAGCATTAGTGCTGAATAACCTCGAGCATTTCTCGCATCGAGATCGATATTAGGATCTTGCTCAACAATTGAAACCAATCCTCTCAAATCCCCATCCCGGGCATAATCGATAAGATCAGCTTCACTACGAAATGTCGTTTTATAGTCGCTCCAAGTTCTCATAACCTTGCTACTCCGTAAATTAAGTGAAAAAAATGCGGACACACAATAAGTGTCCGCACTTCCTATACAACTAAACTACAGCGCGACATCGGCTAAGTTAACACCAAGCGCTTTTGCAACGCCTTCGGCGTAAGCTGGGGATGCTTTATGACAATTAGAAATGTGGCGATGTTGTACTTCAATCGATGCACCACCGACACTTCGAGCCGTATTCTCAAATAGCACCTGTTGTTGTTCAGGTGTCATTAGATTAAACAGATCACGTGGTTGAGAGTAGTAATCACTGTCATCTTCACGGTAATCATAGTTATACGCATCGCCTTCAAGTTTCAATGCTGGTTCTTTTGCACTAGGTTGTTCCTGCCACAGACCCAAGCTATTTGGCTCGTAAGCTTTCGTGCTTCCGTAGTTCCCGTCAACACGCATCGCACCGTCGCGATGGTATGAATTTACAGGGCAACGAGGTTGGTTTACTGGGATGTGTGAGTGATTCACGCCCAGTCGATATCGTTGAGCATCGCCATAAGAGAATAAACGCCCTTGCAACATTCTATCTGGAGAGAATCCAATCCCAGGAACAATATTGGCAGGATTAAACGCAGCTTGTTCAACTTCAGCAAAGTAATTATCCGGGTTACGATTTAGCTCCATGACACCGACATCGATCAACGGGAAATCGGCATGTGGCCATATTTTACTCAGGTCAAATGGGTTGTACGACACTTCTCTTGCTTGCTGTTCGGTCATGATTTGAACTTTTACATTCCAGCGTGGGAAATCCCCTGCTTCGATCGACTCATACAGATCTTGTTGATGACTTTCACGATTTTTACCCACTAAAACTTCGGCTTCTTGATCGGTTAAGTTTTCAATACCTTGCTGAGTTTCTAGGTGGAATTTAACCCACGAACGCTCATTATCCGAGTTGATGAAACTGAATGTGTGACTTCCAAATCCGTGCATGTGACGGTAAGTACGTGGAATACCACGGTCACTCATTACAATTGTGATTTGGTGAAGCGCTTCGGGTAAAAGTGTCCAAAAATCCCAGTTTGTATTGGCACAACGTAAGTTAGTACGAGGATCGCGTTTCACTGCGTGGTTTAGATCTGGGAATTTAAGTGGATCTCGAAGGAAGAATACTGGCGTGTTATTACCCACTAAATCCCAGTTACCTTCTTCAGTGTAGAACTTAATCGCAAAACCACGGATATCACGTTCGGCATCAGCGGCACCACGCTCACCGGCTACTGTAGAGAAACGGACAAATAGATCGGTTTTCTTACCCACTTCAGAGAAAATATTCGCTTTAGTGAATTCAGAAATATCGTGAGTTACGGTGAAAGTACCATATGCACCCGAGCCTTTCGCATGCATACGACGCTCTGGGATCACTTCTCTATCAAAGTGTGCGAGTTTTTCAAGAAACCAAGCATCCTGCAGAAGCATTGGACCACGAGGGCCCGCGGTTTGTACGTTTTGGTTATCAGCGACAGGGCAACCATTTGCTGTGGTTAATTTATGTTTTGTCATAATGTTATCCAACAATTGAGGTAAAAGGCACTAATCATGCTACGTGATTGCTTTCTAATACAAAATTACTCTCTAACAATTAATTCAATCGGTAAATCCTATTAATCTCCTCGTTCATTCATATTAGAAAGAATAATTTTATCCGTTGAGAGTTGATCTTTCTTTAATGGTTTTTGAATCAGATACCCTTGCGTTAGCATTGGAGGGAATTGTCGCAGATACTTAAGTTGTTCTTTAGTTTCAATCCCTTCGGCAACAATTTCAATTTCTAAAGTGTTAGCAAGAGCGATCATACTTTCAAAAATTTTAGCCCCTTTATCATTGACCATGGCGTCAGATAAGAAGGATTTATCAATCTTTAGTTTGTCTATATCCAAGTCCCGCAATCGACCTAATGATGAATACCCAGTGCCAAAGTCATCGATCATTACATAGACACCCTTGAGCCTTAACTGATGAATTCTAATGGCCACTTTTTCAAAATCTTTAAGAATTGTACTTTCCGTAATTTCAAGATGAATAATTCTACCTTTCATCTTTTGGATGGTATTCATCATTGTTCTTAAAAAGTGATTCGATAGAAATTGCCGTATGGTGACGTTGACAGAAACAAACTGGTTAGGAGATTGAAAACTCTCACTTTCATCGGCAACGGCTTGCAATAACCATTGGAAAAATGCATCTGAAAGGCCCATATTTTCGGCAAGACTAATAATAAGTTCTGGATCGACATACTCTCCATCCAACTCCCATCGTATCAATGCCTCATATCCTACGACCTGGCTGTTATGAGTATTAACAATGGGTTGAAAAACTAAGTGGAATTCGTTGTTGAACAGCGCGTGCTTTAGGTTTGTAGATAAGCGCATGTGCTTTTTATGTCGTTCACCAACATCATCATTATAGTAAAATACAGGGGTGCTTTTGTTGGATTTCGCCTCATACATCGCCATGTCGGCGGCCACCAACAGTTCACTAATTGATTCACCATGATCTGGCGAAAGTGCAACGCCAATACTAAAGCCTACATTGACTGATTTTTCATATATATCAAAAGGTTCTTTTATACAAACTTGAATACGGTTAATAATTCTTTCGAGAGCATTTTCAGCATCGGCTCTTTCAACAATGACTAAAAATTCATCTCCTCCCAAACGTGCAGCCACCTCTTCACTTCGCACGATTGACGAAAGACGTTGACCCACTTGCTCCAAAAGTCGATCCCCATGGTCATGACCAAAAGAGTCATTCACAATCTTAAAATCATTCAAATCGAGAAAAATAACACCCACTGAGTAATTGTAACGTTTAGCTCGATGTAACATTTGAGTAAGTAAGAATTGAACAAAATCCCGATTTGGTAAGCCGGTTAAAGAATCGTGATTTGCATTGTATTCATTGCTCTTATTGAGATTGTTAATATCGATAATTCGTCGAATAGAATAGATACTCGCAACAACTGCTATCCATAAGAAACTAAAAATTATCTCGTCCAATTCCCAGTCTTCATGTGCACGAGTAAAGTCGTACAACGTTTCTACAAACTCGACCTCAAATGCTAACGAAAGAGCAATCAAAATCAATACAATGGTAATGGCATAAACTAATTCGACCATCGCGCGGCGTTTTCGCCAACGATGCAGGTTAAATCGAAAGTTGTAAAACCAATTAGTCATTAAATACCGCAGCCTTTGTAAACGAGATTTTTACACCAGTACTTAATATAGTTCAGTTTCGAATAACTCGTACCAAGATAACGAAATAAATACGACCAAGAGTTAATCTAGCAAATCTCCAGAATCACTAAGCCAACGACTCTGCTTTTCGTCACAACAGACTTCGCATGTGTACAAAAGTTACAAAACATTCAAAACTTACAATATTTTTCCACGCTCATTCTGTAATTCTAAGAATTGTTACACTGAAAACCATGAAACCTATGAGCTTTCACAGAAGCCATTTGGAAGACTGTCGTTTACAGCGAATCACAATAAAGGTGAGGGAAAAATCATGCTATACCTCGAGTTTCTGTTTCTATTAGTCATGCTCTATATGGGCTCGCGTTATGGTGGCATTGGGTTAGGTGTCGTCTCAGGTATTGGCTTAGTCGTGGAAGTATTTATCTTCCGAATGCCACCAACTTCCCCTCCTGTTACAGTGATGCTGATCATTCTCGCAGTAGTCACTTGTGCTTCAATTCTTGAAGCGGCAGGTGGACTGAAGTTCATGCTTCAAGTCGCTGAACGAATACTCCGAAAAAACCCAAAAAACGTTACGCTCATTGCACCGTTTGTCACCTACACCATGACGTTTATGTTGGGTACTGGTCACGCGGTGTATTCGATTATGCCGATTATTGGAGATGTCGCACTGAAGAATGGGATTCGACCTGAACGTCCGATGGCAGCCGCTTCTGTGGCATCGCAAATCGCCATTTCTGCCTCTCCTATATCTGCTGCAGTGGTATATTACCTTGCTCAACTCTCTAATATTCAAATGGATATTACACTGGTATCGATATTAATGGTCACGATTCCTTCTACATTGATAGGAACCTTATTGATGGCGCTTTATAGCGTTCGAAGAGGCAAAGAACTCGACGATGACCCAGAATATCAGCGTCGTTTAAAAGATCCGGTTTGGCGTGAGAAAATTCTAAAAACGACCGCGACAACACTGGATGAAACATTACCAGCCTCAGCGAGAAACTCAGTGCTTATTTTCATTACAGCGCTATTAGTCATCGTCGCAATTGCAATGATACCGGAAATTAGAACCGTGGTAGATGGCGGAAAGCCAATCAAGATGTCAGTAATCATTCAGATGATGATGCTCTGTTTTGGCGGAATTATCTTGTTAGCGACTAAAACCGACCCTCGCAAAGTACCAGAAGGCGTTGTGTTTAAATCGGGCATGGTCGCCGCCATCGCCATCTTTGGGATTGCTTGGATGTCTGATACCTACTTTAAGTTTGCACTTCCACAATTCAAAGAAGGCATCATTGGCATGGTAACCGACTACCCATGGTCATTTGCGTTGGCACTCTTTATTGTGTCGGTTGTGGTTAACTCTCAAGCCGCAACTGCTCGTATGATGTTGCCTGTTGGTATCGGCTTAGGGTTAGAGCCTGCATTACTGATTGGGATCATGCCTGCAATCTACGGCTACTTCTTTATTCCGAACTACCCTTCTGATATCGCAACCGTTAACTTCGACTCTTCAGGCACAACAAAAATCGGCAAATGGTACTTTAATCACTCGTTTATGTCGGTTGGTATTATTGGCGTCGTTTCCGCCTGTATTGTCGGTTATTTACTTGGACAACTATTCCTCGCGTAATCTTTGTTCCATTTCTCGATTTAGGGCTCATTTTGAGCCCTTTTTTTATGAAAATTCCTGATTCAAAGCAAACTGCGGCCCAAATAAATCCAGATATACTGTGTGAGCTCGTTACCATCAATTGAGTGACGCTACCGATTGAGATCGCACATGAAATTAAAAAGTTATCTGGCAATCACGACCATTTCAACCTCCACTTTTATGGGGCTCATCGTCACCCTTGCGATTCTAGTGTTACTTCAAAGCTCTCATCAAGACGGTTTTAAAGCTCGAGGACTCGAATTGGCACGAGTTCTCGCTCACAATCCGATTGTCATTAACGCAGTTAACGCTAAAAACCACAATCAGCCATATGCGCTACAAGACTACATAGAAAACATCCGAAAGAGCACCGATGCCTCTTACATCGTTGTGGTTGATAAAAACGCCATGAGATTGAGCCACCCCGTCATTGAGCGGTTGGGTAAACACTTTATTGGTGACGACATTTATCCCGCGTTAGAAAACGGAGACGAATACAGTAGCCTAGCATCGGGGTCACTAGGGGAAGCAATACGGAACTTTTCTCCCATTCGATTAAATGGCGAAGTGATCGGTGCCATTTGTATCGGCTATTTATCCCAAAAAACGTCGAGCCTACTGTGGCAGAAATTCAGTGATGTTGGCTTGCTGATTGGAGCAGTGTTTTTACTGGGACTAGCCACGATCATCGCCTTCGTTTACAAAATTAAGCGCACATTTTTAGACTACGAACCCGAATTTATCGTCAACAAGTTTCGTGAGCATGAGATGATCTTCGACAGTATTCGCGATGCGATGATAGCCGTCGATAGTGATATGAACATCACCACCATCAATGACAGCGCAATACAACGACTATCGATGGGAGTATCCGACCGCTATCATTACGTTAATCACCCTTTGTCTCGTTATTCTGCTGCGTTAAGCCACTTAGTATTATCAAAACAGCACCAGTTTCACCAAGGAGATTTCTCAATTGGTAAATTTTCTTATCAAGCCAATATCTATCCAATTGATACACCAAAAGGCCATCTGGGACACGCTATTGTTTTTTTCCCAAACCTCAAGCAAAACGAGCTAGAGAGAGAAATAAACTCACTTAAAAGTTATACCGAGATTCTGCGCAGTAAAACCCATGAATACTCGAATAAACTAAATGTTATTTCAGGGTTACTTCAAACTCACAAATACGATGCCGCCATCGACTATATCCAAATGGAAACCGACCGCTATCAACATGTCCTTGGAAGTATCGTCCTTTCAATTACCGATAGTACAGTGGCGAGCTTACTGCTAGCGAAGTTTAATAAAGCATCGGAAATCGGAGTTCGATACACCATTGATGGCGATTCGACACTCTCAAACTATGAAAAAGACACATCCGAAAAGCTCGTCACCATCATCGGCAATCTGGTCGATAATGCAATCTTAGCAGCGTGGCAAAATCGAGAAACATCAAGCCCAGAGGTCAATATTTACCTGAGCGACCGAAGTAGCCAGCTAATTATTGAAGTTCAAGACAGTGGTTGTGGAATAAGTTCCACCATCGCTGAACATATTTTGGAGTTTGGCGTCAGTTCAAAAACAGAAGATGGACAATGTGGTATAGGGTTGTACTTAGTTAAACAACTTGTTGACTACTTCAAGGGAAGCATTGAGTGGGAACGAACGGAAAACCAAACTACCCTTTTCAGTATTTATCTAAATAAGAGTGATGTTGAAAACCATGAATAAATACACAGTAATGATTCTAGAAGATGATGTTCGAGCCAGCTATACCCTCGAATCGACCATCAATCAACACGCGGAATTTCGAGTGGTTGCAATCAGTGAGCGCTGTTTTGAAGCTCTAGAGCAATTTAAGCTTTATCAACCTGATTTGGTTTTTATCGACATCACCTTACCCGATGGAAATGGCATTGATGTGATGCGCACACTTCGTGAACAGAATGCGGCATGCGACTTTATTATGACAACAGCAGAACGAGACACCGCTGTCATCGAACAGGCCGTTCACCTAGGAGTAAATGACTACCTAGTCAAACCCATACGAATGTCTCGTGTGCATCATGCATTAGATAATTTTTACCAATACAAACAACGCTTGACCACATCTGAAGCCCCTGATCAGGGCGCGATCGATCAAATTTTGGGGAAAGTTCCTGTAAGTTCTACCCGAACCACCCCAAAGGGCATCGACGCAACCACACTGGCATCAATGAGAACAATCATTAATAGTGAACAATTGGAAGAATTTTCTGCCAGTGACATTGGAGAACAAATGAATGTGAGTCGAGTTACGGCTAGGCGGTATCTAGAATTCTTAGAATCGCAAGGCGAAATTCAATTAGTCTTAAAATACAACACGGGCGGGCGTCCACAAAGGCTGTATCTGCCAACAGTACGATATTGACCTTTAAAGTGGTATGACTGCTCACACGCTACAGTCATACCAATACATTACGCTCAGTTACCACGCTTTGTAGGGTAGGAATTTACCGTTCATGGTAATCACAACACGATCACCTTTTGGGTCTTCAACTTTATCTACATCCATACTAAAATCGATTGCACTCATGATACCGTCGCCAAACTGCTCTTGAATAACTTCTTTTAAGGTATCACCATACACGCCAACGACTTCATATAGTCGGTATATCAATGGATCTTGTGGCACAGATTGATCCCAAGTCTTCGTTGGGTAAGCAGTAAGTGCTGCATTCGCTCCCTCCGGTAATTCAAGAAAAGCACAAAGCTTATCTGCAATATCCTTCGGCATACTATTCATTCCTAAGCACGCTGAAGTCACCCATACACATCCCATACCCAATTCATCAGAGATTGCTTGCCATGATAAGTTGCGCTCATGTTTAGCTATTACTATTGCCTCTACGACTTCTTCCTTTTTCATTTCATCTCCTTATGTATCAATACACTGATATCTAGTACCACCAAAAACCGAAGCAAACCACGTGCCATTTATAGGATAATAAAAGCTATAAATAACAACATGTTACATAGCAATAATGTGTCGTTTTGAATGAAAATTCAGAAGTTGGGCAATATTGCACTTTTATGGTCACAACGCGGTATAATATATTGCCAACGCGCCATGACAATGTGCTCTATTTATGGGCTAATCCTTCTCATGAAAAGTATGAGCTAGAGTCTATTAGTGAGGAGTTGGTTCCATCAAGCAACACCAATCAGGATATTCCTCAACTTCGGAAAAAACAGCGATGTTAGAAATTATGAAAGAAGAAAAAGAAGTCTTATTAATTATCGATATGCAAGTCGGATGTTTTAAAACGCCAAGGTACGACAGTGATGGGGTTATTTCTAGAATCAATCAAGTTTCGCAATATTTCCGACTAAACAATATTCCTGTCGTTTTTATCCAACACAATGGCGTTAAAGAAGACTATTTGTTGCCTGGAACAAACGACTTTGACATCGTTAAAGAACTCGTTATTGATTCCAAAGATTATATTATTGAGAAGAAAGCCAACGGTGCATTTTACAAAACAAAGTTAAAAGAGCTACTCGATGAACTCGATGTCAGTATGCTTTATATTACTGGACTAGCGACTGATTTTTGCGTCAATGCAACGATTCATTCCGCACTGGTAAGTGACTATAATATCGTTGTTATTTCCGACTGCCACACCACGGCAGACAAAATCGACTTTCAAGCCCGTGATATTATTCGTTATCACAATTTCATTTGGTCAAACCTCACGCCAACGCAAGGAACGATCCAATTAAAAAATCATCTCGACGTAATCTCTGCCTTAACTATTTGAGATTCGGTTAGCAACATTTCGTCATTTTCTTGCTCCATTTAGTTCACACGAATGAACCTGACATCGAAGCACATCTGTTTTAGAGGACAGTGATATTAGTAACTTAATAAGATTAGATATACCAGAGAACTAAGAACGAGATAAATCTGTTATAGGTAAGACAATTTCGACCTACAAGCTTGAATTTCCAACCTAAAATAACTATTTTATTTCAATAACGTACGTTTTTCACAATAGATATGGTGCAACTATGATTTGTCAATCTCCAGATCTAATCTCAGCGCTTAGTGAGCATGATGGTTGGGTAGTTAAAGAAAACGAAAATACAGTCGTCATTACCAACGAAGATAACATCGAGGCTTTCCTCGCCATATCAGGTGAGCAGATTCTCGTTGAGGTTCTTTTATTTGGTAAAGACCAAGTGAACAACCCTCAAGCACTTAACGATTACGTGCTAAAGACACATAAAATGTTCCCTCTTACCACCGTCGGCATCAACGAAATTGGAGGTGATGAATACTATGTTGCTTTTGGATCTCTTTCCTCTCAATCCAAACTAGAAAGTGTCGTAATTGAAGTCGCCACCTTGTTTCGTAACGTCGAAGCATTCATTGAATTATATCAAGAGTTTTTAACGGAGAGCGGGCAATGAGCGTTTGGAAAAAACTATTCTCTGCGGTAAAAGGCGGAGCAAATGAAGCAGCAGAATCGATAGCGGATAACCAAGCATTGCGTATTCTCGACCAAGAGATTCGAGAAGCAAAATCAGAGTTACGACGTTCAGATGAAGCTTTAGTTAGCATTATTGCTAAGCGTAAATTATCACAAAATAAAGTAGACGCGTTTACTCAAAGTATTACTGAATACGAAAACCACACCCGCTCAGCGATGGAAAAAGGTCAACAAGAACTGGCGTTAGAGTGTGCGCAAAAAGTGGCTAACTTAAAGAATGAACAAGAAGCCGAAAATACGTACTTAGAGCAGTTCAAGGCGTCCGCTGCCAGCATGAGTTCAAATATTGCACAAGCAAAAGATAAGCTGCGTCAATTAGAACAACAGGTTGATGTCGTCAAAGCAAACGAAGCGGTTCAGAAAGCTCAATCTGCGGTTTCCGCAACCAATGTGGGCGCGAATGCGAAAATGCACACAGCCGTAGAATCTCTAGATCGAATCAAGAAGCGTCAGGAAGAACGGTCAGCGCAACTTGAGGCCGCAGCTGAAATGGCCGACGAAGCCTCTGGCAGTTCTTTAGACAAGAAACTAGCAGAAGCGGGGATCACATCGAGTTCATCATCAGCAGAAGATGAGTTAGCTCGTATTCTTGGAAAATAAACTGCCGTTTGAGAAATGAGAGCGCCTAAACAGGTGCTTTCATTGATTCTACACATGCCATAAAAATGTTCCTATCGAGCGTTTTTTACAAGAGGGAACGGATATGTCGCTATGGTTGGCTGTTCGCCAATGGACGGTTCGTCACTTAGGTCAATTAACAGGAAAAAACCTTGTTATCTTGCTCGTGAGCTATATCTCTGCAAGTTGGGGATTACTGTACCTCACTGGAGAGTCAGACCTTACTCATTCATTCAGTGTTTTCATCTATTATTTAGTCGTAACGGCTTCTACGGTTGGGTATGGCGATTTTTCTCCCACCACCGACATGGGCAAATGGGTCACATTGCTCTTTGTTATCCCTGTCGGATTAGGAATATTTGCGATAGTTGTTGGTCAAGTTGCTAGTGTGTTAGTGGAGTCTTGGCGAAAAGGAATCAAAGGTAAGCGGAGCCTTAAAATGAAAGATCACATATTGGTACTTGGGTGGAACGAGAAGCGCACATTAAACATGCTCGACATGTTATTGCATGAAGAAAAAAATAAACGCCCGATAGTATTGTGCACCAACGCAGAAATAGAAAACCCGCTACCTGGTGTCATTGAATTTGTCTCTGTCCCAAGTTATGTCGATAGCACAGAAATGGCACGTTCAGGCATCGCTCACGCCAGTGTTATCATTATCGACACCCCTGAAGACGATGTAACATTGAGCGCTGCGTTATTTGTGAGCGGACAAAATACCAATGCCCATATCTTGGCATACTTCAACAACGAAGAGCTAAGTAATCTGCTCAAAACCCATTGTCCAAATGTAGAATGTATTCCTTCAGTATCAGTAGAGATGCTCGCTAAATCTGCGATTGACCCCGGGTCTAGCTCTCTTCATCAAGAGCTACTCAGTACGACGACCGGCATGACTCAATATTCAGTGGTTTATCCTGATAATGGTTCAACTACCTTCGACATTCTGTTCCATGCTTTTAAGAAGCAACATGACGCGATCCTCATTGCTGTAGATGGTGGGAATGGCCTTCAAATCAACCCTGGTTTAAGTACTGAGGTTAACCAAGGTATGACTCTATTTTATATCTCGGATGAACGTATTGCTGATGTCAATTGGCCGAAGTAGGAAAGACAATGTTTGATTGGTTGAAAAAGAAAGAACAGAAAACTCAGCCCGAAAGCGCGCCTGAAGTGCTCGGGATGCGTTTAGGTGGCGCGATTGAGCTCGACGATTTGAAATTTCGTCTTATTGAGGACTCATTAACGATTGAAGGTGCGGCTCGAACTCAGATAATTAAAGCCGTGGGCGTTGTCGAACTCGACGGGCAAACTCGGTTACTGCGTTATTATACTGATGACGATGGCTATTTTCAGGTTTTGCAAAACGGTACAACCGACGCTGATATCGTTGAAGTGAAATTGGTTTATTTTTACGAAACCAAGCCTATCGACACCGATACTCAGTGGGAAGCTTGGCTATCCACCCATTTAGTGGCTGCCAACCAATCTCTGGATGACCAAGTATTTTACAAAGCTTGGGATAATGAACGCCCTGTCGCGATGACAGAAAAAACATGGTTTGAAGATGGAAGCATAAGCGCCACCGATCAATTTGCAATGGTATATGAAAGAGAAGTTACCCCAGAGTTGTTTGAAGGGTTGCAAGTCATCGCTGAAGAAAAAGTTGAAAATAATCAATTACAAAGGAGCATCGTACTGAGCACAAGTATCGATGTTTCCCCAACAGATTTCAGAGTCATTGGTTAATAATGATTTTAGATTAAGACTACATTTATCAAAGGAGTTAGCATGCAATTACTCATAGATTCTATTGGGAACATCGGAGCATTTTTACTCTACTTTATTGTCTCATTGGGATTTTTATTACTCTTTAAAGTCGTTTACGTTCGCATCACACCGTACGATGAATGGGCACTGATTAAAGATGGAAAAAATATCTCAGCTGCCATTGCACTTGGTGGTTCGATCTTAGGCTATTGTTTGGCCATTTCTGGTGCCGCAAGTAACTCGGTCAATATTGTTGATTTTGCCGTCTGGGGTGTTGTGGCCTTACTGGCTCAAATTATGGCGTTCTTCATCGTTCGCTTTACGTTTATGCCTAAGATCTCTGAACGAATTGAATTAGGTGAAATCCCGGCGGGTATCGTCATGGCTGCGACATCAGTGTCGGTTGGATTATTGAACGCCGCCTGCATGACTTACTAATAGGGAGATTGTGAGGATGAAAAAAACCAAACACATTTCTCTCGATAGAATGCGCAAAACATGGCGTCCTTTCGCGCAGAACACACTGTCTGTCGCAGTTGTATCTGCAATGATCGCTGGTTGTGGTGACTCTGAAGAAGCAGTGATTTACCAACATGTCGATGATTGTATTAGTGATAACCCTGATTTTGCTCAACAATGTAAAGCAGCTTACGAATACGCGTTAGAAGAAGCCAGCCGAACTGGGCCAAAATACAATACTGAAAACGAATGTATTCAAGAATTTGGCAACAACTCTTGTGTTCAAGTTAACAACTCGAGTTGGTTCATGCCAGCCATGACCGGCTTTATGTTTGCTCGTATGATGAACAATAATCGCCCATATTACTCACAGCCGATGTATTACTCACGTTATCCCGGCAGTATTTTTTATGATCGCTGGGTCACGTCTGATGGATACGATTACGGCTCGAGTAAATCTCGCCGCTCGACCATTAAAATTGGCAAAGATCAGATTAAGCCTAAACCAACCACTACCCGAACCATGTCTCGTGGTGGATTTGGTTCAACGGTATCGGCGAAATCAAGTTGGAGCAGCAGTAAGTCGAAGAGCAAAAGTTGGGGTGGTTAATTTATGCTGAGAGTTAGCGCAAAAGAGAGAAAGCACTGGAAAGCGCTAGCCAAGGAGTATGGGTTTGGTTTTCATTCTGTTTACGAAGACCCATATTGGGATGAAACGGCCTACTATCAGTTTACGCTCGAACAAATCGAGAAAGACATTGAAGATCCAACTGAAGAAATCCACCAAATGTGCTTACAAGTGGTGGATAAAGTGGTCTCCGATGACTATTGGTTACAAAAATTCCAAATTCCAGAACCCATGTGGGAAAATGTCTTAACGTCGTGGAAACAAAAAGAGTCATCATTATATTCACGACTGGATTTTGCCTATGATGGAAAAGGCGCAGCAAAGTTATATGAAAATAACGCCGATACGCCGACCTCTTTATATGAAACTGGATTTTGGCAATGGCTGTGGCTTGAAGATATGGTCGACAGTCAGCAAATTAGGCGCGATGCTGACCAATTTAATTTGCTTCAAGAACTACTCATCGAACGTTTCCATAAGCTCGCACTGCAACAACCAGGTCAAACCCTACACTTTAGTTGCTGTAAAGATACCGTCGAAGACAGGGGCACAGTGCAATACATCGAAGACTGTGCCTTGGAAGCAGGCTTATCAACCGCTTTTGTGTTTACTGAAGATATCGGCCTCAATAATAAAAATGAATTTGTTGATTTGAATGATCATGCGATTCGTTGGATGTTTAAGCTCTATCCGTGGGAGTTTATGTTCAGGGAGCAATATGCATCGAACTTGAAAGAAGCCAAAGTCAATTGGCTCGAACCAATGTGGAAATCCATCATCAGTAATAAGGCGCTACTGCCGTTACTATGGAAAATGTTTCCAAATCACCCGAATTTAATTCCCGCCTTCTTCCCTGATGACAAGCAAATTAGCACCTTAGGTGACTATGTCATTAAACCACTTTTCGCACGTGAAGGGGCCAATATTTCAATTGTGGAAAAAGGAAAGAAAACGCTGGAAACCGATGGTCCATACGGTGAAGAAGGTGTGATCTATCAGGCATATCATCCATTACCAAAATTTGGCGACAGCTATACGTTAATCGGCAGTTGGTTAGTCAACGATAGACCAGCAGGAATGTCGATCCGAGAAGACACATCAAGAGTCACACAAGATCTGTCGCGTTATATTCCGCATATTATTTTAGATTAATGCTATCTCAGAGCATTCAATGTCGTTGAGTCCGAGAAAAATAAAGTTGGTTATTGATTTTAGTCGATTACCACAATGACCAACTTCACGGCTCAAATATAGTGTTCTCGTTAAGTGCCATGCTTTTTAGGTCACTCTTGAAGTGTCTTCTTAACGTAGATAGCGTATCCCCATGCTAAACTGCAAACCGAAAAAAACACAATTACTATCCAAGCAATAACGATGTGTCTACCAAAAGCGATCATCCACACTCCGCTCATCACAAACAATAAACATGCCACGTATCCAAGTACCAACATCGAAGTCTGATGTCGTTTGGCACCACTAACAAAAAAAGCACGAAACCTCAGGCGATCTGATTGGTTCAAATTGACTAAGTCTTTTCGAAGCGCAAAGTAACTCACACACCAACTCACAAGGGCCAGCAGTACCAAATACCCACATAACCAGGCGGCGTTGTTTTTCATTTCTGGGATAAGAGAAAAAAGAAAAGGTTGTCCGACGATAAGTGCGCTGAAAAAAATTCGATTCTTCCAAAGTTGTTTCTGGAATAGGCGCTTTTCGGTTACCACATCCGGTACAATGTAAGGTCGTGACCACGGGCCACTACAATAAAACAAACGTTTCCCATCTGGAGATTCGCCGAATGCTTGTTCAGTAATATAGGTAAAGTAACTCATTACACTTTCCTTTGATGGTCAACACCGAGTCGATGTTCTACCAACTTGATTGTTCATAAACTATCACAACCATATGAAAATAAAAGCACATAAAAGAGAAGTATATCTCTATGCTTACAGAAAATCGAGCGGTTGCAATTAGAAGTCTCATCGACTGTCGAACCAGCTCAGCATTATTGACACCTTATCGAATCAGCGTACAACTATCGTTATAACAATGTACCCACTCCAAGGTAATGTATGCGCACACAAATTAGAAAAATAGGAAATAGCTTAGGCAACATCATTCCTGCGGCTCTTATTCGTCATTTAAACCTTGAAGAAGGCACAGAGATTAATGTCATAGAGCAAAACGGTAAGATTGTTATCGAACCCATTAAAACCAAGAAAAAGCGCTTTCCATTCAGCGAAGCAGAATTGACGGCCGAAATGACGTCGTACACTGTTCATGCCGACGAACTAGCCGCGATTTCTAGTAAAGAGCTCGGTGAATAAATGGTAAAACAGTATACACCTGAACGAAATGATATTGTTTGGATCGATTTTGAGCCAACCAAAGATAAAGAGATTGGTAAATATCGACCAGCTTTAGTGTTATCCGGTAAGGACTATAATAAGAAAAGCGGATTGCTAATCTGTTGTCCCATAAGTATCAGCATTCGCGGTACAGTAACAGAAGTTGAAGTCGACAATCTCGATAAACCATCTGTAGTCGCCGCCAGTTTGATTCAAACTTTGTCTTGGCGTGAACGTAGCGTTAAAAAGATTACCGAGGCCGAACCTAAAGTGATGAAAAATGTTCTAGTTCGGATTATTCCACTTATCGGCGCAGATACATTATTTGAAGATTAATATGTCGACCCACCCATACCTTGATAAACGTACGTAACCGTTATTTGATTCAATACAATTTCAAGGTATGGTTGTGTTCACAACGCTTGTTGAAACAACCATATATTGATATTTACTATCTGAATAATTTCAAATGGTTATAAAAAAACAACCGTATGTTGATATAACCATAAACAACCATATATTGATATTTTTGTGAAAAACTCTTAATTTGCTGTAAGAAACTTTCTTTCAAATCATTTAGGAAATTCTAACATGTCACGATTGTCTACCACGTACCCCCCGAAAGTTCATTAATGTGAGGGCCACCTTTCTTCCCCTTTGACTTATGTCACTCCTAGCTAAGTTCCACCGAAAAGCAATTTAACAATCGAATATTCTAATACAGCCTATAAACTTATTTCTGAATATTTGTGTGTCAGTGATATTGCTAAATTAGCGTTCAACGGATTAGTCGTAGTAATGGAAACCAATCAAGATAATAATTTGTAGTTAGTTAGGCAACTCAATATAACTCCCAAATAAGCAAACCACTCACAGCAAGAAAAACGAGGCCACCTAATCTATGTAATAAATCTATGTTCCAACGAGATAACAGCTTACGCCCTACGTAAACTCCGATTCATGATGTCGTAGTTAACGCTAGGGTCGCCCCCAACCAAACTAGCATCGGAACTTGAGATGCACTCATGGTTACAACGGTAAGTTGAGTTATACCTCCGAGTTCTGCAATAAACAGTATTCAAACATAGACGTTGCAACGTCCGGAGAGAAGCTGATAGGCTTCGAAATTATTTAGAATTCTCTATTCATTTTCGTTAACGTTGCAATGAGCTTCTCTTCATCTTCTGACTCAACATTTATAGTTAAGTCTTTGACTAAGTCTAGGTGGAGTTGATTATGTCTCAGGTGTATTTGTTGGCCCTTATCAGTTAATGCCACAACAATAGCTCTACGATCTTCAAGGTGAGGAAGACGTTCAATTAAGCCTGCGGTTACCAACTTATCAACCTGAACAGTAAGTGTACCTGTAGTAATACCTAGTTTGTCTGCCAACTCTTTCATTCTCATCTGTCCATGGACACCGAGGACTTCTATGGTATGCACTTGCGCAAGAGTATAACCCGTTTCTTTTACAACTGATTGTTCCCACGAAGACATCTTGTCGTAGAATTCAGTAAGTAGCTGATTTAAGGTTTCTAGGTTTTTCATTTTTTATGCGCTTCTATGGTGAGATGATTAATCCTATCAAATCGAGATAGTTTTTGCTTAAGTTCATCTACTGAGAAAGTATCATTTAATGATATAGTCAAGGCAGCACTGTAATGATGACCACTTATCTTCCATATATGTAAATCACTCACCTCTCCATAATGCGATAACTCAATTAAAACTTGCTCACGGTATTCTTCTTCAATACTTTCATCTAATAGGATAGGACTTGTCTGACGAAGAAGATTGTACGTCCACTTGGAAATAACCAGAGCACCAACCATACCCATAATTGCATCTAACCAACTCCAACCATAAAACTTACCGAATAACAGCGCTACAATGGCTAACACAGAAGTTAGCGTATCAGCTAATACATGCAGATATGCTGCACGAAGGTTGTGATCATGATGATGGTGATGAGAATGTTCAGAGTGATGATCACTAAGAAGGAACATGCTGGCTAAGTTGACAACTAAACCAAGAAAGGCGACTAAGATAGCTTCGTTAAACTGAATAGCATGCGGATTAAATAAACGGTTCGCAGATTCAACAAACATCAGTATGGCAACAATGCCAAGAGCAAGAGCACTTGTATAACCACCGAGCACACTTACTTTTCCAGTACCAAAAGAAAATCGGCCACTGTTTTCATGCTTTTTGGCATAACTGTAAGCAAACAAGGTGATACCAAAGGCTGCTGCATGTGTTCCCATATGCCAACCATCAGCCAACAACGCCATAGAGCCGTAAACACTACCAGCAGTGATCTCAATGAGCATGGTTATGAGTGTAAGCAATAACACATAATAAGTACGCTTTTCGCCGTGATGGTTGTGCGCAGAAAATTGATGGTGATGTTTTAGTGAAGTATCCACAGTATTTCCAATTAATTTGATGACCAAACTATTTGTACATCAATGTAATTTGAAATTCAAACTATATTAACGCGTTTATTTACTCAATCACCACGAAACATACGAAACAAGTTTTTCCAATCCAAACTAGAGGGGGATGGAAAAAGCTATTTTTCTCTAACAATAAACGGGGTACTTCCGAGTTATGAAGTGCCAACTGTAAGGGTTCTGGGCAGAACAATGTTCAGTCACTTTTACCGCAGTGCTTGTTGCTGTGATCATCCCTTTTCCTCGTCCGGAAATTTATTCTGTATCGATAGACACACAAATTATTGCATTACAATCGAGTAGTGCTGCTTTCTTTTTTAGTTCATTCATCACTTGTCCTTTTAAGTATTCAAGTTTATTTATATATGTCTGGGATAACGTTACGGGATATAAGCATCGTTGTCGCTCAAACCCTGGCTGACTATGTTTGCAGGAATTCACTGCGAACAGCATTGATAAAATGGATAACTTTTAATAGGGCTAAAGTGTATGAACAGGATGTGAATGAGTAAAAGGTCTAACACATGAAGTGGGATTTCCGAGTCCGCTATACACAGTTGGACAAAAGCTTGTTAGTCAAATCCATTGCTCGAACTTGTCACTAGGCAATTATCATCTGGTAATTTTGCCAATGTAACAAACTACTCCTTGACCCATGTGTTACAAATAGGTTGTAGAATTAATCCAACTTGAGATTAAGGAAAGTACTATGGGTTGTTGTAATAAAGCACCGAATGGGGGAAGCAATAACCTCAAGCTATTAGTAAAGGTCACACTGATTATGTTTGCGATCATTTTTTTTATAGCTTTTTTATTAGGATAATTACCTCAGATAAATTCTACATCCGATACTTCAACACGGCCTGGAGAATTAAATATGTTAACAAAGGAAATTGCGAGAGTTGTGGGCGTTACTGCTGAAACCGTTCGCTTTTATACCAGAAGGGGTCTGCTGTCTGCCGAGAAAGACCCTAACAATGGCTATAAAATATATCAACCGAGTGCGGTAGATAGGTTACGTTTTATCACCCATGCTCGGAAAATTGGCTTTAGCTTAAATCAAATCGAAGAAATCATCGAGTACTCGCAACAAGGGAAAACGCCGTGCCCAAAAGTACGTAAAATGTTGAGTCAGAAGATATCTGAAACGAGGCAAAAAATCCTAGATTATGAAAAGCACCTTGTCTTAATGGAAGAAACTTATGCTGAATGGGAAAATGAACCCGATATGGTCCCAAACGGAAAAGCCATATGCTGCCTGATAGAAGGTTGGTCTGATAAGCATCCATTGACTGAAGAGCCCGAGGAAAAATCATCATGAAAACACAAGAATTTTCTCTCACGTTATCAGGTGTCAGTTGTGGGAAGTGTGTAGCAAAAATCATTTCTGCATTAAAAGAAAGTGATCCTGATGTTTCTCTAACGATAAATGAAAGTAAAACCAAAGCCCATGTTATCACGACACTGACACCAGAAAACACCATCAGGCTGGTCGAAAATACAGGGTATTCTGCTGCGATTCTTACTCGCCATCAATACGAAACATCGGTCGCGAACGTTGCTTGTAAAGGCTGCGCTAAAAAAATAACAAACGCAATTAAAGCCTTAGAAGCCAATGCAGATGTATCAGTAGACATTGAGGCCCAAAGGCTAGTTGTCACCAGTCATTTAAGTGGTGTCGAAATCGAAAAAGCTCTGGATGACTTGGGGTATAACGGCGAAGCCATACAACCAGAAAATGTTAAAGTTACCGCAGGTAACGTTGAAGATAGCGAACGTCAAAAGGCACAAGTCGCCGCTCACCATTCAGTAAATCTAGCATTGATGGGAGTTACGTGTGCCAGTTGCGTTAACACCATCGAGACCGCTCTTAACTCTCTGCCTGGTGTTGAATCAGTTGATATTAATTTTGCCAACCGCACCGCCTCCGTTCGGTCAGAACATTCAGTTGATTCTCTAATTCAGGTGATTCAAACGTCTGGTTATGATGCCAGTGAAATCGTCGATGAAGAAGTGGCAGGTGATGCTAAAACAGAACGAGAGGCCAAAGAATACCTGACAAAAATACAGCACTGCATTATCGGACTCGGGCTTGGCGTTCCATTAATGGGATATGGCCTGATCGGCGGCCCAATGAATGTCAACACACCATCACAACAAATCATTTGGTTTGGCGTTGGACTGCTCACCTTTTGGATATTACTAAAAGCAGGTAAACACTTTTTCACTGGTGCATGGAAAGCATCTCAGAACCGAAATGCCAACATGGATACCCTTATCGCACTGGGTACAGGTACCGCTTGGCTGTATTCAATGATAGTGGTTATCGGACCTGAGTGGTTACCCGAAAGCGCAAGGCATCTCTACTTTGAAGCAAGCGCAATGATCATCGGCCTAATCAACTTGGGCCAAGCGCTAGAACTTAAAGCCAGAGGAAGAACATCACAGGCCATCGCACGTTTACTTGCTTTACGAGTAAAAACGGCCATCGTCATTCGAGAAGGACAAGAAGTTTCACTTCCAATTGAACAGGTCATCGTTGGTGACAAGATTCGAGTCAGAGCAGGTGAAAAGATTCCTGTCGATGGTGTTCTGATCGAAGGCCAAACGACAATCGATGAATCGATGTTAACCGGTGAACCAATCCCAGTAGAAAAAAAACTGGGCAGTAAAGTATCGGCAGGCACCATTAACAACCAAGGTAGCTTCGTCTTTGAAGCTCAGAACGTTGGCAGCGATACCGTTCTAGCTCACATTATCAACATGGTCTCGAATGCTCAGAACTCAAAGCCACCAATTAGTCAATTAGCGGATAAAGTGTCGGCCATCTTTGTACCGACCGTGATGATTTTATCTATTCTTACCGCCTTAGGTTGGTACAACTTTGGACCGCAACCCATACTTATTCATATGGTTGTTGCCGCAACTTCCGTCTTAATCATCGCGTGTCCCTGCGCTCTCGGTTTGGCCACACCAATATCAATAATGATCGGTGTCGGAAAGGCGGCTGAAATGGGTGGACTAATTCGAAACGGTGAAGCACTTCAAAGAGCAAGTGAATTGGATGTCGTTGTATTAGATAAAACTGGCACCATCACACAAGGTAAACCTGAAGTTACTCATTTTTCTACCTTTTCAGAAGATGATGTATTACCTCTGGTTGAAGCATTGGAAAAAGGGGCTAACCACCCCCTTGCTAACGCGCTAACCAGTTATGCCCAAACTCATAAGTCACCTTCTCATACTGAGCATAAGATATCCGAATTTCAATCTGTAACCGGCATGGGTGTAAAAGCCTCATACAAGGGTAAAAAGTTGTTATTAGGAAATAAAAAGCTGATGCGTCAATACGGCCTAGACATACAAAATACGGCTAAAGATGCGATGCTATGGGAGCAAAATGCCAATACAGTGGTGTACTTTGCAATAGATAACACCATAAAAGCTTTGTTCGGTATCAGCGACCCAATTCGAGAGGATGCACAACGTGCGATTCAGCGCTTCCATGAACAAGGGATTCGTGTCGTAATGCTCACCGGTGACAATGAAAACACAGCAAAATCCGTCGCCAGTCTTGCGAACATCGACGAGTTCTACGCAGGATTGATGCCCGAAGACAAACTCCGTTGGATCAAAGAACTACAGAATAAAGGAAAGGTCGTCGGGATGGTCGGTGATGGCATTAATGACGCTCCTGCACTTGCTCAATCCGATGTCGGCTTTGCCATCGGCAGTGGCACAGATGTGGCGATTGAAAGCGCTGATATCACCTTAATGAGAAGCTCTTTGCATGGAGTGTCTGATGTGATCGATATTAGCAGCGCAACCATGAAAAACATCAAACAAAACTTGTTGGGAGCATTTTTATATAACAGCTTAGGGATCCCTATTGCGGCTGGGTTACTCTTCCCATTTACCGGCTGGCTTCTCAGCCCGATAATAGCCGGAGCAGCCATGTCTTTATCGTCGGTTACGGTCGTCACTAACGCGAATCGCCTGCGTTTATATGTGCCAAAGCAAGCCAAAGTTGGAGGTTAACATGTTGGTAAATATCATAGGGATCGTTACTATTTTACTTATCATTTGGTGGTTTTGGGGTAAATAGACCGTCAGCGATACCGCCAGCAACAGAGCGACTTGGAATCGAACACAAGCGCTCTGTTTAAGCCCTAATGGTGATGGTCATCGTTATGATGGTGATTATGTTGCTCTGTACTCTCAACTTTATTCTCAATAGATTGTTGTTCTATCTTATTCTTATGCGCATTGTTTGGTTCATCTAGAGCCATTTCATCCATTCTTTTTTCATGTAAATGGCTGTCAGTAGCATCCCCCATATCATGATGATGATCTGAACTGTTCGCCTCCGGTAAACTTAGTACTCCTAAACCATACCTATAAACCAGGTCGCCACCCTTATACGCTGTTACTGTGACTAGCCCCCACGATAAAACTAAAACTACACCGATAGGGAATAAGTATTTCTTTTTTAAAATTAAACTCAGTGTCGCCCCTAAAACAAAAACAAACGAAGTAATCAAAGCCCAATGTTGGTGATTTGACATCGCGGCGTGCGACACAGAGTCGTGTGTTACTGTGTTATAAGCATGATACCCAGTTAGCACAGTTGAGAATATGGCCAAAATACCTAAGATGTGAATCCATTTTCGAGTAAACCATAACGGACTAACATCGCTTGGTGCCTTTATCCAAATAATGCACTGAATGACGCCCGAGAGAGTTAATAACGTTACAGTAAAATGAACAAAAATTGGGTGCCAGTTCGGAATAATTTCAAACATAAACGCTCCTTTTTAAATTTTAATACTCGTTATATAGACTCATCTGCCCATCCTTATCAAAGGCGACAACGTTGAAGCCTTTAAAAGGCTGACCCGCAGGAGCCATACCAGGAGAGTGCTGAGGCATACCAGGTGCTGATAACCCTGAAATATTATCTGGCCGTTCAGCTAATAATTTTGCAAGATCTGCTTCGGGAACATGACCTTCGATCATATAGCCATCAATGACGGCGGAATGACACGAAACCAATTGACTCGGCATGCCAAACTCTTGCTTGACCGACGTCCAGTCACGTTGGTGATGAATGTTAACTTCATACCCTTTATCTTTCATGATGTTTGCCCATTCTGTGCAGCAGCCACAGGAAGGTGATTTGTATAATTCAATCGATGATTTAGCAAAAACAGATGTGTTCAGTATCATCGCTGATAAAACTAATGTTTTTATGTGGATGTTCATAAATTATCCTCGTGTTTCACGTATTTATTTATCATTAACTCAGAGAAAGCTAAGTCTAAGTAGTCACTTAAAAATTCAGTCCTGACTTTGGCAATATGTAGCCGTATGTCTGTATAAAAGCCCCAAAGAAGCCTTCTGGGGCTTTCATTATCAAAGTGTGATTTTTTTCACCATACCCGCTTCGGCATGACCAGGTAAATCGCATGCCAACTCTACGTTTTTATCGCCGTGGAAATGCCATAGTAACTGTCTCGCTTTTCCCGGTTTAACGACAACAGAGCCATCACTGTCATGAGCATTCATGTTTTTCATCATTTCACGAAGCTTGACGTGCTCCGCTGAACTGCCAATAGAAAATAGATGTTCAATCGAACCTGTATTCATGATGACAAACTGAACCACATCATTGGACTCAATCTTTACCTCTTTCTTAAAGCGGATTCTCTTATCATCTGACAATAGAACATGAACGACCTTATCTGGCTTAGCACCCATAGCCGGCATACCGACATCAGACATTCCTTCCATAGACATACCTGCATGATCCATTTTCATGTCGCTCATTTCAGAGTGGTTGTGCTTTTCATCAGCAATCGCAGTGCTAGAAAGTGTTACGAGTGCTAGAGTGATTAATGTCTTTTTCATAATAAACCTCAGTTTTGTATTCGTTAATTTTGTGCCGGCGATCAGGCGCATGTTGTATGTTGTTCGTTATTGCTTGTTAACTTCGCGCTGTTTCCAGAGCTTAAAGATGGCTGGAAGAACCAGCAGGGTGAGTACGATGGCCGAAGCCATTCCCCCAATCATCGGTGCTGCGATACGTTGCATCACTTCAGAGCCTGTTCCGGAGCCTTGCATAATCGGAATTAAACCGATAATGACCGTAAGAACCGTCATCATAATCGGGCGGACACGGAGCCCTGCACCTTCAACGATCGACTCTTTTAAGTCTTGTGACGTCAAAGGCTGCTTATCTTCTAGCAAGCCAAGTTTTCGGTGGTGCCATGCTTGATTGAGGTACACCAACATAATGACGCCTATCTCTACCGCAACACCAGATAAGGCAATAAAGCCCACACCCACCGCTATGGAGAAGTTGTAGTTGAGGTAGTGCATCAACCAGAGCCCGCCAACCATAGCCAAAGGCAGAGTGAGCATGATGATCATCACTTCACCAACACGTCTAAAGCTGAAATACAAAAGCAACATAATGATTGCTATAGTGACGGGAGTGACAACACTTAGCCGCGCCTTCGCTCTCTCCATGTATTCATATTGCCCAGACCAAGCAAGGGAGTAACCAGGCGGTAAAACCAATTGTTCAGATACTGCTTGTCTGGCTTCAGACACATAAGACCCTAGATCTCGGTCAGCAATATCAACAAATACCCAACCGTTCGGGCGCGCATTTTCAGTTTTAATCATCGGTGGCCCATCTTCAAAACGCACATCTGCAACATCCGCGAGTGCAATTCTGGCTCCACTTGGCGTAACAAGAGGAAGGCTTTGAAGTTTCTCTAAAGAATCTCGATATATCTGGGGATAGCGAACATTGATCGGATAACGCTCCAACCCTTCTGTTGTCTCTCCAACATTCATGCCACCAATCGCGGTTGAGATGACTTGCTGGACTTGGTTCACACTCAGACCATAACGAGCGGCTTGCTTGCGTTGAATATCAATGGTGACATAGCGACCGCCAGCTACACGCTCGGCATAGACCGACGCAGTACCTTCAATATTATTGAGAATCGGCTCCAGCTCTAAACCAATTTGTTCAATCACGTTAAGGTCCGAACCTGCTATTTTTATCCCGATCGGCGTTTTAATACCTGTCGACAGCATATCGATACGAGTTTTAATCGGCATGACCCAAGCATTCGTTAAACCGGGAAACTGGATCAAACTGTCAAACTCTTTCCGTAAGGATTTCGTTGTCACTCCTGCGCGCCACTCCTCCTTAGGTTTAAATTGAATGACAGTTTCAATCATGGTGAGTGGTGCCGGATCGGTTGCGCTTTCAGCTCGTCCTACTTTGCCCCAGACACTCTCCACTTCGGGGACTGTCTTAATCAGTTTATTGGTTTGTTGCAAAAGCTCACGAGCCTTACCAATTGAGATGCCAGGGTAGGTGGTTGGCATGTACATCAAGTCCCCTTCATCTAATGGAGGGATAAATTCGCTACCCATTTTAGTAATCGGAACATACGCCGATGACATCAAAGCGAGAGCGATTACCACCATAGTCTTTGGAAACTTAAGACTGACATTCAATACCGGTTTGTACATGGCAATAAGAAGACGATTCACTGGATTCTTGTGCTCAGGTAGAATGTTACCTCGAACGAGATACCCCATTAACACGGGAACTAGAGTGATCGACAATCCAGCAGCAGCAGCCATTGCGTAGGTTTTCGTAAACGCCAGTGGCGAGAACATTTTCCCTTCTTGCCCTTCTAGCGCGAAAACCGGAACGAAGCTTAGCGTAATGATCAGCAGCGAGAAAAATAAGGGAGCGCCCACTTCTTCCGCCGCTTTGCCAATCACCTGCCATCGATTTTTATCGGTTAATGGCGTTCGCTCGATGTGCTTATGTACATTTTCAATCATGACAATAGCACCATCAACCATCGCTCCAATGGCGATAGCGATACCACCAAGTGACATAATATTGGCATTGATACCCTGCCAATGCATCACGATAAACGCAGACAAAATACCGACAGGCAAGCTGAGCGCAATGACTAACGAGGAACGAATATGGAACAGGAAGAGAGCGCATACAATGGCAACGACAATAAATTCTTCAGCCAGCTTCTCCCATAGATTTTCTACCGCCTTATCGATAAGCGTGGAACGATCATACGTCGCCACGATCTCTACGCCTTCTGGCAAGCTTGACTGCAGTTCGGAGAGTTTCTGTTTTACGTTGGCAATGACTGAACTAGCGTTTTCACCAAAACGCATCACGATAACACCTCCGACGGCTTCTCCTTCGCCATTAAACTCAGAGATACCACGACGCATTTGTGGACCTAAGTTAATATCAGCAATATCACCCAACAATAAGGGAGTCCCCTTTTCCGTCACCTTGAGTGGAAGCGCCTTGATATCTTCGATCCCAGATAAATACCCTGTTGTTCGGACCATATGTTCGGCCTCTGCAACTTCGATTACCGATGCACCAGTCTCCTGGTTTCCCATCTTAATCGCATTGTTTACCTGCTGAAGCGTCAAGTCGTAGGCACGTAATCTGGCTGGATCGATTTGTACCTGATACTGCTTGACCATCCCACCGACAGTAGCAACTTCAGAAACGCCCTCAACCGTTTGTAACTCGTATTTTAAGAACCAGTCCTGATAACTGCGGAGTTCAGACAGATCATGCTGACCCGTTTTATCTTGTAGAACATAACTGTATACCCAACCCACACCAGTAGCATCTGGCCCTAGTGTGGGCTTAGCATTGGCGGGAAGGTTCGGGGTAACTTGGCTTAGATATTCCAGTACTCTAGAACGGGCCCAATACATATCCGTGTCATCATTGAAGATGATGTATACATAGGAGTCTCCAAAAAAAGAATAACCTCTCACCGTTTCTGCTCCCGGCACAGCCAGCATCGCCGTAGTCAGTGGGTAGGTGACTTGATCTTCAACAACTTGGGGGGCTTGTCCTGGATAATTTGTTTTGATGATGACCTGAACATCAGAAAGATCTGGCAGAGCATCAACAGGTGTATTTTTAACACTAAACAAACCAGCAAACACCAAAAACACCGTAAAAACTAAAACAATAAAGCGATTGTTTAGCGACCACCTTATAATGGCA
This sequence comes from Vibrio phycocola, assembly GCF_053850235.1. Classification (NCBI taxonomy): domain Bacteria; kingdom Pseudomonadati; phylum Pseudomonadota; class Gammaproteobacteria; order Vibrionales; family Vibrionaceae; genus Vibrio; species Vibrio phycocola. Next base: position 21,994 of record NZ_JBSQDJ010000006.1, on the reverse strand, counting down.
GGAATCATTGTTTACCTCCTACCAATTCTAAAGCGGTTAGCTTGGGTTCATTGCCCGATTTATCAATTAGAAAACGAACCATTTGCCCTTCAGAAAAGGGGGATAAATCAACTTCGTGATCAACAGAAAAGTTCATTTCACCCGCTTGCCAGCTCCATTCCACTACAGGCTCATGACTTACTGTCAGCATATCGAAGTCGGCCATAAGCATACTGATCTCACCATTAACCCATAATTCATTGGCAACCACAGAATCATCGACTGTAAAATCCAGTATTTCATATTGACCAGAGTCGGTTTTCTGAATTTCGAACTCAATAGACTGGCCCGACTGAACAGTTTCAATATCGAGCCCTTCAGCAAAAGTAAAGTTCATGACCATGCCCGGCCATTGCCATTCTTCAACGGGCTGATGATTAATCGTTGCCATCCGATGTCCGACCATCATGTCGGTGATCTGACCTTTAGCCCAGACGCTTGGATTTTCAGCATCGACTCCATTGACCCGTTCAAGTTCGGCGCTCTGACTGGACTCAGAGTCGAGCATAAACTGAGCAGACGTGACAACACTATCTCCCTCTACAAGCCCAGCCAAGACTTCGATGAACTCCCCCGCTTCTCTACCTACTTCAATTCGCGCAGAGCGGTATTTTCCTTCCCCTTCAGATAATACTACTCGAGTCATTCCTCCTGAGCGAATAACTGATTCTCTTGGAATAGTCAGCACTGACTCATCGGATTCAGCCTGAAGAGTCACACTGGCAAACATGTTTGGTTTAAGCGCACCATCCTCGTTTACGAACTTTAAACGTACTCTCAGAGTTCGTGTTTTTGCATCAAGAATGGGATAGATGAAATCGACGTTCCCTTCCCAGTTTCGCCCCGGTAAGGCGCTTAAAACCATGTTGGCGTTACTCCCTACATTGATCCAATGAGACTGACGCTCAAACACCTCCACATCTACCCACACCTCATCTAACGGCCCAGCGCTTATCACGGTTTGGGCTGGAGAAATATAGCTCCCTTCTCGAATATTCAGCTGAGCAATTACGCCATCGTCTGGCGCTTTTATCGCAACATTCTGGTCAGCACGACCTTTTTTAACAATTTGATTAATTTGGCTTTTATCTAACCCTAAGGCGATCAAACGCTCTTGAGCGCCATTAACCAAACCTTTACGACCAGAGCGATAAGCATTGAGTAATTCTTCTTGTGCTTTCACCAATTCTGGAGAATAAAGAGTAAATAGCACGTCACCTTTTGATACCTGCTCACCAACCGTGCTCACATCCAACGTTTCGACCCAACCACTGACTCGACTGTTGGTTTGCCATAAGCGGCTTTCGTCAAAGTTGATGTATCCGACAGTATCAATTTTCGGTAGCAATTTATTTTGAGAGGCATTAGCAGTTTTTACCCCAAGGTTATTTTCAACGGCTGGGTCAATCTTGACCGTTCCTTTTTTCAGGTTGCCCCCTGAGTCCTCTTCATAGACAGGGATAAGATCCATTCCCATCGGAGATTGACCGGGTTCGTCTCTACGATAGTTGGGATCCATTGGTGCGACCCAATAAAGAGGTTCCTTGGCATCCGAGCTCATCGCTGAACTTGATGCCATCTCATGACTTCCCAATAAGTATTGATTCCCGGTAAAACCAATCACACCACCGATCAGCAGTGCTAGGGTTGCAATAGGGAGTGATTTCATAATTTATTATCCTCTAAGTCATAAGCTGCGCTGAGTTCAGTGACATTTTGGTCATACTGATTAAGTACATAAGCAAGTTCATTTTGGGTATTATTGAGATCAGCAACTAACCGAGCTTCTTCTTTTGCAATCATCAATTCATCTCTTAGCGCAGTAATAAGCTCACTAAACTGAACCGTGTTATTTTCGTACCCCCGTTCGGTCGCCTTAGTACGCTCTTTTGCTTGTTTAACCAATACGTTTTGATAACGTTGAATACGTTCCTCCAGATTGTGTTTATCCGAAATAAGCGTGTTTGCTCTAGCATTCATCTGAACTAAAAGAAGGTCTTTTTGCGACTTAGCCGCACCTGCCTGATGTTGAGCAGCGGCGTATTTTCGGTCCTGTTTTTTATCGGTGAATAAAGGAATGTCCATGGTCAGATACGCGCTGACTAAATCCGATGCTGGCTGACCATTCATTCCGTTTGCTTGTCTGTAGGCATACGCTACTTCAACACCAAATTGAGGCGTGTAAGACTGCTCAGCGATAGACACTTGAGTTTCTTTACGTTGAATATTTTGTTCCGCGGCTTTGACTTTCGGATGGGAAACCAGCAAATCATAAAATTCCGTTCCACCTGACTGCAGTGTTTTGTCCAGTTCAACGAGGGAGCTCCATTGAGTGCTTTTAGCATTACTCACATCTATCTGACGAACATATTCGGCTTCTACCCACTCAGAGAGTTGTGCACGAACACGCTGCTGCATTTGCCGATTTTTCTGGAGTTTCTCATCGAGTTGACTGACCTGAAGCTCCGCATAAAGCAAGTCTTGCGTCTCGCTTTTACCGAGAGAGTAGTTGGTCTCAATGAACTGGGTCATTTCTAGCATGAGTTCACGCATTTCTTCGGTAAGCTCATTTGCCCGGATCAGATATCTAAGCTCTATCCACAGTTGCGTAATGCTTTTTGCGATATCAAGTTTTCGCAGCTCCGCCTGATAACTGACGACCTGAGCCTGTTGCTCATATTGCTTTTTGGATAAATCAAGCGTCGCGCCACGGCTGAACTGCTGAGACAGCCCAACAGAGATATTGGTCATGGCATCGTCATCGAATTGAAAACTGTCGACAGGCAGGCCACCTACACCAAACTTTACCTTTGGATCCATCAAGGTTGCGCTGGCAACACCAGTTTCCTTAAGCGATAAGGCTTGTGAGTTAAGCTGAACGAGTCCCTGATCACGGGACACCGCGAGCTCAATAATGTTACTTAGAGTAAATTGACCTTCACTGGCATAGGAAGGTGTCAGCACGGCATTCAATGCAAGTGCTAACGCAATTGGTTTAATGTTCACTTTGAATTCCAATCGTTTACTGATGCAAACAGTTAGCCGAAACCAATAGTTTGCAAATAGAATAAGTCACACGGGAAAACCGCGTGAAACGAAAACGATGACCTTATGTCACCAATTGGAATTTAAACGATGGGGGGCCGAAATAAAGCGCTGGCGATAGAGCTAACGCGACTTCTTGATTCTTTCGAAATGAGGACAAGATCTGGGGTTTGTGATAATTCGTAGGCAGGAGAGCTAATAATAGAATAACTGGTGACACAGCTAGTGTAACAACACTGGTGATCTGACATCACACTGTCTTCACTACAACACTCTTGAGCGTTATCAACCACAATGTCATTAGCAGTGACGCAATGTGATTCGGCCATATGCATAGACATAGTGCCATGACTTTCAGTAAGCATTTGCAGAGGCATAAGAGGGGCACTACTTACTGCGCTAGAAAGCATAAAGGCTACTAACGTCAATATTGTTACCCAAACTGTGCGCATTCTTTGTTGCATCACAAACTCTTAAATTCTACTAAACACGGTAAATAGTCTATTAACACTTGCTGGTTGTCAAGAAAAAGCGGTTGCTGGAACTCGTAGGCTCAAAAGCAAAATGACGAACGGTCGATAATATTATTGAACTAACTTGGAAATGGACAGAAGCTTCTTAGAGTATCAATTTAAATTAGCAAAATACGGATAATTTAAATTGATACTCTACAAACCAAACATTCTAGCCGTGAACAAAAAAGATTACTGAAAAGTTATTAATGCTTCACAACCCGAAGTAGAGCGGTTACTAATTGAGAAGATCCAATGATATCTGCGACATAAATCTTCAACGATGAGTAATCCTAACCCATGTCCATCTTGGTTAGATGCTTCATTTAAACCCGAACCATTATCCCTAATAGCAAATGAGTCTACGGATACTTCTAGAGTTATTGTTCCCTCCGGAGTTGCGGCGATTGCGTTCTTCAATAAGTTTCCTACGACCATGTTAAGCACGGCTGACGCAGCCTTAATCGATGGGCTTTGGAGGAAAGTCAGTTCAACATCGATATTTTTATCTTTTGTTTGAGCACTGTTGAGTTCAATGATGTTCTCAAATTCGTCTTTGCTTACCTTTCTTTCAACGGTTTCATCTTCACTACGCTCATAGCGCACAAGCCCTAACAATGCATCAACCATCGTGGTCATCTGTAATGTAGCTTCATTGATACGAACCACCTGTCTCTTTTGAAATTCTTCTGACACCTTTCGCTCTAGCAATTTACTTGCGCCTTTCACAATGGTTAAGGGGGTTCTCAATTCATGGCTGGCATAGCGGGCAAATGCCTGTTCACGCTTTAACAAACTATGAATATCATGCCGATATTGATTAAGCTGATCTGCTAAAATCTGAAACTCACTGGCACCACCTGTAGGAATATAAAATACATGGGCGCTATTACCGCTTTGTTCGGTTAATTGTTCTATCAAATGATTAATAGGAGTTATCAGGCGTTGTGTTAAACGATTCAACAATAATCCAAAGACGAGCAGTAGCCCAGCAATACTAGTGACCACTATAAGACTGGCATACACTATGTCATATTTACCAAATTCAATTTGATTGATATCAGATAACAATATAACGGGTTTTCTTTCTCCATTATTTGTGTAGTAACCAAAGTAAAGCATGAGTGATTCGGTTCCATATCCGACTTCACCAACATAAGAATCTCCGCCTTTAAAGTACTTATGGAACCTTGAAGGAACCAAACTAATATCATTATAGGCATGAGTGAGAACGTCTATGGAGATTTCTCCATTTTCTCCATCCATAAATCGCTGTATTGCCTCATTCTTATCTAGTTCAATGCGACGCTCCCCAACTTTATCTTCAGACCAATGTAAGACAGCAAAAAATATAATGTAGCTGACTAGTCCCATGACAAGAGCGACAATCGTAAAAAATATCCTCAATTGATTCGTTAAGGTGCGAGTGCTGGTTACACCAGATTGCTTCACTATGCTTTCTCCAATCGAAAACCAACTTTGGGAACCGTAATCAACATGGAGGTAGCAAATGGCTTATCTAATTGAACTCGCAACTGATAGATATGACTGCGCAATATGTCATTACTAGGTTCATTGTCTTGCCAAAGCATATTGGTAATCTCATTACGCGTGACAACATCAGGAGCACGTAGGCAAAGAAACTCTAGTATTGAGTAAGCCGTTGGGTTTAAATTAAGCGCAATACCTTCACGATAAGCTTTATGGGTCTTCTGATCGATATATAAGTTACCAAACATTAATTGCGTTTCTGTCACTGTGCGTCGGTAGCGTTTGATTAACGCTTCTAATCGAGCGGCTAGAATGTCGAGATCGAACGGTTTAGTTAAGTAATCGTCTGCTCTATATTTAAAGCCATTTAACATATCATTCCGACTATCCAATGCAGTTAACATCAGCACTGGAGTTTCGTTCCCAGCATCTCTAAGCTTCTCGCAAACCGTTAAACCGTCCATGCGTGGAAGCATAAGATCTAGAATGATGGCATCAAACTCAATTTCTAAAGCGAGTTTAAGACCGAGTTCTCCATTGTCGGCATAATCAAGTTCAACTTCTCCACTTTCAAAGTAGTCAAACAAGATCCCAGCAACTTCCCTATTGTCTTCAACTATTAACACTTTTTTCATATCAACTCATTCTTTATCTTATGCATAACGGATAGTTATATGCTTAATTCTCAGAGATCTTGATAAACCTAAAATACTCGCACAGATCATGATTACTCGTATAGATACGATATATTGATAGGAATGGCCTTTTTAAGCAATTTGACTCGAAGCTTTTGTTCGGGCCATAAATGGGGCACTATTTCAACGGCCTTTACTTTCACTATTATTTATCGACATAGAATACCACCCTTTTTGATAAGCCATACTACCAAAATTAGCATAGGCATGCGCTTCCTTGGTCAAGGCTTGATCAAGCCGAGTCTCTATAAGTTGTTTACCTTCTACCAAGAAAGTTCTTGGTGTTTTATCAGGTTGAAAAATTACTGCCTTACCATTTTTAATATACGCAAAGTTCTTATCATATTGCAGCATTGCTCTCAATTGAGAATCATCTAATGGCTTAGTGAAGTCGTTACCCACCATTGGGTGTTCACCAGAAGCTCCTATCACTGACAGTAGTGTTGGGGCAAGATCAATCTGACTTGCTAGCCGAGCATCCTCTCTATGCTCCACATCGTTGCCAAAAATAACAGCAGGAATATGGAAGTGACCAACGGGGACTAAACTCGCACCAGACACACGGGAGTCATGATCAGCAACGACTACGAATATCGTATCTTTCCAGTATTCAGATTGTTGTGCCTTTTCAACAAATTTTCCCAAAGCATAATCAGAGTATTTAGCGGCATTGTTACGAGTTTGTTTTTGACTGTCGTACTGTGAAATTTTGCCATCTGGATAATCGTACGGAGAATGATTTGACGACGTAAATACAAGACTAAAGAATGGCTTACTTTGTTTATGTAGCTCGACGAACTCTTTATCCGCTTGAGCATATAAATCTTCATCAGATGCGCCCCAAGAACCGTTAAAATCTATTTTGTCGAAATCACTACCTTGAACAATATCTTGAAAACCATTACCTAAAAAGAATGTCTTCATATTGTCGAAATGCGCTTCGCCACCGTAAATGAACTGTGTGTGATATCCCTGCTCACCAAGAAAACTGGCTAAAGTAAAAAAGTTTTGCTGAGATTTACCTAACTTAACAACAGAGCGTGCCGGGGTTGGGGTAAAGCCAGTCACAACAGCTTCAATCCCTCTGACAGAACGCGTACCTGTCGCGTATAAGCGGGTAAAGTTCCATCCCTCATCCATAATTTTGTCCAGGTTAGGAGTCAGTGGTAATCCTCCCAATTTTCCTACGTATCTCGCCCCCAAGCTCTCTTGCAACAAAATAACTAAATTCTTCTTACGATTGGGAAAACTAGAGGTATGCATCGTTTTCGTTGGAACAAGAGGATCAGAGAAATCAGCATGTGAATTTTGTAAAGTGCTACGAACTTGATCAAGCAGCTCATCTTTCTCTATAGCGCCATAAAATTCAGCACTCGACATTTCATTTTTTGCTTGTTTCCACGCAAATGCTACTGAATAAGCAGAATTTAAGCTGAGATCATTTAACAAGTGATCCGTTGAAAATGCCACAAATGCAGGGTTTATCGGGCGGTGCTCCAACGTACCACGAGCACCTAGAATAAGAAGGCAAGCAACAGCAAGTTGAATCGTCACTTGCTGTAAGAGCGCTCCTTTGGTCTCTGTAGGCCAAACTATATCGAACATTTTACTTAACAATCGGGCTGCGATGAATAGCCCTGCTACGGTGACCAAAATTTCGATTTTGTAACCCGAAATCAACATCGAAAAGACTTCTTTTGGGTAGACCAGATAATCGATAAACAATCGGTTTGGACGCAAGTCATATTCAAGAATAAACGTGGGAGTAATCAGTTCAAAGAACAAAAACAACATGCTGCCACCTACTAAGTAAACTTTTAGAGGCACGCGAAGGTGGTGAGTTACTTTTAGCAATGTAGCCAGCAATATCAGCAATAATGCTGGTATTAGCAAATAACACACTGACGAAATATCAATGCGAAAACCACCGAGAAAAATTTGGCCATAGTCAACAGAAGCAAACGCACGCTCACTCTGCCATAACGAAAGCATCAATCGCGAAGTACTCAATAGTATTAAATCGATCAAAGCGAAATAAAGTAATGGCATAAGAGGGCCAATTTTAAATTTCGAAAAAATATTATTCTGTGCTGATATTAACGCAACCATAAAACCGTCCCCCAAATAGCCATCGAGCAAACCATGCTCAATAGTACTAAAGCAGAGCCAATGTTCTTAGCTACGCCAGATAACGAGTGATACTCCGACCCTATCCGATCAACCACAGCTTCAATTGCGGAATTTACCATTTCGGCAAGCAGTACTGACACCATGCCCAACATAACTAATAAGGTATGCATAGCTGGAAAATTCTGCCAAAATGCAAACACGGATAGAGGTACAAAAAGTATTAGTTCTTGTTGGAAGGCCGCTTCGTTTTTACAAAGCCATTTGAAGCCGTTATAGCTATGGACAAAGGTATAAATAATACGATGAATACCTTCACGTTTAATGATGATTTCTTGTTGCATGTTTACATTACTCTATAAAATGGTTATGAATCTAAGCGGCAACTGGATGTTATATCTAGTTCTGAATTTTGAACTTCTGTCTGAACGCCATACAACCCAAGCAAGCTATGAAATAAGTTATCGTGTGATAATGCGTGTTTCTGAGATTTTTCTTTAAGACATTGACTACTCAGCCTTTTTTGCTGAGCATACTCTTTTGGTATCCACATTAACCAAGGCACTTGTGTTTGCTCCTTCGGTGCTATTGCATAAGGTGTACCGTGCAAGTACAGCCCACCTTCTCCCAGTGATTCACCATGATCAGAGATATAAGTCATCATGATGTTATAATCGTTCGACACGGTTTTCAGTTCATCAATCACTTGGGATAAGACATAGTCGCTATACACCAGTGTATTGTCGTAAACATTAACGATTTGTTTGTCGTTACAGTTTTCAATGTCACTACGATTACATGCAGGTTGGAACGGTGCTTGAGCATCTGGATAGCGTTGCCAATAGGTAGGCCCATGACTACCTATCGTATGCAGGACCAACAACTTGTTATGAGAACCATCATCGATAAACTGTTTGGCATCTTTAAGCATGGCAACATCAAAACAAGTTGAACCGTTACAATCGTCATTTTTTAGCGATGGATCGATGGAAATGTAAGTTAGATTTTTAGCAACACCTTTATCTCCACCGTCATTATCAATCCACAAGACATCTACTCCTGCGTGTTGAAGTACATTGAGTACGTTATCCTGAGCAGCTGTGTGGGGTTTACTGTAAGAGTTGCGAGTCATATTGGAGAACATGCACGGAACGGACAAAGCTGTGTAAGTACCACACGAAGACACATCCTGAAAGGCGATTAAGTCCATATTTCTCGTGTACGGATTGGTATTCCGACTATATCCGTTATAAGCAAAGTTCATTGCTCGTGCAGTCTCACCTAAGACGACGACCATCAATGTTGGTTTTCCGTTGGCAACTTCAACTACCTTCGCATCTGTACCTAACTTTTGGTAAACCAGTTTAGTTTCGAAGTAGGTTTTCTTAAGGTATTTCGTGCCATTGTAGATGTGAGCAGGATTAATCATTTTGTTTAAGTAACTATTATTTCGACCTACTGAGGCGTAATCTTTGTAACAAGTCTCCGCAATAAGACCAATACCAACGACAGCTACTAGAACAAGACCTACTCTGGAGAGAAGAGCATACTTCCAATTTTGAAACGGTGTTATACGGACGGCGGCTATGAAGCCACAAGGTACGACACCAAAAGCAAATAAATAAAAGACTGTCGTATAATTTAGGTAGAAAAAGACTTCCGACGAATTAGTTTCAAAAACACTTTCCATCATAGTGGAGTCAAACATGGTCTGAAAATTTACCGCTGCGTACAATGCCCCAGCAGAGGTCAGCACTACAAAACACATAAACGGCTTAAAAATATAAGGCCAAGCAAATGCTGATAAAACAATAATAAATGCACAGGTCAGTAACACCGGTGCGGTATAGGGGAATACAGGATTGGAAACACCTGAGCTTAAATTAAAAATAGTTCTCAGCACGGGATAATTCATCACAGTACCAAAATATAAAGCACACAATATAACTAGTGTTGTTATATGCATCGAAATACGATATGAAAGCAATTTTTTTATTGGCATCATCAATTATAAGCTTGGTAATATTTCTTATAGATATAGGAACTTACTGATTTCAGAATTAGTGAATAAAATGGAATAGACTTTCACAATTCTGAGATGGGGTTAGTATTGCAATTGATGTGTGAAAAAATTGTCAACAACGGTATATCTGGTGCGCCAACCTGCATCGCGTCACTGGTATTTTTTGCTATTGCGACTTCGAATGTCTTACTGAGATATTAAGTGCCTGGCATTCAGGTAAGTTCTAGCCGACTCAATTAATGGGATGTTGGAGTTAGAAGATCACAACGGGTTTCACTTTCAAGAAGCGCCCTAATTCTTTGGCTGACAAACAATGGGGCAAAAGTGTGATTAACAACATGAGTTAGCAATCTTTTTCTAGAAAAAGCTTCACACCTTATCCTGTTTATTTTTACAGTAGTAAACAACTAAAGGGAGAGAGACATGTTTCTTCAGAGGCCCAAGCCATTTCCGGATGAATCATTGGAAAGCTTTTTCATCCGAGTGGCGAACAAAAACGGATATCAAGACGTACACCGTTTTCTCTATGCACTTAAGAACTATCTTCTCGACGTTGATTCCGACAAATATGATACCTTCCCTACTGACATCAAACTGATTAACCCTTGTCACTCAAAAAGTAACTCTACAAGCCGAATTCATGCACTCCAGGCCATCAGTCAATTAACCTTTAACGTTCCAGGAGATGTACTCTCCTTAGCTATTAATCGCTCATCAAAAAGATACTCCTCTGGTACTAAGGCACTTATGCGTGGTGCTGAGATAATTCCTCGCTCTCTTTTACGTAACGCACCTGCTCCGGTCTGTCCTTTGTGCCTATGTGAAACAGGATACGCAGACTATCGATGGCACTTTGAAGGCTATGATGTGTGTCATAAGCATGGTTGTAAGTTAACAGTTTCGTGTACATGTAGTGAGCCATATGATTATAGAAGCAATGGTCTTTCAGGTGAGTGTAGCTCTTGTGGAAATCCATTACCTATACACACTATTGATACGTTAAAACAACAATCCTCTATCTCGATCTGGCTCACTGGCTCCGATGACTCACTTCTACCAGACATCCCAATTAGCTATCGATGGGGACTGGTTCATTGGTGGAAGAAAGCAAGTCAATCAGAGTATTTTGATGCAATGAGTTTTTACCAGTTCTGGGAAAACTGGCCTGAATCTATAGGCCAAAAAATTCAAGACACTGTGGAATACAACCTTGAATACAGAACAGTAGGCGAAAATGAGTTAACACTACGAGATGTATTAGGGAACTTGTTGTTTTCGTGCATTTTGCTTCCCGACAGAAACTTAAAGTACAACCTCATTTTGAGAGAACTGTTCCACTACCTTGAACAGAGAGTCTGGGAAGATAACGGGCAGTTCGCTAACCTCCGGATGAACGCAATAGATGTCGCTATCCTTCTTAATACGGATATGGAGCAAATAGCCTCACTCGTTGACCAGCGGATCTTAGTTCCCTCAAGAAACATCAAAAATAACGAACCATTGAATAAAACCGCCAACCTTTTTTATCTCGGAGACGTCTACTGCCTTTGGCTAGCAGAGTTTCAGACAGATGAGTTCAATCGCTCATTTTATGTTTCAAGGTGGTAGTCTACATGAACCTGAAAGATGTTTTGACAAGTGATGCCGATGACCTAAATTCCGAATTGCGACGCGCATTCCGGCCACTGACTCCAGCGATAGTTATATCAGAAGAACTTTCTAAAGCTTTAATCATTTTGGTAAACCTTACTGATAAGGTCGACAAGCAGATTGATCTACTCAGCAGAGATAAATGCAAGAAAAAACTAAGAGATGAAAAGTGGTGGGCTCGTTGTCTTAATACCGCTAAATATCGCCAAAGTCACAATGTGAAATTTCCAGATATTCGGGCTACAGGCACCATACGGGCAGAAACGATAGGAGAGCTTCCTGAATACTTACTATCATCAAGTAAGTTGCCTAAAGCTGCATGGGCATATTCCAAAGATTCAACTGACGTTAATGTGTGTATGTTTTTATGCGCAGAATTTATTTGGGAAGGGAGTATCTCTTGTCTTGCTATACTACTTCAGGACTTCGACCACTCCATTTGGTTCGCACTAAAAAGATTGGGCTGCTACGAGAAATTTAGGAAGCTTGCGGTCAAAACACTAAAGAAAATCCCGTCACGAACAATAGATGTCACTCTTGCACCGAACTACCTTAAACAGATTAGCCTTCCTGATGGCAACGACTCGTACATATCACTATCGCCCGTAGCCTCACAAGCACTCCAATCTTACATGTATCAATCACTAGAAGCACAGCGTAATAGCCAAACATTTCGTGCTAGTCGCCCTGGGAACATGGGGTTATTACCAGCTTGTTGTGGCGGCGCATTTAGAATGCTTAAAACAATACCATTTATCAAAGACAGGAGACATCATTACCTAAATGATGAACCACGCTGGTTATCAACCGAAGCTATCCGCGCAATGTCTCAATACATGGAAGCTCCAAGTTGGTTATTACCGTCAAATCTGTATCAGAAAGAAATTGCACGAGTGAAGTTCACTATTGAAGAAATGGTGCAAAAGTGGATGAACAACCAAACCAATGTTGAAGAAACGTCATTATCGGCCCTTACAGAAAAGCTAAATACAGATTTAGCATCATCAAAATCTGGCCCTAGACTTAGTTATGAACCGAGATTGACCAAGTTACTTTACTATTTGATTAATAAACTACGGCAACAGGCAGCGGAACTAAAAGTTAAAAATGCAAGCATGCGGTACTTACTTATCCCAGAGATTCGAGTCTGCGCAGCCAGCGCACAGAGCTCCAGTGTAACCATTGGACTGCCCTCTATAATGGGATTGTTTGGTTTTGTACACGCTTTTGAAAGGAACATTTCGAAGCATTCACCGGGATTTAAAGTCAACAGTTTTGCTACCTGTATACATAGCTACCACCTGCAAAACCGAGGATTAACAAAGGAAGCAGTTAAAAAGCTTTCTGGAGAGATATCACCGCCAGCGATATACGACGATTGGCAGTGTGATTTAACGTTCAGCCTGTTACTTGATTGCGGTGACTTTTCAGAATCACTGCTAGAGCGAGTCCCGAAATTATTGCCTAAAAGGCTTTGGCGAGGTAAATCCTATATTGATATAGATGATATGCAACATATCTTAGTTTATTCGAAAGCCACTTCGGCAATAAGTGCTATTCCTAACGATTATGGCTTTTGGCTAGGCTTTGATAACCACACAGCTATTGAAGATATCGGTACTCTTGTTGAGCACTGCAGAACTAATAGGACATCATTAGTAACAACCGTTGGGTATCACCTATTAGAGCAGCCTAAAGAAAGAGCGGAAAGCCTGCGAGGCTACCCCCATGCGTTCTGCGAAACAGCGCTTGGGTTAATTAGACCTGTAACGGTCACCCGAGCAACTAATATCAATGAGATTTTCTGGAACTACACTGTTGATGAATATAATCCGCAGATATCACCAAGGAGTTGTCAATGAAACTTCCAAAGCAACTAGCTTATGAGAAATCAATAGAAGCAACGGACGTGACATTCGAAGCGATCTGGCCTTCCGGTGAAATAAAACCGCTTAAAATATTCAGCAGAATAGCCTTGGGAATGAAAGAAGGAACACATTCAGCCTGTAACAATGACGGAACTATTAAAGATAAGGTTGAGCCAACTGAACTTGCTGAAGGCAATCCGCATGAACTCAATGTCTGCCAAGTACCATACGGAATTGAACTATTACAATGCCGTTTTTCTGTTACTTTTTCATCTGAACTTCTTGAAGAATACAAGTGCTCCGATGCGCCAGTTCGTAAAACTATGCATGATTTAGTCGCACTGTATATACAAAAAGTAGGCTTAGAAGAGCTAGTCTCTCGGTATCTTGAAAATATCTTTAACGGGCGATGGCTATGGAGAAATGCTAAAAAATCATATTGCACCACAATTGAAGTTAAGCCTTGGCCTTGGGAAGACTCACTGATTGTTGCCCATGATATACGATCACTGAGAAAAAATGATCATTGGCTTCACGAGATAGAAGGCTGGGATCAACTGATACAACTGATTATTGGTTCCATGACATCACCAGATGATTACTGCATCTTAAAAGTATGTGCAAAACTACAACTTCCAGAGATGACACCTGTCTACCCAAGTCAGGCATTTAAAGATTCAAAACAGAAAAAAAGTGATAAACCAGATAGAAGAGAAGTCAACCGTATCTACCAGTCCACTGAAATAGATGGATATAATAGTCCAATATTTGGTTGCTACAAAACAGGAGCAGCGATAGCCACCATCGATGATTGGTACCCTAATGCAGAGAAACCACTGCGTGTGGGGCATTACGGTGTTCATAAACAACATGCCACCGCGTATAGGCACCCAGATACAGGTAAAGACTTCTTTAGTTTGCTAAAAAGAGCCGATGAATTTGTGAAGATCCTAAGAAAGGATGTCCCTATAGAACAAGAAATGATAAACGATCTTCATTTTATCATGGCAAATATCATCAAAGGCGGACTATTCCAGGAAAAGGGAAACTAATATGGCTTGGTACTATCGCAGCGTAACCTTTCTTCCAGAGCACAGAAATAATGAAGTTCTTGTTGGGAAGTGTTTAAAGAAGCTTCATGGTTTCTGCAATAAGTATCAAACGAATGCGATTGGCGTTTCATTTCCTTGCTGGACGGAAGCGACCATTGGTAACCGAATCACTTTTGTTTCACAGGACCCAATGAAGCTAGACTTTCTGCTTACTCAGACTTATTTTCGGGAAATGGTGCTTCTCGGGTATTTTGTTATCACCAGCTACACAGAGGTTCCCGCAGACTGTACATACGTTCTTTTCAGGCGAAACCAGATGATCGATAAAACCACTCCACTCGGCCAGGAACGAAACGCGAGAAGACGAAAAACCAGAGCTACTGAACGTGGAGTAGACACCTCTATCATAGAGAAAATTGAGCAAACTTTATTTACAGTTGAGCACTATCATTCCATTCCGATGAGTAGCAAAAGTACAAGCAACAAATTTCGGCTGAATATTCAAACGGAACTAGAAAGACCAAGTATTGAGAACGGGAGATTTACAAGCTACGGGCTATCTAATAGAGAAAACTGTCTACAGTCAGTACCATTGATTTGACCTTTTTTCAGAGCAACCTGATAACCAATTGATTTTGAAGAACCTATGTCTTATTCTAGAATTTGGGTATATTGCTCAATACAACACTAACTTATTGTGTTATGAGTATTATACTAAGAAATGTAACACCTTACTGCCGCACAGGCAGCTGATAATGTGAAGTTTAGGCGATTACATGGAAGGCTCTACCTTACTGCCGCACAGGCAGCTGATAATTTGATAACGTGTATCGCATCGCATGCTTTGAACCTTACTGCCGCACAGGCAGTTAACTAGTCACATCTTAATTCCTCGATTCACAAACAGCCTAATCGCTGTTTGCCTCTCCATCAAATGAGGACTATAATCCTCATTACTACTGCAAAAGTAGTTGATAAAAAACGAACCACTTTTATTCGAGTTCAAGATCACTCACTGCCGAACAGGCAGATTTCATTTAAGGAAGTAGTTCCTTGACATCACACTGTAGAACCGCGGCTATCTGGTAGGCTTTCTCTAGTGTGATGTTCACTTCTCCTCTTTCGATTCGACCAACGTAACTGCGATCAATATCAGCTGAAAGAGCCAGTTTGTCCTGAGAAATACCTTTGTCTCTACGCATATTGCGAATATTGACTCCGAATTTTTTCGCTAAGTCTTTCATATTGTTCGTACATTAAAAAGAAAGACTATCGGCTCTTGATGCGCACATTACCACGGACTATAATCCGCATCTCGTTAATATAAGTAGCTATCAATAGATAAGAGAGGGTTAAGGTGTCACAAATATTTACTCTACATCCCGATTTGTTCGCTGTACTCATGGATCATGAAATGAACAGTTTTCAAATACCTCAAATTCGAGATCTTCTTATGAGCAGATCGATGCAGGGAAAAAGCAACAGTACCGTTCGCTTGTTTGTATCAAGACACCTAAACGCGCTCGAAGCCCAGGGTCTATTAACTAGTAAAGGCAAAGGACGAAAAAAAATATTCAGCAAAACAGCGCTTTTCTTAGATTCTGACCTTCAGCCAAACCAAAAACCACAAAAATATATACCCAAAAAGGAAGACGCAAAAACAACCAATCGCAATGCGTGTATGCATGAACTAGTACAAGCTAAATTGACGTTAGAAGCTGAGTTAACCATTCTTCTTGCTGAAACCGAGGAGTATCAGTCAATAATGCTGCAATACCCTGAAGCTAAAAAACATGCTAAGAAACTTCATGAACAATCTACGCAACACTCAGCAGTGTTAACCGGAAAAGTAACAGCAATGACAAAAATAATAGAACTTGCAAAAGCGGAAGTAGCGCTATGTTAAGAACATGGCAAGCCGAGTGTATTGACAAAGCACTTCTCAAATATTCCGCTGGACAAAAGCACTTTCTGGCTCAAGCTACACCCGGCGCCGGAAAAACTATTTTTTCGGCATATCTCAGCAAAAAACTATTAGATTCTGGCAAGATTGATCTAGTCATTTGTTTCTCACCGTCTGTTACTGTATCGGCGGGATTTGCAGCTACGTTTTCACATATTTTAAAATGTTCTTTTAACGGAAAAGTTGGGTGTGTAGGTATGTCTTTGACGTATCAATCACTGCAATACTTAGATGATAATTTTTGGAAAACACTGTCAAAACACCGTGTTTTAGCAATTTTTGATGAGATTCATCATTGCTCCGGCGAGAATGTGCAGAATGCGAATTCTTGGGGTGAGCAACTCCTACTGAAAGTACAGCAATCGTCTACCTTTACCTTAGCCTTGACAGGAACACCATGGCGTTCGGACCGCATGCCGATATCTCTCAGTTCCTATAGCGATCCAGAGGGAAAGATCATTTGTGATTACCAGTACACCCTGCAGCAAGCAATTATGGACAATGTTTGCCGTAAACCCAAGCTAGTATTAGTCGATAACGAACAACTTAAAATAACAAATGGCAATAAATCAGAAAGTTACAACTCGATTAGCACCCTTTTCAAGGAAAACAAACTTGGCTACTCAAGTATCCTGCATGATACCAATGCTCTATCACATATTCTAAAGTTGGCGTGCAATAAGCTCAAATCAATAAGATCGACAAACTCCAACGCCGGAGGCTTAGTAGTCGCTTCCTCTGTTTCTCATGCGAAGCTCATTCAAAAGCTACTGACTGAAAAATTTAACCAATCCAGCGTTTTAGTCTCATATCATGACCTGTATGCACAAACGACAATTAACCGTTTTAAAAATAGCGATGTAGAATGGATTATTAGCATAGGTATGGTTAGTGAGGGAACCGATATACCCCGATTACAAGTATGCTGCCACTTAAGTAACGTCCGAACCGAACTGTATTTTCGACAGGTACTTGGAAGAATTTTGCGAATAACAAAACTGTCAAACCAAGAAGCCTGGTTGTATACCTTTGCGGAAGAAAGCCTTATCAGTTTCGCAGAACAAATTGAACAAGATATCCCTGAGTCATGCTTGTATATAAAACAAGATACCCCTAAACAAGATACCAGTGAAAATACATCAGCTAATTCACTGTCTAGCTTAAGTCATTCAGGATCTATTTCTGGCAACCAAGCCAAGCTTCATTGGGATAACAAAATTCTAAACCTTGGTGATACCACCAATGACTCACAGCATGAATCCTTATCTCTAGGGAAATTTCGAGAGCGTGTAATTCAAGCATTTTCAGCTTTGTGAAGATAAGTTTATTGTGCCCCAAGTGTAGTATCGGTGAACATATATGATTTCTATGTATAAGCGATAATATGCGCACATGACTATGTAACGCGTTTTTGGACAAAACTGAGTTTGCGGCTTTGATAAATTAGTGCTTAACGGATTTCCTAGGGTATTGGAAAACGTCTAACCTCGCGGCCAACCTCAGTGTTCCGCTGAACTACTAAGTTGATAACTATTCACCCTCAATTTCATTTACTACTTCTTGATATAAACTAACCTGCCTAGAGTCGCCTAATCTTAAATATTCATCAGCAATATCTTTGGCATAACGCTCACCATCTGTGCCCATGTTAATTAGATTAACAAACAGTTTTTTAACGCTTTCATCCGAATATATAGAACAAGGGCGAGAAAGCGCCTCCTTCCAAATTTCGTATGTATCCTGCGGATGCTTGTCGCTTAGACGCGCTAAATTTTCAACTAATGTATCAGCGTTGTAATCATACCCTGCATAAGGGGCAATGCTCATCAACCAATTTTTTGATTGCTTATCAATTTCGTCAATGAATTCAGACCACAATGACAATCTTGATGTAAATTGTTTCCCTTTATTCGTGTTAGGCTTTATCAGAGCAACTAATGAAGGGAACAAGGAGAACACTTTTTCTCTAATCTTTATTTCTTGATTATCTCTTTGTGTCCAAAAAAACCAAATCATCGTCTCCAATTCAGAGTAATTAGCTCGTCTTATCATAAGAGCAATCGCTCCGTTTTGGTCATCAACCTTTTCTAATTCATGAATACAAGCCACACAAATAAATTCGATATATCGATTTTTGGTTTCATCTTTAAGGTATTTGCTATCTAGAAGTAGTTCAAAATAATTATGCTTTCTAAATAGAGCATAAATTTCTGGCCTCAAGTGACTTACATAGCTGTAACCCTGTATCGCGCATAGCCAGCGTTGCAAATTCGATTGGTCAAATATCTTATCTAGATTTGTAAGAGTCCACTCTTCTGATAAATAGGTGAAGTTGGGAATATAGGTTCCTACAATCGCAGCAAACTCATACTCATTTACTGAGTCTGGTTTATCTAATTCACGAGCAAACATAGGTTCGTAGGTGCCCCATACTTCTGAATGTTGAGTTGTTTCTTTGTTTGAGTTTCTACACTCATATAGCGCTAGGTTGACATAAGCCTCTAAACAACGTCCCCGCGGACTACTGATAGCAATAGATACAGCATCTGAATCAAGATTAAACTTTTCCCCTGATTGGCGTTCTAAAATCAGTTCAAGAACACGTTTGGCACGACTAGATTTATCTATTCCGAAAGCATAGGAGTCACTCTTACATCCTGATTCAATCAATCTGCTTAATGTACCAATAACCCAATTAACATTACCGATGAAAGCGCCTTCGCTGTTACTGCCGTCATCATTCCAGAAGTGATCTGTTACCAATAATTTTTCTGAAAATGCTAAAATTTCATTCCATCTAGAATCCCAATCTAACGTTTTTTTAGCTTCCCAGAGGCTTGAATATACTGAAAATAGTTCATGTAAGTAATAAGACTTCAATTGAATCAAGTGTTCAGTATGACTTAAAATAGTATCGCATTCTAGCGTGACTAATTCGCCGAATTTTTTTACTAACCC
Organism: Vibrio phycocola; assembly: GCF_053850235.1. Taxonomy (NCBI): domain Bacteria; kingdom Pseudomonadati; phylum Pseudomonadota; class Gammaproteobacteria; order Vibrionales; family Vibrionaceae; genus Vibrio; species Vibrio phycocola. The sequence goes on along the minus strand of NZ_JBSQDJ010000006.1, from coordinate 2,571 downwards.
CTCGATTCCAGGTTCACGAAAGTGCCCTTTAAATTTGTAATCATTAAGAGAATTCACCAGCTCCTCTGGTGTTTTCAGCAGTACTAATAGTTGATTAATCTCTATAGGTGACTCGTGTTGAACTGTTCCAACACTCATGTAACTTGAAAAATCAGGGTGATCAGGTTCTTTACCTGTTATTTCTGTGCATATTTCATATAAGATTTTGGCTTCTTCGTCTTGTTCTTTAATAGAATAATACCAAATAGACTGTCGATATGCCGTTGGCTTCGATTCGATACAACCCGATTCATCTGTATAAACCAGTTTGGATATCACATCGTGAACTTGTTTTTTTTCATCATCCGTCAAGTTAATGAAATTACAGTTTAAGAAATGCCAAAGTTCGTGACGATAGTGGTCACTGAAAAAGCCTTCATTAAGGAGCTTTCCTCTTAATTCTCTTGATAGTTTGATGAAAGATTCACCTGCAATGTAGATAGCAACACGTTGAATAGTTTGATATCTATTATCCAGCATACTGCAAAGCTTAATATTTACAGCTTCGTCATCGCTTACATTGCAGTAACCTAGTAGTGTATCTCGAAAAAGTTTCAGCGTAATTGCTTCAACATCATTACGACTTGAGTTTTGTTCATGCTCTTCAACAGCACGTCGCCAAATAACAGACCATTGGTCGTTTCCCTCAATATCAATAGCTTGTTTAAACTTACTTTCAAACAATTCAACAACTTCAAGCCCTAAAAGTTCCCCCGCTTTTTTCGCTAATTTTTCAGCGATCGAGTTGGCCGTGTAACCATCCATATTAAGCCTAGGCTCACTTTTTTCTGAAGAGATTTTGCTTTCTGTAGAAGAGATAGCAAATAAAAAATCAAAAATTTTAAGTGTAAGTTCGTTGTTATGCGCATTTGGTACTTCTAGTAAGTCAACGACCCAGTCGCCAATTTCTTTACTTACTAGTCGACTATCAAATCGATCAGAAAACCAGTAAGAGATAATCTCTACTTCCGAAATTGATATTAAATCTGACGGAATATTTCTTAATATCTTTGCAAACTGCCACCACGTACGATAGTTGCTAAAGCTATGCTCAGAAGCATATGTCGTTACATCTACAATTAACTGTAAATATAACTTGGCATAACCCTCATTATCCTGATCGCAAAGATGCTGGGATGAGGAAGCTAAGTATTGAGTAATAGGCCAAGAAGGAGTGTTCCAGTAATTTCCTTCGGTATTTACGGGACTAGGGTTTAGAGATGGGGCCAGTAGCCCTTTTTCACTAAAGACCTTAAACCATTTCAGGCTTTTTACCTTAGAGAAAAAATGCGGCTGCAATTCAGGCTTTGCAATGACTCGCCTTAGAACCATTAGTTCATCTTGTGATAGCTCACTAATCATTTAATATCCTATCCATCAACGCAATATCATCAACCAAAGCGGGTGGCTGAACACTTAACTTACTTGACCAATGCTCTACTACATGTTCAAGCTGCTGATAGTCTTTTTCATCTCTCGTATAACCAATCAGGTGAACACCAAATGACCTTTGATGGTAAACCTTTAACCTATCATAAAGAGGTTGTTCACTTCTGAAGAATGGTTGAAGCAAAAAACGTTGTCGTTTATTGTCCAGCTCTTTGATACCTGAACGCCTCAAAATATGCTCTAAAATTTCTGACTCTTCAAGACCATAGCCAATAAATAGCACCACATAATTTTCAAACAACTCTGCTAAGAAATGCTGTACATTCTTCTCGTCATAATGAGCGAGATAATCACGAGTCGTAACTATCATAGTTTCAGGTTTTTCAATATCACCATGCAAATGAATAACTGTCCCTGGTTCTTTTAGATCTGCCGCATTTAAATTTGCTACGCCAGACTTTCGATTAACCTTTTGTTTTGTCTCTTTTTCAGACTGTTCTTCAAGCGGATCAGGATTAAGTTCATGGTCATAATTCGTAGTGACACATGTGGCCTTAATTGAATTAATATTGGGGTAAATAGAGCTTTCAAATCGAGCTTTAAGGTTAGATCTAAGATCTAACTTTTGACCATTTTCTTGGCTAATGAAATCAGCGATGGAAAGCTGTTTCTTGGGGTCTAATTTCTTTAACTGTTCAAGCTCTGCATAATCAATAAATCCATTATCAACTAAGCTACGAAGGGCATCATTAGCAAGGCCTCCCCATGATGGCATTCCAACCATCATGGAAGCGCCAGCTCCAACAAAAAGTACTAAATTCCCATTTTGCGCGGCATTAACTATTTCATCTGGAACTGGAGGGAGGGGTTCTAGCTGGTCTGTCATTTTACACAAATCTTCCTTGAAAATTGAACTTTCAATTAGACCTTTTTAAAGGTTTGTCTAGAGTCAGGCTATTGTTTTTCTATATCTGTTAATAGCCACTATGTGCATAATGCAGGATTAGTAAAATTTGGTCAAAGAGCAGTTACTTGAAATGTTGCATGTGAAAGTTATAACACATTTTGGTCGAGTAGACGACACTTGTTACCAAGTGCCGCCCCTCTAAGAACCGTACGTGCAACTTTCACTGCATACGGCTC